>JACPCF010000041.1 GCA_016179965.1 Candidatus Rokuibacteriota bacterium | reverse complement strand
AGGCGTGTAGCTCTAACGGCTAGAGCACCGGACTCCAAATCCGGGGGATGGGGGTTCGAATCCCTCCACGCCTGCCATCTTCGATAGCGAGAGCGGCAATGGAATTTTTGGGGCGGATCCAGCAGTTCTTGAGAGAGGTGATGGCCGAGTTCCGGAAGGTGAACTGGCCGAGCCAGCCGATGATCGTCAACTCCACGGCGGTCGTGCTGGTCGTCACGGGCGTTCTCGCCGTCTTTCTCTGGGTGGTGGACCTGGGACTGGCCCGGATCGTGGGAGTGATTCTGAAATGAGCAACGAGACCAGCACCAAGCTGTGGTTCGTCGTGCACACCTACTCGGGGTTCGAGAACAAGGTCGCGGCGGCGATCGAGCAGCGCGCCAGGATCTTCGGCCTGCAGGATCAGATCACCCGGGTGGTCGTACCCGTCGAAGAGGTCGTGGAGGTGCGCAAGGGCCAGAAGCGGATCAGTTCCCAGAAGTTCTACCCCGGCTACGTCCTCGTCGAGATGGAGCTGACGGATGAGACGTGGCACCTCGTCCGGAGCACCCCGAAGGTGACGGGGTTCGTGGGCTCGGGGGCCCGGCCCGTTCCCCTCCCCCAGGAAGAGGTGGAGGAGATCCTCCGTCAGATGGAGGAGGGGGCCGAGAAGCCGAAGCCGAAGGCCGTCTTCTCCAAGGGCGACAAGGTGCGCGTGATCGAGGGGCCGTTCGTCAACTTCATGGGGACCATCGAGGATGTGAATCCGGAGCGGGGCCGGCTGAAGGTGATGGTTGGGCTGCTCGGCCGGCTGACCCCGGTTGAAATCGAGTACTACCAGGTGGAGCGCCTCTAATGAAGAAGGTGCAGGCCGTTGTCAAGCTCCAGATCCCGGCCGGCAAGGCCAATCCGGCCCCGCCCGTCGGCCCGGCGCTGGGCCAGCACGGCGTGAACATCATGGAATTCTGCAAGGGGTTCAACGCCCAGACGGCGTCCCAGGAGGGGCTGATCCTTCCGGTCGTCGTGACGATCTACCAGGACCGGTCCTTCTCCTTCGTGGTGAAGACGCCCCCCGCGGCCGTGCTGCTGAAGCGCGCCGCAGGGATCGCCAAGGCCTCGGCGGTCCCGCACCGGGACAAGATCGGCAAGGTGACCCGGGCCCAGGTCCGCGAGATCGCCCAGACCAAGCTTCCGGACCTCACCGCCAATTCGCTCGAGGCCGCGATGCGGATCATCGAGGGCACGGCCCGCAGCATGGGCATCGAAGTCGAGTAGGGAGGACTCGAGGATGCCGGCACTGGCGAAGCGGTACAAGGCGGCGGTCGCGCTGATCGACAGGGCGAAGGCGTACACCGTCGAGGAGGCCATCGCCACGCTCAAGAAGGCGCCCGCGGCGAAGTTCGACGAAAGCGTGGACGTCGCGTTTCACCTGGGGGTGGACCCCAAGCATGCCGACCAGATGGTCCGCGGCGCGGTCGTCCTCCCCCACGGGACGGGCAGGACCGTGCGCGTCGTCGCGTTCGCCAAGGGCGAGAAGGAGCGGGAGGCCAGAGAGGCGGGGGCGGATTACGTCGGCGCCGAGGATCTCATCGAGAAGATCCAGGGGGGGTGGATGGAGTTCGATTCCACCATCGCGACGCCGGACCTCATGGGGCAGGTGGGGAAGCTGGGGAAGGTGCTAGGTCCCCGGGGCCTCATGCCGAACCCCAAGCTGGGGACGGTGACGTTCGATATCGCCCGCGCCGTGCGCGAGGTCAAGGGTGGGAAGGTGGAGTTTCGGGTGGAGAAGGCGGGGAACGCCCACGTCCCGATCGGCAAGAAGTCGTTCAGCGTCGAGCAACTCGTGGCCAACGCGATGACGCTCATCGAGGCCATCATGCGGGCCAAGCCCGCCGCCTCGAAAGGGCAGTATCTGCGCTCCCTCACGGTCTCCTCCACGATGGGGCCGGGGATTCGCGTGGATGTCCAGCGCATCGCCAACCTGTTCAAGAAGTAAGGAGCGAGGCGTGCCGACCGGAGCGAAGATCCAGGAAGTGGAGAGCCTGAAGGCCCGGCTCACTGGGGTGAAGGCCGCGGTGCTGACCGAGTACCGGGGCCTCACGGTTCAGCAACTGTCCGAGCTGCGGAAGCAGCTCCGGACGGTGGCGGCGGAGTACAAGGTGGTGAAGAACCGGCTGGCGCGGCGAGCCCTCCAGGGGTCCCCGCTGGACGGGCTCGGGCCGCACCTGAAAGGTCCGACGGGGCTCGTGATCTCCAAGCAGGATCCCGTCGCCGTTGCCAAGGCGCTCCAGGCCTTCGCCAAGACGAACCAGGCGCTGACGATCAAGATGGGGTACGTCGAAGGGCACGTCCTGCCCCCCGCCGAGATCAAGGCGCTTGCCGATCTTCCGTCGAAGGACGCGTTGCGGGCGCAGCTGGCGGGCGCCATCCAGGGTCCCCTGGCTCGGTTGGTTGGCCTGCTGACGGCGCCGCACCGCGAGCTCCTCTACATCCTGCAGCAGCGCGGCAAGGGCGCTGCCGGGTAACGACTCAAGCCAAGGAGGAATGACCGATGGCAACCGTTGAGCAGGTCGCCGAACAACTCGACAAGCTGACCCTGCTGGAGGCCGCGCAGCTCTCCAAGCTGCTGCAGGAGAAGTGGGGCGTGTCGGCTGCCGCGCCGGTCGCGGTGACGGCGGTTCCGGGCACCGCGCCGGGGGCGGCTCCTGGCGCCGCGGCGGCGGAGGAGGAGAAGACGGAGTTCGACGTGATCCTGACCGCCTCGGGCGACAAGAAGATCCAGGTCATCAAGGTGGTGCGCGAGCTCACCGGGCTGGGACTCAAGGAGGCCAAGTCCGTCGCGGACGACGCGCCCAAGCCGGTGAAGGAGAAGGTGTCGAAGGCGGAAGCCCAGGAGATGAAGAAGAAGCTCGAAGAGGTCGGGGCCACCATCGAGATCAAGTAGAGGAGAACGTATGGCAGGAATGATGCAGTGCGGGCGCCGGACCCGGAAGGACTTCGGGAAGATCCCGTCCATCGTTGAGATTCCGAACCTCATCGAGGTCCAGAAGGGTTCCTACGAGGCGTTTCTGCAGAAGGACGTTTCGCCCGAGCGCCGGGAGGACATGGGGCTCCAGGCGGTGTTCAAGTCCGTGTTCCCGATCACGGATTACAACCAGAACGCCTCGCTGGAGTTCGTGAACTACCACTTCGGGGATCCCAAGTACAGCGTCGAGGAGTGCCACGACCGGGGGATGACCTTCGCGATCCCGCTCAAGCTGACGCTGCGCCTCATCGTGTACGAGCAGGACAAGGAGGCCAAGACCCGGGCCGTGCGCGACATCAAGGAGCAGGAGGTGTACCTCGGCGAGCTCCCGCTGATGACCGAGAAAGGCACCTTCATCATCAACGGCACCGAGCGGGTGGTGGTCTCGCAGCTCCAGCGGTCGGCCGGCGTCTTCTTCGACGACGACAAGGGCAAGACCGTGGCGTCGGGGAAGCTCCTCTATTCCGCGCGGGTGATCCCCTACCGGGGCTCCTGGCTGGAGTTCGACTTCGACGCCAATGACATCCTCCACGTCCGGGTAGACCGTCGCCGGAAGATGTCGGCGACGGCGTTTCTCCGGGCGTTCTGGTTCCTCGAGCGCGGCTGCCACAAGCCCCAGGACATCCTGAGCGACGAAGAGATCCTGGCGCTCTTCTACTACCAGGAGGAGGTGCTGGCGCTGGAGAACGGGCTGGCGTGGAAGCGGCTCCACCCCGAGATCCACGTGGACGAAAAGGTGGCCGAGGATATCCGGCCGCCCCGCCACAAGGAGCCCATGATCCAGGCCGGACAGAAGCTCACCCGCAAGATCATCGAGCAGCTCCGGGAGGCCCACGTCGATCGGATTCCGGTGCGCGCCGAAGAGCTCGAGGGCCGGCGGACCGGCAGCCGCGTGGTGGACCAGGAGACGGGCGAGGTCCTGCTCGAAGTCAACCAGGAGATCAAGGCGGACCACCTCCGGACGTTCATGGCCCGCCGGGTCGCCCCCTTCAAGCTCCTGGCGCTGACCCCGGGGAAGGTGGACGCCTCCATCTACGAGACCCTCGGCCGGGACGCCAAGGATCACTTCAAGGATCCCGACGAGGCGCTGGTGGAGATCTACCGCCGCCTCCGGCCGGGCGATCCGCCCACGGTCGAGTCGGCGCGGGCGCTGTTCCGGGGGATGTTTATGGATCCCCGCCGCTACGACCTGGCCCGCGTGGGGCGCTTCATGATCAACAAGAAGCTGGGGATCAACGCCCCGCTCAACGCCCGGACGCTCCGGGGCGACGACGTAGTGGCCGTCGTCCGCCACCTGTTGCAGGTAAAGCTGGGCTCCAAGCCCACCGACGACATCGATCACCTCGGCAATAGGCGGGTGCGCTCCGTCGGAGAGCTCCTCGAAAACCAGTTCAGGGTCGGCCTGACGCGGATGGAGCGGGCGGTCAAGGAGCGGATGTCCATCTCGGACATTGCGAACCTCATGCCCCACGACCTGATCAATGCGAAGCCCGTGTCGGCAGTGGTCAAGGAGTTCTTCGGCTCCTCGCAGCTGAGCCAGTTCATGGACCAGACGAACCCGCTGGCCGAGCTGACCCACAAGCGGCGGCTCAGCGCCCTCGGGCCCCGCGGGCTCTCGCGCGAGCGCGCCGGCTTCGAGGTGCGCGACGTCCACCCGACTCACTACGGGCGCATCTGCCCCATTGAGACGCCTGAAGGTCCCAACATCGGGCTGATCTCCTCGCTCTCGACCTACGCCCGGACCAACGAGTTCGGCTTCATCGAGACGCCGTACCGGAAGGTCGTCAACGGGCGGGTGACCGACGAGATCGTCTTCCTGACGGCGCTCGAGGAGGAGCAGTACGTGATCGCGCAGGCCAACGCCGAGCTGGACAAGCAGAACCGGTTCGTGCGGGACCGCGTCTCGGCGCGGAAGGGCGGCGAGTTCAAGATGCTGCCTCCTGAGGAAATCCACTTCATGGACGTGTCCCCCAAGCAGCTGGTGTCCGTCGCCGCCTCGATGGTCCCGTTCCTCGAGAACGACGATGCCAACCGGGCGCTCATGGGCTCCAACATGCAGCGCCAGGCCGTGCCGCTGCTCCAGCCCGAGGCGCCGTGGGTCGGCACCGGGATGGAGCACATCGTGGCCCGGGACTCGGGCGCCGTTGTCCTGGCCAAGCGCCAGGGCGTCGTGGAGTACGTGTCGGCGGACCGGATCGTCGTGCGCGCGGAGAGCCGGTCGAAGAAGACCGACCCGGTGCAGGACCTGCCGCTGGACATCTACAACCTGACCAAGTATCAGCGCTCCAACCAGAACACCTGCATCAACCAGCGCCCCATCGTGCGCAAGGCGCAGCGCGTGCCGGCCGGCGAAGTGATCGCTGACGGGCCGGCGACAGACCAAGGGGAGCTCGCCCTCGGGCGGAACGTCCTCGTCGCCTTCATGCCGTGGGGCGGGTACAACTTCGAGGACGCCATCCTGGTCTCGGCGCGGCTGGTCAAGGAGGACCGCTACACCTCGATCCACATCGAGGAGTTCGAGGGCCAGGCGCGCGACACGAAGCTCGGCAAGGAGGAGATCACCCGCGACATCCCCAACGTCTCCGAGGAGGCGCTCAAAGATCTTGACGAATCCGGCATCGTGAGGATCGGGGCCAAGGTGAAGGCCGGCGACATCCTGGTGGGGAAGATCACCCCGAAGGGCGAGACCCAGCTCACGCCGGAGGAGAAATTGCTCCGGGCCATCTTCGGGGAAAAGGCCGGCGACGTCAGGGACACCTCGCTCACGGTGCCGCCGGGGATCGAGGGCACCGTGGTGGACGTGAAGGTCTTCTCCCGCCGCGGCGTGGACAAGGACGAGCGGGCCAAGTCCATCGAGGAGGAGGAGGTGAGCCGTCTCGAGAAGGACTACCAGGACGAGATCGCGATGGTCGAGATGGAGCGCGACCAGAAGCTGAAGAACCTCCTGGTCGGGAAGACGCTGACCCAGGACCTGGTGGATCCGACCAACAAGAAGAAACTCGGGAAGAAGGGCGACCGGATTGAGCGCCCCTACCTGGACAACTTCTCCTGGAACGAGCTGAAGAAGATCCGGGTCAAGGAGGACGACGGCCTGGCCGCCAACATCAAGCGGATCGAGGAGCTGGCCGGGGAGCAGATCTCGATCTACGAGACGATGCTGGACGAGCGCATTGCCCGCCTCCGCCGGGGCGACGACCTGGCGCCGGGGGTTATCAAGACGGTGAAGGTGTACGTCGCGGTCAAGCGCAAGCTCTCGGTCGGCGACAAGATGGCGGGCCGCCACGGCAACAAGGGCGTGGTCTCGCGGGTGCTCCCCGAGGAGGACATGCCCTACCTGCCCGACGGGATCCCGGTGGAGATCGTGCTGAACCCGCTCGGCGTGCCCTCGCGGATGAACGTCGGCCAAATTTTGGAAACCCACCTCGGCTGGGCCGCCCGGGCGCTCGGGCTCTGGGTGGCGAGCCCCGTCTTCGACGGCGCCACGGAGGAGGAGATCAAGGGGCTCCTGAAAGGGGCGAAGCTCCCCACGTCGGGGAAGACGGCGCTCTACGACGGGCGCACCGGCAAGCCGTTCCACCAGGAGGTCACCGTCGGACAGATCTACATGATGAAGCTGGCCCACCTCGTGGAGGACAAGATGCACGCCCGCTCCATCGGCCCCTACTCCCTCGTCACCCAGCAGCCGCTGGGCGGCAAGGCGCAGTTCGGGGGCCAGCGCTTCGGCGAGATGGAGGTCTGGGCCCTGGAAGCCTACGGCGCGGCGCACACGCTACAGGAGATGCTCACCGTCAAGTCCGACGACCTGGAGGGACGGAACCGCATCTACGAGGCCATCGTCAAGGGCGAGAACTTCCTCGAGCCGGGCACTCCGGAATCCTTCAACGTGCTGGTGAAGGAGCTGAAGAGCCTGGCCCTCGACGTCGAGCTCGTGCAGAAGAACGGCAAGAAGTAGGGGAAAAGGAGGCTCACGAATGTTGACGGATCGCCCGCTGGGCAGCCTGCTCAGGGAGGAGAAGCCCACCAAGGACCTGTGGGGACTCCTCGACCGGCATCCGAAGCCCATCACGTTCGACGCCATCCGGATCCGGCTGGCGTCGCCCGAAAAGATCCGTTCCTGGTCGCACGGCGAGGTCAAGAAGCCGGAGACCATCAACTACCGGACGTTCAAGCCGGAGCGGGATGGCTTGTTCTGCGCCCGCATCTTCGGCCCCACCAAGGACTACGAGTGCGCCTGCGGGAAGTACAAGCGGATGAAGTTCGCCGGCGTGGTCTGCGACAAGTGCGGGGTCGAGGTCACGCGCGCCCGGGTGCGCCGCGAGCGCATGGGCCACATCGAGCTGGCTTCGCCCGTCTCGCACGTCTGGTTCTTCAAGGGCCTGCCGAGCCGCATCGGCCAGCTCCTGGACATGTCCCTCCGCGAGCTGGAGAAGATTCTCTACTTCGAGGAGAACGTGGTGGTGGATCCGGGGCGGGTGCCCGGATTGAAGAAGAAGGACCTCCTGACCGTGGACAAGGCGCGGAAGCTCGCGGACGAGCACGGACCCGACGCGTTCAAGGTCGGCATGGGCGCCGAGGCCATCCGGGAGCTGCTCCGCGACATGGATCTGGAGAGCCTGGCGCACGAGCTGCGGGCCCAGATGCTGGGCGAGACCTCGGTGCAGAAGCGCAAGAAGATCGTCAAGCGGCTCAAGGTCATGGAGGCCTTCATCAAGTCCGGCAACCAGCCGGAGTGGATGATCCTCGAGGTGATCCCGGTCATTCCGCCCGAGCTGCGGCCGCTGGTGCCCCTGGACGGTGGCCGGTTCGCCACCTCGGACCTCAACGACCTCTACCGCCGCGTCATCAACCGGAACAACCGGCTCAAGCGCCTCATGGAGCT
>JACPCF010000040.1 GCA_016179965.1 Candidatus Rokuibacteriota bacterium | reverse complement strand
CAACGCGCTGGATCTGGACCTCTACCTCCGCGTGGCCCCGGAGCTCTACCTGAAGCGGCTCGTCGTCGGGGGCGTCGATCGGGTCTACGAGATCAACCGCAACTTCAGGAACGAGGGGATCTCCACCGAGCACAACCCCGAGTTCACGATGCTGGAGTTCTACCAGGCCTACGCCGATTGCGGCGACCTGATGGAGCTGACGGAAACGCTCGTCTGTCATCTCGCTCAGACTCTTCTCGGCTCCTTGACGCTGACCTACCAGGGAGAGCGGATCGACCTCATGCCGCCCTGGCAGCGGGTGAGATTTCACGAGGCGATCGCCCGGGAGCTGGGGGTGCCGGTGACGCCGGAGACCGATCCCTGGGAGTTGATCCGCGGCCCGGCGCAGGGTCGTGTGGGCCACGTCGATCCGGCCGGGACGCGGGCGAAGCACTGGAAGGCCCTCTTCGAAACGCTCGTCGAGCCCACGCTCGTGCGGCCGACCTTCGTCATCGAGTTCCCGGTCGAGCTCTCGCCGCTCTCCAAGCGCAACCGGGACAACCCGGCCCTGGTCGATCGGTTCGAGCTCTTCATCGCGCGCCTGGAGCTCGCCAACGCCTTCAGCGAGCTGAACGACCCCGAGGAGCAGCTGGAGCGCTTCACCCAGCAGGCCGCCGAGCGCGCCCGCGGCGACGAGGAGGCGCACTGGGTGGACCGCGACTTCGTGCGCGCCCTCGAGTACGGCATGCCACCGACGGCGGGGGAGGGGATCGGCATCGACCGGCTCGTGATGCTCTTCGCCGACCAGCCCTCGATCCGCGACGTCATCCTGTTCCCGCAGCTTCGACCGGAGACCGAGCCCTGAGTCGGCGGGGGCTTCCCCTGGAGTTGTTCCTGGGGCTCCGGTACCTGCGCGCCCGGGGCCACCGCACCAACCTGTCGCTCTTCGTCTGGATCGGGGTCGGCGGCGTGTTTCTGGGCGTGAGCGCGCTGATCGTCGTCCTCGCCGTCATGACGGGGTTCCAGGACGGCATCCGGGACAAGATCATCGCCGCCAACCCCCACATCCTGGTCTTCGAGGGCAGCGGGCGGGGGATGCGCGACGCCGGGACCCTCCTGGACCGGGTCAGGGGCGTCCCCGGCGTCAGGTCGGCGGCGCCGTTCGTGATGCAGCAAGCGCTCTTCACCGTCTCGGGGGGCGGCGCCACGGGCGGGCTGGTCCGCGGCGTGGACTTCGCCAGCGAGTCGGTCCGGAGGGACGTCGCCCGGCAGATGAAGATGGGAAGCCTCGAGCCCCTGGAGCTGAGCGGGGGCGATCCCGCGATCATCCTGGGTCGAGAGCTGGCCCGAACCCTCGGCGTCATTCCGGGGGAGAGCGTAACCGTGATCTCCCCGCAGGGCGCTCTCACGGCGGTCGGCATGGTCCCGAAGATGCGGCGGTTCACCGTGGCCGGCACCTTCGAAGTGGGCATGTACGAGTACGATTCCTCCCTGGCCTTCGTGACCCTGGCGGCGGCGCGGGAGTTCGCCGGGCTCGGCGACCGCGTGACCGGGATCGAGGTCAAGCTGCGAGACCCCTTCGAGGCCAAGGCGATCGCCCGGGCCATCGCCCAGCGGCTCGGCTTCCCCTACCTGATCCGGGACTGGATGGAGATGAACCGGAACCTCTTCAACGCCCTCCAGCTGGAGAAGCTGGCGCTCTTCATCATCGTGACGATCATCGTGCTGGTGGCGGCCTTCGCGATCATCGGTCATCTGGTCCTCCTGGTGGCGGAGAAGCGGAAGGAGATCGGCATTCTGAAGGCGATGGGAGCCCCGGCCGGGAGCGTGGGCGCCGTCTTCCTTTTGGTGGGGATGCTCATCGGGCTCGTGGGGACCGTGGCGGGGAGCCTGGTCGGGCTGGGCCTGATCTGGGTGCAGAACACGTACCGGATCATCCGGCTGGCCGGGGACGTGTACCAGATCGATTATCTCCCGATGAAGCTCACCTGGAGCGACTTCGGGCTGATCATCGGGTCGACGCTCCTGATCTCGTTCGCCTTCACGCTGCTGCCCGCGCGCCGGGCGGCCCGGCTGGATCCGGTGGAGGTCCTCCGCTATGAGTGAGCTCGTGGCGGTGCGCGACCTCGAGAAGGAGTACCGGGGCGGCCCCGAGGTGGTCCGCGTGCTCAAGGGCGTGACCCTGTCGGTGACCAAAGGCGAGGTCGTCGCCCTTGTCGGGGCGTCGGGCGTCGGAAAGTCAACGCTGCTCCACCTCCTCGGCGCCCTCGATCGCCCCACCGCCGGCCAGGTCCTCTTCGACGGGGAGGACGTCTTCGCGCGGTCCGAAAGCGGGTTGGCCCGCTTTCGCCGCACGGAAGTCGGCTTCATCTTTCAGTTCTACAATCTGCTGGGGGAGATGACGGCGCTGGAGAACGCGATGCTTCCCGCGCTGCTCCTGCGGCTGCCGTGGGAAGAGGCGCGAGCCCGCGCCGCCGATGCCCTCCACGAGGTGGGGCTCGGCGACCGCCTCAACCACCGGCCGGGGGAACTCTCGGGCGGGGAGCAGCAGCGCGTCGCCATCGCCCGCGCCGTGATGCACCGGCCGCGGCTCGTCCTCGCCGACGAGCCCACCGGCAACCTGGACCCCAAGACCAGCGAGGTGATCTTCGACCTCTTCCTCAGGCTCCAGGCGGAGCGCGGGCTCACCTTCGTCATCGCCACCCACAACCAGGACCTGGCGCGGAAGGCCGACCGGGAATACCGGCTCGTGGACGGGCGCGCCGTGCCCTGGCCGTAGGGCGAGCCGCAGGACGTCGCCGGGCCGCAGGGCGAGCCGCAGACCGGCCTGGGGCTGGGGCCCCAGCGGGCGAGGCGAGCGAAATCCGACGCTCCCCGCCGTCCGAGGCGAGCAGATGAATGGGGTGGAATCAGCGAGTGACCACGACTCGGATCGGGCATAGAATGGACGCGGGAGGGGGGCCATGAGCGAGGCGATCAGGATCACCCGGGCGGCCACCAAGAAGCCGAAGCCGAAGGACAGCGAGCTCGCGTTCGGCACGGTCTTCACCGATCACATGTTCCTGGCGGACTTCCAGGAGGAGAAGGGCTGGTATGACCCGCGCATCGAGCCCTACGGCCCCCTGACCCTGGACCCGGCTACCGCGGTGCTTCACTACGCGCAGGCCATCTTCGAGGGGCTCAAGGTCTTCCGCGGCGTGGACGGGAAGGTGCGCCTGTTTCGTCCGCAGAAGCACGTCGAGCGGCTCAACCGCTCCGCCCGGCGCCTATGTATCCCCGAAGTAGACCCCGACTTCGCGCTGCGCTCCCTCGTCGAGCTGGTCGGGCTCGAGCGGGACTGGGTGCCGTCGAGCGTCGGCACGTCGCTCTACGTCCGGCCGACCATCATCGCCACGGAGCCGTTCCTGGGCGTCCGGCCGGCGAAGTCGTACGTCTACTTTGTGATCCTGTCGCCCGTCGGGGCGTACTACCCCGAGGGCATGAACCCGGTCAAGATCCTCGTGATGGAGAAGTATGTCCGCGCGGTGCCGGGCGGGGTGGGCGACGCGAAGACCGGCGGCAACTACGCCGCGAGCCTCCTCCCGGCGGAGGAGGCGCACCACGCGGGGTTCACCCAGGTTCTCTATCTGGACGGCCTCCACCGGCGGCACGTCGAGGAAGTGGGGACCATGAACATCATGTTCCGGCTTGGGGATGAGATCGTCACGCCGCCCCTCGGCGGCACGATCCTCCCCGGCGTGACCCGTGACTCGGCGCTGACCCTCCTCAGGGAGTGGGGGATTGCCGTGTCCGAGCGGCAGATCGGGATCGACGAGGTGATCGCCGCCGCCCGCAACGGGAAGCTCCGCGAGGCCTGGGGCACGGGCACCGCCGCGGTGATCTCTCCGGTCGGGGAGCTCGCGTACAGGGGCGAGCGCACCGTCATCAATGGGGGACGGATCGGCGAGCTGACCCAGCGCCTGTACCAGGGGATCGTGGATATCGAGTACGGCCGGGTCCCCGACACACGCGGCTGGACCCTGGAGGTCTAGTAGGGCGAGCCGCAGGACGTCGCGGGGCTGGGGCCCCGCCGTCCGAGGCGAACAGATGGATAGGGTCCGGATCGTTTGCTCAAGGCTTTCACGGGGTTAGTTCCGCCTCGGAAGAAAAGGCTAGGAGGGGCCTCCCCCCTGGGATATAATCTGGCTAAACCGCTGTCCGGGAAGGAAAACCCGGGCAAGACCCGGTAGGAGAGACCAGTGTTCGAGCGATTTACGGAGCGTGCGCGGCGGGTCATCATCCTGGCCAGGGAGGAAGCGGGGCGGTTCCGTCACGATTTCGTCGGAACCGAGCACATCCTCCTGGGGCTTATCCGGGACGGGGAGGGGATCGCCACCGCCGTGCTCCAGCGGCTGGGCCTCCGGCTCGAGACCGTCAAGGCTGAGGTCGAAAGAGCCCTCGCCGGCTTCCCCAAGACCCTCACCTTCGGGGAGGTGCCCTTCACCCCTCAGGCCAAACGCGTCCTCGAGCTTTCGATCGAAGAGGCCCGCCAGCTCGGCCACAACTACATCGGCACCGAGCACCTGCTCCTCGGCCTCATGAAGGAGGGGCAGTGCATCGCCGCCAAGATCCTCGAGTCCCTGGGCGCCCGGCTGGACGAAGTGCGCCAGGAGACGCTGGCCCTCCTGGGCGACCAGTACTACCCCCGCCCCAAGAAGCGTTCTCAGACCCCCGTGCTGGACGAGTTCGCCCGGGACCTGACCCAGTTGGCCCGGGAGGGGAAGCTCGATCCGGTCATCGGCAGGGAGATGGAGATCGAGCGGGTCATCCAGGTGCTCTCCCGCCGGACCAAGAACAATCCCGTGCTCATCGGCGAGCCGGGCGTGGGCAAGACGGCCATCGTCGAGGGGCTGGCCCAGAAGATCGTCAACCACGACGTGCCCGACGTGCTCGTGAACAAGCGGCTGCTCCAGCTGGACCTGGGGGCGCTCGTGGCTGGCACGAAGTACCGTGGCCAGTTCGAGGAGCGCCTCAAGGCCGTGATGAAGGAGATCCGCCAGTCCGAGAACGTGATCCTTTTCCTAGACGAGCTCCATACCCTCATCGGAGCGGGGGCGGCGGAGGGCGCCATCGACGCCTCGAACATGCTCAAGCCCGCCCTCAGCCGCGGGGAGATCCAGACGATCGGCGCCACTACGCTCGATGAGTACCGGAAGTACATCGAGAAGGACGGGGCGCTGGAGCGGCGGTTCCAGCCCATCATCGTCCGCGCCCCCTCGGTGACCGAAGCTATCGAGATCATCCGCGGGCTCCGCCACAAGTACGAGGCCCACCACCGGGTGAAGATCACCGACGAGGCGATCGACGCCGCCGTGAAGCTGGCGGACCGGTACATCACCGAGCGACACCTCCCCGACAAGGCCATTGACGTCATCGACGAGGCTTCCTCGCGGACCCGGCTGATGGCCCTGACGCCGCCCCCCGAGATCAAGGAGCTGGAAAAGGAGATCGAGCGGGTCGTCCGGGAAAAGGACATGTACCTGGAGGCCCAGGAGTTCGAAAAGGCTGCCTCCCTCAGGGAGAAGGAGAAGCATCTGAGGAGCCGCGGCGACGAGCTCAAGCGGGAGTGGGAGAAGCGGAAGGGCAAGGCCCAGTCCAGCGTCGGGGAGGAGGACATCGAGTTCATCGTCTCGCGCTGGACGGGAATCCCCCTCTCGAAGCTGGAGGAGAAGGAGTCGGCGAAGCTGGCGCGGATGGAGGAGGCGCTCCACGGCCGCATCATCGGCCAGGACGACGCCCTCAAGGCCGTGGCCCGAGCCATCCGGCGCTCCCGCGCCGGGCTCAAGGACGTCAAGCGGCCCGTGGGGTCCTTCATCTTCCTCGGCCCCACCGGCGTGGGGAAGACCGAGTTGGCGCGCGCCCTGGCCGAATTCCTGTTCGGCGACGAGAACGCCCTGATCCGGATCGACATGTCAGAGTACATGGAGAAGTTCTCCGTGTCGCGCCTCCTGGGGGCCCCGCCGGGCTACGTGGGCTACGAGGAGGGGGGCGTGCTGACGGAGAAGGTGCGGCGGCGGCCGTACTCCGTCGTGCTCTTCGACGAGATCGAGAAGGCCCATCCGGACGTGTTCAACATGCTGCTCCAGGTGCTCGACGACGGCCGGCTCAGCGATTCGCTCGGCCACGTGGTGGATTTCAAGAACACGATCCTGATCATGACCTCCAACCTCGGGACCCAGCTGATCGGCAAGCGCACGCAGCCGGGGTTCCTCCAGGAGTCGCAGGACGAGTCCTACGAGCGAATGAAGGGGCGCGTGATCGAGGAGCTCAAGCGCGCGTTCCGCCCCGAGTTTCTCAACCGCATCGACGATGTCGTCGTGTTCCACCCCCTCTCCGTCGACCACATCAAGGGGATTGTCCGGCTCATGATCAACCGCATCGACAAGCAGCTCGCCGAGAAGGGGATCCAGATTGTCTTAACGCCGGGCGCTGAGGAGCTGCTGGTGCAGAAGGGGTACGATGCGACGTACGGCGCTCGACAGCTCCGGCGCACCATCCAGAAGCACATCGAAGACCCCCTGGCCGAAGCCATCGTGCGGGGGCAGTTCTCGGAGGGAATGCGGATCGAGGTCGACAGTGAAGGGGAGTCCTTCGTCTTCCGCGAGCGGGAGCCGGCGGAGGCGCCCCTGGAGCTTGCTGAGCACTAGACCGGACGCCACCCACCGTTTTCCAACCCAACGGAGACGGACACGCCTCGGCCTATGAACGGACTGGGGAGGTTTTTTCTCTCCATTTTTTTTGTTCTGGCGGCCCTGCTCCCGGCCTGGGGGCAGGGACAGCCGGAGATCATCGTCAAGGACCTCGCCGTGGAGGGCAACCGCCGCGTCCAGGAGGCGGTCATCCTCGGCCGCGTTCAGACCAAGGTCGGGTCGCCCTTCCTGCCACCCCGGGTGTCGGAGGATATCCGATCGATCTTCGCCCTCGGCTACTTCGACGATGTGCGGGTCAAGGTGGATGACTTCGAGGGGGGCGTCAAGCTGACCTTCGTGGTCGTCGAGCGCCCGTTCATCCGCGACATCGAGTTCACCGGCAACAAGAAGATCGACACCAAGACCCTCCAGGAGAAGATCGATCTGAAGCTCGGAACGGTCTATAACCCCGTGGAGGTCCAGAAAGCTCTCGAGAAGCTGAAGGACCACTACGAAGAGGAGGGGTACTACGAGGTTCAGCTCACGCCCGAGACCGACAAGCTCCCTGACGGAGACGTGAAGGTCGTCTTCAGGATCGACGAGGGCCGGCGCCTGACCATCGACAAGATCGTCATCGAAGGCAACAGCGGACTCTCTGCCAAGCAGATCAAGGCCGTCATGCAGACCCAGGAGCGGTACTACTTCATCCTCCGGGGGGTCGCCCACCGCCAGCGCCTGGATCAGGACGCCGACCTCATCGTCCAGCTCTATAACGACCACGGGTACATTCAGGCCCGCGTGGAATCCACCGACGTTCAGGTGGACCGGGGGCGGGCCCGGGTCACCATCAAGATCGTCGTCGTGGAGGGGCCGCAGTTCTTCGTCGGGGGCGTGGACGTGACCGGCACGAACGTCCTGCCGATCGAGGAGGTCCGGCGGCAGATCCGGCTGAAGCCGGGCGATGTGTTCTCGCGGTCGAAAGTCCGCGAGTCCCTCAACGGGATCACCGCGCTCTACAGCGCCATCGGGCGGGCCTCGGCCGATGTCATCCCGGTGACGACCCAGGACATTGCAGCGCGAAAGGTGAACTTCACATTCGAGATCACCGAGGGCCCCGAGGTCTTCGTGGAGCGGATCAACATCTCGGGAAACGTGCGGAGCCAGGAGAAGATCCTCCGCCGCGAGGTGCCGATGGCCGAGGGCGATCTGTTCACGAGCCAGAAGCTCGAGCGGGCCCG
>JACPCF010000039.1 GCA_016179965.1 Candidatus Rokuibacteriota bacterium | reverse complement strand
TTCACCACGACGAACCAGTTGGCGCCCCCCAGCCCCACCTCGTAGCAGTACTTGGCCACCTCGTGGAGCTTGGCGTTGAACGTGGCGCTGTGCGTCACCCAGTAGGCGTCGATGACCCCCTGCTGCATGGCCGGGTAGACCTCCTCCCACGTCAGGGTGACAGGGGTGGCGCCGATGGCCTTGGTGAACTCGGTCTCCACGATCCCCTGCGCCCGGAGCTTCACGCCCTTGAGGTCGGCGATGCTCCGGATGGGCTTGCGGGAGTAGATGTTCCGCGGCTCCACCTGGCCCGAGGCGAATGGCAGCACCCCGAAGCCATCCATCGCCCTTTCCTGGGCCGGGAGGACCATCTGGACGATCTTCTTCCTGAGCGGGATGTCGTAGGGGATCAGCCCGGGCAGCTCGATGATCTCGGCGAGCCGGAGGTCGCCGGAGACGTGCGCCCCCCACATTTGGGAGGCCTCGAGGAGCCCCTGCCCCACCGCGGTCATGATCCGGGGACCGGCAAAGCCCAGGGCCGCCCCGGGGTACACGGTGATCTTCACCTTCCCCCCGGTCCGCTTTTCGACTTCCTGGGCGAACCAGAGCTCGGCGTCGGTCCCCATGTACCCGGGGTTCAGGAGCGACTGGAGTTTCCAGGTCGCCTGCTGGGCCGGCGCCGGGCCGGGCGGGAGGAGCACCGCGAGGGCGAGGACGGCCAGCACGAGGGGGATCATGCGTAGGTTTCGCATCGGAGTTCTCCTTTCTGGCGTGGCGGAGGATGGAGCGACCACCTTATAGCACTTCAGGAGCCGTCAGGCAATGATCCCCTCGGCGCCTAGGCGCTCGATCTCGGCGGTGGAGAGACCGAGCAGCTCCTGAAAGACCTTCCCGTTGTGCTCGCCGAGCATGGGCGCCGTGGCCCGGACCTCACCCGGCGTGTCGGAGAGCTTGATCGGGTGGGCGAAGACGGAAATTGGGCCGATGCGCGGATGCTCGGGTCGCGCCAGGAGCCCGCGCGCCTGAAAGTGCGGGTCCTGGGCCTGCTCCTCGAGGCCGAAGACGGGGAAGGCCGCGACCCCGGCGCGCTGGAGCGTCTCCGTCACCTGCCACGGCGTGCGCTGCCGGGTCCACTCAGCGAGGCGGGCGTCCAGCTCGGCGCAGTGGGCCTGGCGGCCTGCCAGCGTGGCGAACCGCGGCTCGTCCAGCCCCGCCGGCGATCCGACGGCGCCCACGAGACCCGACCACGTGGCATCGTCCTCGACGGCGATGGCCACCCAGGCGTCGGCGCCGCGGCAGGGGTAGTTGCCGTGGGGAACCATGGAGAGGTGACGGCTCCCCTGAGGGCCCCAGGACCGCCCGTTCATGAACCAGTCCACCAACGGCTCGATGGCCAGCCCCGCGGTGGCCTCCAGTTGCGACATGTCAATGTACTGGCCCTCGCCCGTCCGGCGACGATGCCAGAGCGCGGCGAGAACCGCGAGGCAACCGTGGTGGGCGTTGGAGGGGTCGGCATAGCCAAACGCAAGCTCTCCCAGGACGCGCTCGCCGGGATAGCCGATCAGCGCTTCGAGGCCCGCCAGGCTCGACAACGAGGGCGCGAAGGTCTTGAGATCGTTCCAGGGCCCATCCTGCCCCGCCGCCGAGCACGAGATCATGACGAGGTCGGGGCGCGCGGCCCTCAGCGCCTCATAGTGGAGGCCGATCTCCCTCAGGACCCGCGGCGAGAAGTTCTCGATCACGACGTCGGCGGTGGCGACGACGCGCGTGAGGAGCGCCGCCGCGCCGGGGTGACGCAGGTTCACCGTCACGCCCAGCTTCCCGCGGTTGTAGTTGTGGAACATCGGCACGGTGTCGATCTCGCTGCCGCGCGACGCAAACGCGTCCTCGTGGCGCTCGCGCTCGAGCACGGGATGCGGGATGAGCCGACAGTAGTCGAGCCGCCGGGACGATTCCACCTTGATGACCTCCGCGCCGAAGTCCGACAGCACGCTGGCCAGGACCGGGCCGACGGCCACCCAGCCGAAGTCCACCACGCGCACACCGTCGAGCGGGCGAGGCTTGGCCTGTGGGTCCGCGACCCGCCCGCAAGGGGCGGGTGCCCGCAAAGGTGGCTCGCCTCCGCTCGCGCATGCGCCACTCCCCTGCTCACTCCCGCGAGCGCGAGGTTCGGCATCGCTTCGGGGTGAATCGCCGAACTCCGGGGGCAGCTCCGGGGTGTGCTCACCCAGGAGGGGGGCCGGTCGGTCGATGCGCCACGGCGTCTTCGAGAACTTCCAGGGCGCGCCGGGATAGCGGAGCGCTCCCGTCTCGGGGTGATGGATCTCCACGAAGAAGCCCCGCGCCCTTAACTGGAGGCAGGCGGCGACGCCCGCGGCGTCCCGCACCACGGAGAAGGGGATGCCGCGCTCGCGGCAGATCCACAGCAGCTCATCCGAGGTGCGCTCCTCGAGCCAGGGGGCCAGGAGCGCGTCCACTTCATCCGGATATTCCCTGCCCATTCGCGCGCGGTCCTGATAGCGGGGGTTCCGCGTCCACGCTGGACTGCCCATGGCCGCGACGAACTTTTTCCACGGGTGGCCCGAGCGGGTGATCATGCAGAGGTAGCCGTCCTTGCACGGGAGGATCGTGTACGGGTAGTACCCGCCCGACCGCGACGCGCGATGCCCCTCGCGCCGCCACGGGATCCCCTGGGCCGTGTACATCGTGGATGTGATCCCGCCGTAGAAGGCGACGACGTCGGCGGTGGCGACATCCACGTGCTGGCCGTATCCCGTGAGCTCACGAGCGAAGCAGGCCAGCAAGAAGCCGATGGCGCCGTTCACGCCCCCCTGGTAGTCGGGCTGGGAGACCGGCAGCGGCAACGGGGCGCGCCCGGGCTCGCCGATCGTGATGCTGGCCGCACCGGCGGCCGAAGCCTGGAGCGCGTGCCCCGAGAGCCGCGCGTAGGGGCCGCGGCGGCCGAACGTCGTGATGGACACGTGGACGAGGCGCGGCCAGCGCCGGCGCGTCTCTTCGGGGATGAGGCCGAGGGCCTCAAGCCGCTCGATAGGGAGGTTCTCCACGAGGCCGTCGGCCTCGTCCAGCAGACGCCCGAGGTGCTGGCGTCCGTCGGAGGAATCGAGGGCCAGGGTGACGCCGCGCTTTCCCGCGTTGAGCGCGAGGAAGAGGCCGCTCCGTTCGGGGTGAAGCCCGTCGCGGGGAAACGGGCCGTGGCGACGTGCGCTGTCGCCTTCGGGAGGCTCGACCTTGATGACGTCGGCGCCCAGCCCGGCCAGGAGCCGGCCGCAGTACGGGGCGGAGATGAACTCGCCGAGCTCGACGACCCTGAGGCCCGCGAGCGCTCCAGCGCTCACGTCTCTACTCGGAGGGGGGCTTCGCCCCCCTTCCGACTCCTCCCCCCGGGGGTTGCGCGGGCGAAGCCCGCGCTCGAACAAGCGCGCGACCTGGCAACAAACATTGCGCCAAAGGATACAGGCTGGGTCACGCCGAGCGCCGGGGGAGGACCACCGTGGCCTGCCCCGCCGCGGTGCTCTCGCCGCGCTGGTTCACGGCGGTCAGATCCAGGGTGACCTCGCCCCTGTTCTCCACGATGGCCTTGGCGGCCACCCCGCCTCGGCACCACGTGGTATCGCCGATCAGGTTATGGCGCCGGACCTGGACGCTGAGCCGACGAAGGAAACCGTCGTCGCCCATCCAGTTCGTCACCAGGTGGCCGAGCCAGGCCACGCGCTCGGGACCGTAATCGTACGCCCCCGGCACGCCCACCGCCCGCGCGAACGCCTCGTCCCAGTGCACGCGCTCGGGAGGCTCGGGCACGCCGAACGCGTTGGGGATGCCGAGCGCCGGATGGCGCTCGAACATCTCGAAGGCCAGCCCGTGGGCGCGCACGTAGAGGCTCCCCCACCCCTGGAGGAACGCGATCACCGACGTGACGGTGAGTGGCCCCTTCACCACGGGTGGGAGCTCGTCGCCGACCTGGACATCCTCCCAGTAGCGCGCGGTGGTGCCGCGGATCTCCTCGTTTTGGTAGGCGTGCCTGATGCGCTCGATCTCCTCCGGCGTGTACCGCTGCGGCGCCACCGCCCCGTACTTGCGCCGCTCGCGGGCGGTGTCGCGCTCGGTCCTGAAGCACCAGGAGTCGGCCTCGCAGACCAGCTCGCCCCGCTGGTTGGTGAAGGTCGTGCGGTACGTTTGCTGGAGGGCGCGCTTGGCGAAGGTCGAGGCCTTCTCGACCAGGGCGAGCAGCATGCTGTCGCCCACCACGCGATCTCCTTCGCGAATCGGGAGTCTCCAACGGAAGTCAGTGCCGGCGTACATGGCGTGGATGCCCGGGAGGCCGCCCACGTACCCGGACACGATGCGATCCATCGCGAAGAGGATGGTGGGCGGCGCCACGCCGTGCTCGAGCCAGAAGGGGTTCCGGTCGCCGATCCCGTGGGCCCAGTGGCGGATCGCGTCGCGCGTGGCCACCTCGATGTAGGGCTCGGGGCGGCGCACCGGCTGCCCGATGAAGCGGCTGAGCTCGGCCAGGGCCTCGTCCGTGATCGCTGGGAATTGTCGCTCCATAGGGGCCCCTCGGGACTACCTGCCATGATATCATCGCGCCATGCGGCTCGAGGTCATCGTCGAGCAGAACGAAGGCGGCGAGTTCGCGGCCAAGGCCGTGGAGTATCCGGGCGTCAGCGCCACGGGCCGCACCGAAAAAGAGGCGTTGGTCCGCCTCCTCGACGCCCTCGAGCGGCACCTCAACCAGGGCGGGAAGGAAACCTCCGCGTGATCGCCCTCACCCTACCCTCTCCCCTGCTGGGGGAGAGGATAAAGGTGAGGGGGGCCTTCATCCTAGCCTTCGCGCTGCTTCTGCCGTGCGCGGCTCCCCCGGCGGGGGCCCAGGCGCCGTACCAGGGCCCGCTCATTGACGCGCACTCGCACCTGCCGAATCTCCAGGTGCTGGACGCCTACGTGGCGGCCATGAAGCGCCACAACGTGGCCAAGGTCCTCCTGCTGGGCGTCGGCGCGGTCCAGAAGCAGGACGTCGAATGGATCGCCGCCGCCGCCAAACGCTACCCTGACCGCATCATCCAGGGCGCGCCCATTCCCGACCCGCTGGGGCAGGGGCAGGCGTCGAGGCTGGACGCGCTCCTCGGCTCCGGGCCGTACCGCGCAGCTGGAGAGGTCCACGTGCGCCAGGAATCCCGAAAGATCGACCGGAGGGCCGACGACCCCGCGTTCGGCCAGGTGCTCGAGGTCGCGGCCAAGCACGGAGTCCCCGTCGTCATCCACTGCGAGCTGACCGTGGAGGCCGCTTCCGCG
The DNA here is from genome assembly GCA_016179965.1 of Candidatus Rokuibacteriota bacterium. GTDB lineage: Bacteria > Methylomirabilota > Methylomirabilia > Rokubacteriales > CSP1-6 > CSP1-6. Next base: position 2,712 of record JACPCF010000039.1, on the reverse strand, counting down.
CTCGAGGCCGCCCTCCAGAAGCACCCGAAGGCCGTCATCGTTCTCGCCCACGCTGGAGAGGCCGAACCCAGCGTCATCGAGGGCCTGCTCAAACGGAACGCCAACCTGATGGTGGACCTCTCGGGCATGCACTATGCGCGGACTCCGAAACTGGCGTCCGAGTCCGGCCCGCTCGATCCGAGGTGGAAGGCGCTCATCGAAAAGCATCCCGATCGCTTCCTCATGGGCATCGACGTGTGGGCGAGGCGCCTCTTCGAGTCGGCGATCCTCGACCGCCTCATGGGGTGGACCCGCCGGATCCTCGGCGAGCTCACGCCAGAGGTGGCCGAGAAGGTCGCCTACCGAAACGCCGCCCGGCTGTTCAGGGTAGAATAGCGGGCCGTCATGGGATCCAACCCGTTCGCGGGAGGGACCGTCGGCCGGATGCTCGCTGACGCGGCGGTGCGCTACGGCGACCGCGAGGCCATCGTCTTCGGCGACGAGCGGATCACCTACGGCGAGCTCAGGCGCCGGGTGGACCGCCTGGCGCGGGGACTCCTCGCCCTCGGGATCCGGAAGGACGACAAGGTCGCCCTCTGGCTCCCCAACCGCCCCGCCTGGCTCGTCGCCCAGCACGCCTGCGCCAGGATCGGCGCCACCGTCGTGGCGCTCAACACGCGCTACAAGGCCCACGAGCTGTCATACATCCTCGGCCAGTCGGACGCCACGACGCTCATCCTGACCGACCACCTGGGCCCCCTTGATTTTCTGGAAATCCTTGACGAGGTGCTTCCCGACCTCAAGAAGGCCGAGCCCGGCGCGCTCCACGCCGAGAAGTTCCCGCTCCTGAGGCGCGTCATCGTGGACGCCGAGGACCCGTATCCGGGGACTGTCCGCCTGCGCGATGTGCTCGAGGCGGGCGATCGCCCCGACCTGGAATCGTCCCTCCGGCAGGCTCAGTCTAGCGTGGGCCCCGACGACGTCTTCACCATCCTCTACACCTCCGGGACCACCTCGTTCCCCAAGGGCGCCATGATCAGCCACGCCAACTGTCTCCCCCACGGCTGGAACTGCGGCGCCCAGTTGCGGATCACTGCCGACGACCGCATCCTCCACGCCCTGCCATTCTCCGGGACCTGGGGGGGCGTCAACATCCCGCTGACCGCGTTCACCCACGGCGCCTGCCTGATCCTGATGGAGAGCTTCGATCCCGGCGTGGCGCTCTACTTGATGGAAAAGGAGCGAATCACGGTCTGGAACGCGGTGGACGCCATGATCCTCGGCCTCCTCGAGCACCCGGACCTGCACCGCTACGACCGCTCGTCGCTCCGCACCGGCGGCGTCGCGATGACGAGCGGCGGCGCGCAGAGCCTCTTCGACGAGGTGGTGGCGCGGATCGGGCTGCGCCAGGCCTTCCAGCCCTACGGGATGACCGAGGTCAACGCCCTCGCCCTCTACCACGACCTGGACGAGCCTGCCGAGAGCCGCAAACTGCCGGGCATCTGGCCCGCCCCGGGCCTCGAGGTCCGCGTCGTGAACCCCGAAACGGGACAGCCCTGTAAGCCGGGAGAAGAGGGCGAGCTCCAGCACCTGGGCTCATTGGTGACTCGGGGCTACTACAAGAAACCCGAGGAGACGGCGAAGGCGTTCACCGAGGACGGCTGGTTCCGATCCGGCGACCTGGCGGTCCGAGACGAGGCCGGGCGGACGATCTTCAAGGGGCGGCTCCGGGAGGTCCTCCGCATCAGCCACTTCATGGTGGCGCCGCGCGAGATCGAAGAATTCCTGATGGCCCACCCGAAGGTCCACCAGGCCTTCGTGGTCGGCGTCCCCGACGTCAAGCTGGGCGAGGCGCCGGTGGCCTACGTGATCCCCAAGGAGGGGGAGATTCTCAGCGAGGCTGAGCTCATGGCGCATTGCAAAGGACAGATCGCATCCTACAAGATCCCTCGCCACGTCCGGCTCGTGAAGGACGTGCCGCGCACCCCTGGGCCGCATGGCGACAAGGTCCAGAAAGCCCGGCTCCGCGACCAGGCCATCCAGGAGTTCGGTCAGGAGGCTCAGCCATGACGACTCAGCGTCCGGTGCTGCGAACCCGATTGTGTGATCTCCTGGGAATCGAGTATCCGATCATCCAGTCCGGCATGGGCGGGGTCGCCGGAACGGACCTCGCCGCGGAGGTTTCCCGCGCGGGCGGACTCGGGATCGTGGCCGCGGTCAGGCTCACGGCCGATCAAGTCCGCCAGGCGATTCGCGACATGCGGCAGAAGACGGACCGGCCGTTCGGCGTCAATCTTCTGATCCCGCCCGACATGCGTCCCCCCGTGCCGGCCGAGCGGATCTCGAACGACGCCGTTCAGGCCGTGAACGCGGCCCTCAATCGGATCCGGAAGGACCTGGGCCTCCCCGCCGTGTCGGACCGCCCGGCGCCGCCGCCCGACCTGGTCCCCGAGGCCTTCCAGGTCATCCTCGACGAGGGCGTGCCGGTCTTCAGCGTGGGGCTCGGCAACCCCGGCCGCGAGATGGTGGCCCAGTGCCACCGCCGGGGGATCAAGGTCATCGCCATGGTCAGCACGGCGGAGGATGCCCGCGCCGTCGAAGCCTCGGGCCTGGACGCGGTCGTCGTCCAGGGAAGCGAAGCCGGCGGGCATCGCTCGACCTTCGTGAAGCCCCCCTCTCCCGAGATCGGGGCTGTCGGCGGGCTCACGCTCATCCCCCAAGTGGTGGACACGG
>JACPCF010000164.1 GCA_016179965.1 Candidatus Rokuibacteriota bacterium | reverse complement strand
CAGGAGCTTGTGCACCTCTTCCAGCACCTGCCGGGTCTCCTTGAACGCCTTCCGCACCTTCAGGGCGAACCCGTCCGGGAGGTCGGCCTTCACGCCCCCTACGCGCGCGTAGGAAATGGTCAGCCGCGCGCCGGTCACGTCCTCCACGAGCTCCCAGAGGTACTCGCGGGCCTTGATCATGTAGAGGAAGACCGTGAAGGCCCCCAGCTCCATGGCCGACGCGCCGATGCACGTCAGGTGGTCGCAGATCCGGGAGATCTCGCTCATGATCACTCGGATGTACTGGCAGCGCTCGGTCACGTCGATCCTCAGCAGCTTCTCCACGCAGGAGGCATACCCGAAGTTGTTGATCAGGGGCGAGACGTAATTGAGGCGATCCGTGTAGGGGATGGCGTTGTTGTACGGGCCCTCCTCGCACTGCTTCTCGAAGGCCCGGTGCAGGTAGCCGATCTCCACGTCCGCTCTCACCATGGTCTCGCCGTCCAGCTCGGCGACGATGCGGATGACGCCGTGCATGGCCGGGTGGGAGGGGCCGATGTTGACGTGGAGGGGCTGCGAGCCCGTGCCGCTTCCCTCGCCCAGATAGATCTCCCGCCTCGTCCGTTCGGCCATTACCCTAGTGCTTCCATCTCAGTTTTTTGGCCCAATCAAAGGTTGCCGCTTGTTCACCGGGTAGTCCTTCCGCAGCGGGTGCCCCTGGAACTCCTCGTACATGAGGAGCCGCCGGAGGTCCGGATGGTCCTCGAAGCGGATCCCGAACATGTCCCAGACCTCCCGCTCGAACCAGTTGGCGATGGGCCAGAGACCGACCGCGCTGGGAACGCGCGCGTCGTCCTCTTCCACCCGGACCTTGAGCCGCACCCGATGGTTATGGGGCAACGAATACAGGTGATACACCACCTCGAAGCGGGGCCCGAACTCGCGCTCGGGATACTTCAGATAATCCACCGCGGTGAGATCCATGAGCACGTTGAACTGGAGATCGGGGTCGTCGCGGCAGAACCGGAGCGCCTCGAGGATCGCCGACCGCTCCACGACCGCCGTGTGGTCTCCGCGGTGGTCGTGGGTCTCCACGATCCCCGGCCCAAAGGTCGAGGTCAGCCGGAGCAGTATGGCCTGTCCATCCATGGGAGGGGGAGAGCGTCCAGGGGCCGCGGGTTAGTAGCGCTGGGCCCCGGTCGCGATCTTCTCCTGGAGCTTCATGAGGCCGTCGATTACGCTTTCGGGGCGCGGCGGGCAGCCGGGAATGTACACGTCCACGGGGATGATGGTGTCGATCCCCATGACCGTGGCGTAGTTGTCGTAGAAGCCGCCCGTGCAGGTGCAGACCCCGAAGGCCACCACCCACTTGGGCTCGCACATCTGGTCGTACACGCGCTTGAGCGCCGGGGCCAACTTGTGGCTGATCGTGCCCACGACGAAGAGCACGTCCGCCTGCCGGGGGGAGAAGCGGGGCAGCCCCGCGCCGAACCGGTCCACGTCGTAGTGCGAGCAGGCGGTGGCCATGTATTCCATGCCGCAGCAGGCGGTCACGAACGGATACTGGAAGATGGAGTACTTGCTTTCCCGTGAAGAACCCGCCTAGTCCCATTCGAGGCCTCCCTTCTTCCACATATAGAGGAACCCCAGCATGAGGATGCCGAGGAACACGAGCATCGCCAGGTACCCCGGCCAGCCCAGCGGCCGCACCTGGACCGCCCAGGGGAAGATCAGCATCACCTCGATGTCGAAGATGATGAAGAAGATCGCCACCGTCGAGAACTTGATCGCGAAGCGCCCCTCCGGGAGCGCCAGCAGATCCTTCCCGCACTCGAACGGCTCCGCCTTGACCGCGGTCGCCCGCCGCGGTGCCAGGAGCGTCGGCAGCCCGATCATGGCGCCCCCCACCAGGAGGGCGATGCCGAAAACCATCAGGATCGTCACGTACTCCACGTCGAGCTCCGGATGGCCGCCACCTGCCGCTTGGCGTGATAGGAGCTCCGCACGAGCGGACCCGCTTCGACGTGGGCGAACCCCATCCGCTTCCCCTCCTCCGCCAGCCCCCTGAACTCGTCCGGGTGGTAGAAGCGGGCGATCGGCAGGTGCCGCGGCGACGGGCGGAGGTACTGGCCCAGCGTCAGGATGTTCACGTCCGCGCCGCGCAGGTCCCTCATCGTCGCGACGACTTCCTCTCGTTCCTCGCCGAGCCCCAGGATGATCCCGGACTTGGTGAGCAGGTCAGGAACCGCCCGACGCGCCCGGCGGAAGAGTTCCAAGGTCCGCTCGTATCTGCCGCCGTGCCGGGCGACCTTGTAGAGGCGCGACACCGTCTCGACGTTGTGGTTGAGAATGTCCGGCCGGGCGTCGAGCACGATCTGGAGCGCCTCGGCCGATCCCTGGAGGTCGGGAATCAGGACTTCCACGCGACAGCGCGGCGCCTCCCGGCGGATGGCGCGAATCGTCGCCGCAAACACCGCCGCGCCGCCGTCGGCCAGATCGTCCCGGTTCACCGACGTCACGACCACGTGCTCCAGGCCGAGCGCCGCCACCGCCCGGCCCACGCGCTCCGGCTCTTCGCGATCCTCCCAGCTCGGCTTGCCGTGGGTCACCGCGCAGTAGCCGCAGTTCCGCGTGCACACGTCCCCCAAGATCATGAACGTGGCGGTGAGATCCTCCCAGCACTCGCCGATGTTCGGGCAGTGGGCCTCCTCGCAGACAGTGTGGAGGTTCCACTCCCGCATCAAGCTCTTGAGGCGGATATACCCCGGACCGCCCGGAGCCCGGACCTTGAGCCAATCCGGCTTCCTCGAGGCGGGGAGAGGAGGGCTTTCCAGGAGGGGGAGCGCGATTCCCATCGACCCTCATTATGCCACAAAAAAGGCTCCCGCTCATGGGAGCCCTGGATGATCCGGGGGTGGTGCCGAAGGGGGGACTCGAACCCCCACGGGTTGCCCCACACGCCCCTCAAACGTGCGCGTCTGCCAATTCCGCCACTTCGGCGCCGGCAAGCCGAGAGTATCGCACCGGCCCGCCTCGAGTGTCAACGACTAGCGCAGGCCGACTAGCGCAGGCCGTAGAGGCGCGCGGCGTTCTCGAAGGCGAGCTTGCGGGCCGTGGCCGGGGTGAGCTGGCTGAGGATCCC
>JACPCF010000034.1 GCA_016179965.1 Candidatus Rokuibacteriota bacterium | reverse complement strand
GGTCCGGCACGACGAGACGGCCATCGGCTTCCCGACCGTCCGGATCGAGCTGAACTTCGAGTAGGCAGCGAGCTTAGGGGCGATGCTTTTTTTCACGCGGGGGATCCGGGGATGGCTCCCCGGGGTCCCTCGCGGCGGTGTGTTAACTAAACGAGGTGCAAAGAGCGAACACTAAAGGCCCTTAACCCCTTATACTTATTCGAGAAATCAATCCTGCCGTGTTACCCTTTGATCACCTGTGGTAACCACCTTGACCGTGTCCTCGCCTTTCCAGTAAGCCGGGGCCCGCACGCATGGCACTCCTAGCGACACCGGCGGGGTCCTACGGCATTCCCCGCGTGCTTGCCCAGGGCAAGCGGGTGCGCCTGCGCACGTTCACGCGGGGAGACCTGAACAATCTGGGCAAGTGGTCGGACAGCCCGTTCGTGGAAAAGATGGTGGCGAGCGAGTTTCTGTACCAGTACAAGCACATTTACCACCGGCGCAACGACGTGTTCCTGGACTTTCTGCTGCGCGACACCACGCAGCTTCCGGCCCTGATCATCCCGCGCCACCGGGAGCCCGAGCAGCCGGTGGGGTTCGTCCGGCTGTACAGCATCAACCTGATCCACGGCTACGCCTTCCTCGAGACGGTGATCGCCGACCCCCACTCGATGCGGAAGGGGTGGGGCGTCGAGGCCTCGCGCCTTCTCCTGGCCTACGCCCTGGACCACATCGGGATCCACCGGATCGAGGCGAAGGTGTTCGCCTATAATCAGCTCAGTATCAACTCGCTCCGCCGCAACGGGTTTCGCCAGGAGGGCGTGCTCCGGGAGGCCTGTTTCAGCGACGGCAAGTTCTGGGATATCCTGGTCTTCGGGATCCTCAAAGAAGAGATGGAGCAAGAGCGCAAGAAGGACGAGATCGTCCTGTTCCCTCCCGAGATGAAGGACCACCCGTGATCCTCCATCAGCTCCTCCCCCTGGTGGCCTTCGCGCTGAACCTGACCCTGGTGGTCATGGTGCTCTACCGGGACCACCGGAGCCGGCTCAACCAGGTATTCGCGTCCGTGGCCGCCGCCCTCGGCGTCTGGAACCTCGGCGTGTTCTTCCTCCGCTGGACCGCCGACACGGAGACCGCGGTGCTCGTGGAGAAGGTGCTGCACCTCGGCGTCATCCTGGTGCCCGCCTTCTACTACCACTTCGTCGTGGTTTTTCTGGAAATCGCGCCCCGGCGCCGGCGGCTGCTGGCCTTCACCTACGCCCTGGCCCTGGCCTTCCTGGCCCTCAGCCCGACGCCGCTCTTCATGCGCGGGGTCGCGGTCACCTACTGGGGCTTCGCCCCCGCGGCGGGGCCGCTCTACAACGTGTTCTTCGCGTATTTCATGGCGTCCATCCTGGGGGGGATCCTGGAGCTGCTGCTGGCCTACCGGCGCATTGATTCGGCCTTCCGCCGCAATCGCGCCAAGCTGATCATCCTGGGGTCGGCGATCAGTGTGCTGGGCGGCGCCGTGGACATTGTCCGGTTCGGGTTCAAGCTGGAGCGGCTGTACCCCCTCGGGATCCCGGCCAACGCGGTCTTCGCCCTCCTCCTCGGCGTGTCCATCGTGCGCTACCGGCTGGTGAACGTGGGGGTCGTCGCCAAGCGGGTCGCCATTTTCGGCGGGCTGCTGGCCGCGTCCATTCCGCTCGTGATCGCGCTGGGGACCTTCGCCGAGCGGACGTGGGAGCTGCGCTACTCCCTCTCGCTCAGGGAAGACCTGGTGCTCGCCTTCCTCCTGGCCGTGCTGCTGACCCCGCTGATGCGCGCGGCGGAGGGGTGGCTGGATCGCCTGACCTACCGCAAGCGCTACGGCTTCTACGAGACCCTCTCGGACCTCCGGAAGCGGATGGGGTCGCTCCTGGACGTCACGCGGCTGGCCGACACCCTCGTCCAGACCCTGGTGGACCGGATCCCCCTCACTCACGGGGCCCTCTTCCTCTTCGACCCCGGGACGGGGCAGTACCAGGTCCAGCGCCTCGTGTCGGCCGGGGCGATCGAGGGCAAGTGGCGGCCGCTGCGCGTGGACGGGCCGATCATTCGCTGGCTCCGGGACAACGACATCCTGGTGCGCGAGGAGATCCCCCTCCGGCGCCGGATGGCCGAGGCCCTGGCCATCGCTGAGGCGGATCTTGAAGCCATGCAGGTGGCCCTGCTGCTGCCCCTGAAATCGGAGGGCCAGCTGATCGGCGTCCTGGCCCTGGGCGAGAAGCTCTCGGGCGAGATTTTCGACGGCGAGGAGCTCGAGCTCCTCCGCGTGCTGGCCGGCCAGGCGACCGTCGCGCTCCAGACGAGCCAGCTCTACGAGCAGCTCAGCCGCACCAACGAGCAGCTCGTGGAGGCGAACACCCTCAAGTCGCAGTTCCTCGCCCAGTTCTCCCACGAGCTGCGCACGCCGCTGAACGCGATCATCGGCTTCTCCAAGGTCATGCTGAAGACCTCGGGCGGCGCGCTCAGCAAGGAGCAGGAGGAGGACCTGGCGGCCATCCACTCCAACGGCTTGCACCTCCTGGGGCTCATCAATGACGTGCTCGACTTCTCCAAGATCGAGTCGGGGACGCTGGAGCTGGAGAAGGCGCCCGTGGTGGTCGAGGAGCTTATCGACGAGTGCGTGAAGACCACCCTGCCGCTCATCCGGGGCCGGAACCTGGTGATCCGCCGGGAGATCGAGCCGGCGCTCCCGCCGGTCCGGGCCGACCGGACCAAGATCCGCCAGGTGCTGCTCAACCTCCTGTCGAACGCGGTGAAATTCACGCCCGAGGGCAGCGTGACCGTTCGGGCCGGCGCCCGGGCGGACCGCCTCGTGGTCAGCGTCCAGGACACCGGGGTCGGCATCCGCGCGGAGGATCAGCCGAAGCTCTTCCGCGCCTTCCAGCAGCTGAACGGCGGGAAGATCCACCTCCCGCTCGGCGGCACGGGCCTCGGGCTCGTGATCTCCAAGTCCTTCGTCGAGCTCCACGGCGGCGAGATCTGGGTCGAGAGTCGCGAGGGCCAGGGCTCCACCTTCTCCTTCACGCTGCCGCTGGAGGCGGTCCACGCGCATGAGGTCCACCATGGCTGAGGCCGTCGGCGCGGGGAAGGCGGTGAAGATCCTCCACATTGAGGACAACGCCGACAACCGCCGTCTGGTCCGCCGCCTCCTCGTGGCCGAGGGGTATCAGCTCCTGGAGGCCGAGGACGGGCTGGAGGGGATCGACAGGGCGGTGCGCGAGGAGCCCGACCTCATCCTGCTGGACATCGGGCTCCCGCGCTTCGACGGCTACGAGGCTGCGGCCGCGCTCCGGGCCTTCCCCTCCCTCGCCACCACGCTGATCGTGGCGCTCACCGCCTACACGAACCCCGGCGACCGGGAGCGCATCCTCACCGCGGGGTGCAACGGCTACATCGCCAAGCCGATCGACGTTGACCGTTTCCCCCAGGTGGTCGCCGAGTTTCTGCGCGGCAAGCGCGAGCAGGTGGAGCCCGCCCAGCAGACCGGGTATCTGCGCGAGCTGAACCAGAGGCTCGTCCAGCGACTCTTCAAGAAGATCCAGGAGCTGGAGAAGGCCAACCGCGATCTGACGGCGCGCAGCGCCCAGATGGAGAGCCTCCACCGGATCGGCGAGCAGATCACCTCCCAGTTGAGCCTCGACACCCTCGCCGGGGAGCTCCTGCCGTCGCTGGCCCCCGCCCTCGGCTTCTCGGCGCTGGAGGTCTCTCTGGTGCACCCCGACACGGGACGGCTTGAGGTCTGGCCGCTGCCGGAACCGGGAAAGCCGGCGACGGCGACCAGGGAGGGGCGCATGCTCGAGGTGCCCCTGGCCATTCAAGGCCGCGTCACCGGCCGGCTCCGGGCCTGGGCCACGTCGGCCGATCTCTCCCCCGCGGACGCGGAGCAGATCCTCCGGATCGTCGCGAGCCAGGTGGCCGTGGCGGCGGAAAACGCGCGGCTCTACGAGGGGCTCCGGCGGCAGATGGAGGATCTCCGGCAGACTCAGGCCCAGTTGGTGCAGTCCGCCAAGCTGGCGGCGATCGGCGAGCTGGCCGCCAACGTGGCCCACGAGATCAACAACCCCATGACGAGCATCCTGGGCTACGCGACCCTCATGCTCGACGAAGGGGTGGACGCGACCACGGTCACGGAATACCTCAAGACGATCCAGAGCGAGGCGCTTCGGATCCGCGAGACCGTGCGCGCGCTGCTGGACTTCTCCCGTCAGCGCGATTTCACGATGGAGCGGGTGGACGTGGCGCAGACCGTGAAGGACACCCTCGCGCTGGTCCGCCGCCACGCCGCCCTGTCCAACATCGCCATCGAAGAGAGGTACGATCCAGAGCTGCCGCTGGTCGAGGTGGACGTCCCCCAGTGCAAGCAGGTGTTCCTGAACCTCATCACCAACGCCCTCGACGCCATGCCCCACGGCGGCACGCTCACCGTGGCCACCGTGCGGGACGGGGAGTTCGTCCGGGTTGATTTCGCGGACACCGGCGCCGGCATCCCGGAGGCCAACCTCGCCAGGATCTTCGACCCCTTCTTCACCACGAAGCCCGCCGTGAAGGGAACCGGCCGGACTGTCGGTGAGCCTGGGGATCATCCAGTCTCACGGTGGGACCATTGACGTGCGGAGCGAGGTCGGCAGGGGGAGCGTCTTCTCGGTGAAGCTCCCCGTCCCCACCAATCCCCCCACCTTCACCTGATAACGCAATTACTCAGGCCTGACCCCAAATCCGCCAAGAAAGCCCGGCGGGGGGTCAGGTCTTGCAATCCAACAATTGAGGCGTGGTGAGGACGGCGATGTGTTATTGCAAGACCTGACCCCGTTGCGGCTTTGACCATGCGAGATCACCTCGGTCGCCAGATGTTCAGGCAGAGCGTGAAGGCCGCCTGGTAGGCCGCCGCGGGGTAGAGCCGCGCCCCGCTCTCGATCAATCCCTCCCACCGGGCGTCCAGGATGAGGCCTGTCAGCCACTGGAGTAGCGCGAACACCAGGAAGACGGGCAGGTTGCAGAAGCCGATCGTGATTCCCACGCGCGCGGGGTCGTTCACTTCCCGGACGCAGACGAAGACCAGCACGAGGCCCGACGAGGCGAAGCCCATGACAAGGAGCACGGGGGCAAGGGCGCCGAGGGGCAGGCGCATCTCACCGGGCAGCGCCAGCAGCGCCCAGCAGGCGGCGTAGATCGCGGTGAAGGCCGCAAAGGGAAGCCGGCGCAGCCCGAGCCACCGGTCCGACAGCCACCCGACCAGCGGCGCCCCTATCACGATCCCGATGGCGAGCAGCGAGGTGTAGGTCGAGGCTTCGACGCGCGCCATGCCATACACCTGTGTGAGGTAGGGAACTCCCCAGAGGCCGAGGAAGGCGATCAGGCTCGAGTACACGCCGGCGGCGGCGAGCACCGGCGGCCAGGAGCGCCGATTGAAAACGATGCCCGGGATGCCTCTCAGCGTGTCGCCGAGCGACGGCATCGCCCCCACCGCCGGCCGCGGGTTCACGGGGACCAGGCCCATCGCCTCCGGCCGGTCCCTGACGAACACCCCAGCCGCCACCGCCAGGAGCAGCGTCAGGGCCCCGATCACCACGAAGCTCTGGCGCCAGCCGAGCATCTCCACCAGCAGGGCCAGCGGCGAGGAGGCCATGAGGGCCCCCACATTGCCGACCGTCTGGCTCCAGCCCGAGATCGTGGCGAACTCCTGGGGGCGGAACCACTCGGCGGCCAGCCGGAGCGACGCGATGAGGATTACGGACGCTCCCAGCCCGACGAGGAGCCGTCCGAGCCACGCGACGCTGAATTGCGGGGCCAGGCCGAAGAGAACCGCGCCGATCCCCATGGTGGCGGATCCAAGCGCGAGGGTCCAGCGGGGGCCAAGGGTATCGGCGAAGCTCCCCGCGGGGAGCGCCATGACGGCGAAGACGTAGGGGTAGATCGCGCTCAGGTTGCCCAGGGAGGCGGCGGAGATCGAGAAGGCCCGCATGAGATCCCCCGCGACCACGGCGGGGGCGATGCGGTGGAAGTAGGCGAAGAAGTAGATGAGCGCCGGGACCAGGAGGATGAGCCAACGCACCCTCAGGGTGCGGGAGAGGCCTTGATCGAGCGTTATGCTGAGCCCCCTTCACGCAAGATCCCCCCAAGGGGGCTAATCGCGGGCGAAGCCCATCCTTTGCGCGGGGGACCCATCCAGTGGATGGGTCGCGCGAAGCGGGTCGTGGCACCCGACCCTTGCGGTCGGGTCAGACGTGTCACTTGCCCTGCGGAAACCGCGAGGGATAGATGACGCGGTCGGCCTGTTGGTACATCCAGTCCACCCCTTCCTGAGGGAGATAGTGGATGTCCGTGGCCTTCATCGCGGCGAGCGTCTCGACGAGGATGTTCCGTCGCACCTCGGAGGTGAGGGTGTTGAGCCGATGGTAGGCTTCGGAAATCGTGCGTCCGAGCGTCGTGATGCCGTGGTTCTCCATGATGACGGAATTGGTGGACTGGATGAACTCCTTGATGGGCCCCACGTCCTGCTCCACGTCCAGATGCGAGGGCACGACGTACGGAGGCTTCGCCATGACGTACGGGAATTCGAGGGACAGGACCTTGATCTCTTTGAACGCACCCGACGCGAAGAACGCGATGGTCTCGTCATGGTGGACGTGGATCACGGCATTGATGTCGGGGCGCAGCCGGAGGATCTCCCGGTTGAGATTGTGCCCCACGCTCGTAGGGACCGTCCCATGCAGCAACTTCCCGGTGGGAATGTCGGTGATCACGACATTCCCGAGCGTCATCTCTTCGAGCGAGACCTCCGCGTGCTTGGCGTAGACGATCCCGTCCTTGAACCGCGGGTGGGGCACCCGGATGGCGATGTTGCCCAGGGAGTTGTGGATGTAGCCGCGGTCCACGACCATCTTCGCGTACTTCAAGAGAAGGGCGGCGATCTGTCTGTCGAACCGAATCGGTGCTGGCATGCCTATCCCCTCCGTTGTTCCGCCTTGAAGTGCTGGCGGATCCAGGTGACGATGTCCTGAGTGGAAGAGTCCACCCCCCACAGTTCAGCCACTCCCATCGCCTTCAGCTCACGCATTTCCTTCGGGAGCATGGTGCCCCCCCCGATGACGGCGATGTGCTCCGCGCCCTGCGCGCGCAGCAGCTCGAGAATCCGGGGGAAGACGAGCATGTGGGTGCCCGACAGGATGCTGAGGCCGATGACGTCCACGTCCTCCTGCACCGCCGTCGCCACGATCTGCTCGGGGGCCTGATGGAGACCGGTGTAAATGACCTCGAAGCCGGCGTCGCGGAGCACCCGCGCCACCACCTTGGCGCCCCGGTCGTGGCCGTCCAATCCGGGCTTGGCGACGAGGATGCGGACCTTTCGCTCAGACACCATCAGAGGCCCTTGGTCTTCCGCCAGGTACGAATCTGATCGCCGTGCTCCTTGTAGTGGTGGGCGCTGTTCAGGTCCACGATCCGATAGGCGGTCTTTCCGGGGACGAAGCGCTCCTCGGGAACCTTCGCGGCCTGGGCCATGAAGTACTCGTGGGAGGCGTCGAGCTCTCTCAGCACCTCCGAGACGGGCGCGTCCTTTTTGGCGGCGGCGAACTTGGCGTTCCAGGCGTCCACGTCCTCGTAGCTCGTCCCTTCCGGGATCGGCTTCTCACCGCGCGCCATCCGCTCGAGGGCGGGGCCGAGCTCGTGGTGCCAGCCCGAGATGTGGGCCAGGATGTCCTTGATGCTCCAGGTGCCCAGCCACACCCCGGTGAGCCGGGTCGCGTCGAGGCCCCCCACGGCCGCCTTGAGCGCCCGGAACTCCTCCTCCGCCTGCCTCAACAGGTCTTCCTTCGCCGACACGCGATCTCCTAAAACACGATCGGCTCGTGGTAGCGGCCGAATATTTCCTTGAGCGCGTTCACGATCTCGCCTTCCGTCGCGTACGCCCGCACGCACTCGATGGTGATGGGCATCAGGTTCTCCTCCGTGCGTGCCACTTCCTTGAGCTCGTCCAGGAGCTTCCGGACCCGGGCCGAGTCCCGCTCCCGCTTCACCCGGGCCAGCCGGTCCTTCTGGGTCTTCTCGGTCCGCGGGTCCACTGAGTGGAGCGGAATCGCCGGCTCTTCGGGCTCCTCCTCCCTGAACATGTTGACCCCCACGACGGTCTTCTCACCCCGCTCCTTGGCCACCTGGTAGGAGTAGGCGGAATCGGCGATCTCCTGCTGGAAGAAGTTGCGCTCCAGCGCCGCCACGGTGCCCCCCATGGCGTCGATGCGCTCCAGGTAGGCCCAGATCTCCCGCTCGGTCTGGTCGGTCAGCGCCTCCACCAGGTACGAGCCCCCCAGCGGGTCAATGGAGTGAGCCACGCCGGTCTCCTCGAGGAGAATCTGCTGGGTGCGCAGGGCGAGCTTCATGGCCCCCTCCGAGGGGATCGCGAGCGCCTCGTCCATGCCGTTGGTGTGGAGCGACTGGCAGCCTCCCAGCACCGCCGCCATCGCCTGGTAGGCGGTCCGGATGACGTTGTTCAGCGGCTGGACGGCGGTGAGCGAGGACCCCGCCGTCTGGCAGTGAAACCGGAGACGCATGGACTCGGGCTTCTTGGCGCCGAAGCGCTCCTTCATGATCTTCGCCCAGACGCGCCGCGCGGCCCGGAACTTGGCGATCTCCTCGAAGAAATCCGAGTGGGAGATGAAGTAGAAGGACAGCCGGGGGGCGAAGGCGTCCACGTCCAGCCCGGTCTTCCCCACCTCCTCGACGTAGGCGAGGCCCGCGGCGAGGGTGAAGGCCGCCTCTTGGACCGCCGTGCTCCCGGCCTCCCGGATGTGATAGCCGGAGACGTTCACGGGGTTGTAGTGCGGGAGGTGGCGCACGGAATACACGATCGAGTCGCGCACGATCCGGAGCGACGGCTTCACCGGGTAGATCCACTCCTTCTGGGCGGTGAACTCCTTGATGATGTCGTTCTGGATCGTGCCGGAGAGCTGTTCGAGAGGGATCCCACGTTTTTCCGCCAGGGCGACGTACATGGCCAGGAGGATCCAGGCCGTCGGGTTGATCGTCATCGAGACGCTGATCGAGCCAGGATCGATCCCCGCGAAGAGCTCCTCCAGGTCGGCGAGCGTGTCCACGGCGACGCCTTCCCGCCCGACCTCCCCGAGGGCGCGCGGGTCGTCCGAGTCGTAGCCCATGAGGGTGGGCATGTCGAAGTCCACGCTGAGACCGGTCTGCCCCTGAGCGATCAGGAACTTGAAGCGTGCGTTGGTGGCGGCGGCCGTGCCAAAGCCGGCGATCTGCCTCATGGTCCACGGCTGGGCCCGGTACATGGTCGGGTAGGGGCCGCGCGTGAAGGGGTACTGCCCCGGGAAGCCGAGCTTGTCGGCGTAATCGAAGCGCTCGAGATCTGCCGGGGTGTAGAGCCCCTTGATCTCCCGGCCCGACAGCGTCGTGAAGGATTTCCTCCGCTCGGGCCTCCGGGCGTGGAACGCCGCCAGCTCCGTCCGTTCCCACGCCTGGAGCGCGCGGCGGATCGCGTCGAGTTGTTTCGGATCAAACATGGCGTCCTCCATCGAGCCGCTTGTAGAAGAGCAGCTCACGGCAACCCTGGGGGAGGTTCTCGATGTAGCCGCTCGCCGTGAAGCCGAGCGCGCTGTGCATCCGGATGGAGGCGGCGTCGGTCTCCTCGGTGGACGAGAAGAGGCGGGGGCTCGGGCTCTGCGCTTCGACCGCCCCGTAGAGGGCGCGCGCGACCCCCTTCCGGCGGTGCTCCGGCGTCACCGCGACCAGCGAGACGAAGGTGCAGTTGAACCAGTCGGTCCGATAGGCGAGAAATCCTACCACGCTGCCGTTGTCCCCGGCGACCAGGAGCTGCTGGCGATCGACGGCGGCCTCCATGAACGCTCGCCCGCGACGGGGACCGATCAGCTCCACCGCCAGGGCAGCGCACGCCGGAACGTCATCGAACTGAGCGGATCGGATCTCCACCATGCTGTTCATCCCGTCCTCTCAGAAACCTCCCCCTCACCTTTGTTCCCTCCCCCCTCACCCTCCCCTCTCCCCCGCTGGGGGAGAGGATCAAGGTGAGGGGGATTAGGGTGGGTGAGGGGGCTCACCGGGTCGTCAGCTCGCGGAACAGGTCCCGGTTGTCGATCACGCGCCGGGCCTTGAACTCGGTGCGCTCGAGCTGGCCCGGAGGGACCAGCTGGACCGTGGCGCGGACGCCGATGACGGCGCGGAGCCGCAACGCGAGGGCCGCCCGGAGCGCCTCGAGGCCGCCGGGCCGCGCCCCTGCCTCCGGCCGGAACTCGGCCTGCACCACCAGCTCGTCCATCGTGTCCTGGCGGCTCACGATGATCCGGTACTCCTCGCCGACGCCGTCGGTCGCGCGCAGGACCTCCTCGATGGCGCTCGGGTACACGTTTTCGCCCCGCACGATGAACATGTCGTCCACGCGGCCGTAGATCCCCCTGGGCAGGCGCGGGTAGGTGCGCCCGCACGGGCAACGGTCGTCGGTCCAGGTCGCGAGGTCGCCGGACCAGAGCCGGATCATGGGCTGGGAGGTGCGCTCCAGGTGGGTGTACACGGGGACGCCCTCGGCCCCGTAGCCGACGAGGGTCTTCTCCTGGGGGTGGATGAGCTCAGTGTAGACGATGTCCTGCCAGAGGTGCATGCCCGTCCTGAACTCGCACTCGGCGTTGGACATCCACGGCGTCATCTCCGCCATGGACCCCGTGTCCACGCAGACCCCGCCGTACGCCTCCTCGATGCGGCGCTTCGTGGATGGAATCCCGGCCCCCGGCTCGCCCGAGAAGAAGAGGAGTCGCAGGCCCAACTCCTTGGGATCGATCCCCTCCTGCCGCGCCTTGTCCGCGACGTAGAGGCCGTACGACGGCGTCCCGTAGAAAGCGGACGGGCGGATCTCCGTGAGCCAGCGGAGGGCCATGAGCGTCTGGCCGGGGACGCCGGCGCCGAAGGGAAAGGCCGTGGCGCCCAAGCGCTCCACGCCGGCCAGCGCGCCCCAGCCGCCCAGGTAGAGGCTGAAGAACGAGCCGAAGAAGACCGTATCCGAGGGTCTGAGCCCGAAGCCCCACATGACGCGCGCGTGAGCATTGGCGATGCGGCGCCAGTCGGCCCTCCCGATGGCGAAGGCGGTTGGCTTTCCCGTGGTGCCCGACGTGCCGTGAATGCGGACCACGTCCTCACGGGGGACGCAGAGGTAGGACCCCAGCGGCGGGTGCGCGGTCTGGTCCTCGCGCAGCTCCCCTTTGGTCACGACGGGGACCTTGCGGAAGTCGTCGAGGCTCTTGATGTCGCCGGGCTCGAGCCCCGCCGCCCGCCACTTCTTCCGGTAGAAGGGGGCGCGCTCCCAGGCCCAGGCCATGGTGGCCTGGATCTTCCCGAGCACATCGCGCTCGCGCGCCTCAGGGTCCTGGCACTCCCGCTCCCTGAACCAGTAGCGGGACCCCCGCGAGGGCAGGTAGCGGTCGTCGTAGTCCGGAGGCCAGTCGCTCACGATTCCAGGAAGCGGCGGATCGCTTGGTTGGCCTTCGGGTTCTTCCCGAGAAGAACCGTGTAGTGGTTGGTCTTCGGGACGACCACCAGCCTGGATTTCGGGATCGTGTGGGCCATGGCCTCCGCCTCTTCCTGGGTCATCAGGCAGTCGGTCGCCGTCAGGAGCCCATCGGGGGCCCGCAGGATCAGGGTGGGGCACCTGACCTGATGGTGCAAGACCCAGAGTCGTTCCCGTACGAGGTTGGCCACCTCCTCCTCGATGGCGTGCTTGGCCACCTTGGAGCGGACCGCGCCCGAGGGGAGGACCTCGACGTCGTAGCGGAAGTAGCGCTCCAGGTAGTCGTTCCAGCGCCCCTGGAACATCGGCAGGCCCCTGAGCATCTGGAGGAACATCTCCATGGAGGGGAACTCGACCCCGAGGCGGTTGACGGCGGGGGCGAGGGAGTCGAAGATCTCAGCCCTCACGTCGAGACCGCCATCGACGAGGATCAGCTTCTGGACGCGCTTGGGAAAGCGGGCGGCGAAGCAGAGACCAATGTGGGCGCCGAGGGAGTGCCCCATGATGAGGGCGCGTTTGAGCCCGAAGTGATCCAGTAGGGCGCCGAGGTCCCCCGCGTGGATTTCCAGGCTATAGCCCTTCGGCGGCTTGTCGCTCTCCCCGCGGCCGCGCAGGTCGTAGGCGATCAGCCGGTAGTCGGGGGCGAGGATATCCGCCATGCTCTGCCAGCAGGTATGGTTGGCGGTGAGGCCGTGGATGCAGACGACGGCAGGTCCCTTGCCAGGCCAGTCCTGGACGGCCAGGGACAGCCCGTTGACGCTGACCTTTTCCATGCCACCGTATTTTAGCCCAAACGGAATCTGACGCCCGTGTCAGATTTGTTAACACCGGGGGACGGGCGCGCCCTGCGGCGGCCGGGAGCCAGGAGCGTCCAGGTTCGCGAGAACCCTGGCAAACCTCCAGGCCCGACTCCCCCGGCACGATCTGGAACGAGCCTTGCTGTCCGTCGGGCGGGACCGTCCATGTGGGTATCCCCTCCGCTGATCCTCGCTCTCTGCGCCCTCCCCGCGACCGCGGCGTGGGCGGGGCCGTGGGCCGAGCCCGGCCAGGTCCTCGGCCTCGCGTGGGGCGCGCCCGTCGAGGTCGCCAGGGAGCAATTCCCTGGGGGCCAGGTCCGGCCGGAGACGCCGTTGATCAGCACCTACTCGACGGCCGCCCACCTGGAGGGCATTCCGCTCAGCGCTGCCTTCCAGTTCGTCGCCGACCAGGGTCTCCAGGGGGTCATCCTCAGGTTCCCGGTTCATCGGCTGGCCGAGATGGTCGGGCTCTTCGAGCGGCAGTACGGCCTGGCGCCGATCAGAGGCCACGCCGAGTGGCGGTGGGAGGGGACGGACGTACGGATCTCGCTCGGGGAGTACCCTAACCTCAGAACGGGCGGCCGCCGCGGGATCGCCTGGTTCCGCACCGGAGCCCTGGATGCGGCGATCGCCCGCGGCGATGACGCCCCGCAGTCGCCAGCCGGGCCTCGCGCCGCCCTCGAAGACCACACCGCCTATGAAGAGCGGCTCGTAAGGAAAATCTACTGGGCGCTC
>JACPCF010000033.1 GCA_016179965.1 Candidatus Rokuibacteriota bacterium | reverse complement strand
TAGAAGGTCGCGTGGATATTGTCAAGATATGTCTAGAAAATTAGACATGGCGAGATAACCGCCTTCCTATCAGGCATTCCAGGACCAGGATCATGGCTCAGTAGTAGCCGGGATCGCCAGGAAGGAGGACCGTCCGCGTCGCCCCCTCGCCGAGGACGCGGGGACGGATGGTGGGGACGATGCGGCCGTTCAGGCCGGCCAGCACCTCGGCCGCCGACGCGCCCTGGAGCAGCTTCAGGTTCCTGATCGTCGGAAAGCGGAGCGAGATCTCGCGCCGGCGGAGCGCCTCGAACGCCTCCGCGACGGTCAGCCAGCGCACGCCCACGATCTCCTGCTCGTCGGCGGACGCCTCCTGCCCCTGGGGCGCCTCGGCCACGAAGAAGCGCGTGTCGAAGCGGATCGGGTTCTCCTCGGGCGTGATCCAGTGGGCGAAGTACACGAGCCGGTCCGTGGCCAGGGTCAGCCGCTCGTCGCGAAGCATGCGCCAGAACACGCTCCCATCCACCAGACAGTCACGACGGTAGGCCTGGAGGCGCTCGCCGTAGCGCGAGACGTCCACGAAGGTCCCGCGGGGACCGTAGGCCAGGAGGATACCCACCTCTTCGAAGGCTTCGCGGATCGCACCCACCCAGAAGCCCACGGCCTCCCGCGGCGAGCCCGCGTTCACCAGTTGGCGCGTCGCCTCGTCGGGCGCCAGCCCCACGCACCGGGCGGGGGCGTCGTGGGGCATGTCGTCGGTTTCGATCTTTCCGCCCGGAAAGACGAAGTCCCCCCCCGCGAACTTGCTCCGGGGATGGCGCTGGATCAAGAGAACTTCGACGCCGGCCGGGGAGCGATCGCGGAGGAGAACCAGCGTGGCGGCAGGCGATGGGGCAACCGGTCTCGAAGATTTCATGGCCGTCGCGTTGACAGGCTGCCGACCAGTGTGTCACGATGTCGGCGCTCTGCCAACACCCTTCAGGAGGAGACGCGATCATGGGTGCCGAAGCCAAAGTGAAGCAGCTGGGGATCACGCTTCCCCCGCAGTCCACGCCGGTGGCGAATTACGTGCCGTCGGTCCGGATCGGAAACCTCCTCTTCCTCTCCGGGCACGGCCCGTTCCGCGACGGGAAGGCCACCAGCCGCGGCAAGCTCGGCAAGGAGCTCTCGGTGGAGGACGGATACAAGGTCGCCCGCGAAGTCGGGCTGAATCTGCTCGCCTCGACCCGCACCGCCCTCGGGAGCCTCGACAAGGTGAAGCGCGTCGTGAAGGTGCTCGGCATGGTGGCCTCGGCCGAGGGATTCACCGACCAGCCCAAGGTCATCAACGGCTTCTCCAACCTCATGGTGGAAGTCTTCGGCGACGCCGGCCGCCACGCGCGCTCTGCCGTCGGGATGGCGGAGCTCCCCTTCGGGATCCCCGTCGAGATCGAGATGATCCTAGAGGTGGAGTAGCGCCGGGAGGGTCTGGAGGGCTTCGCCGATCCGGGGACCGTACCACGTCAGGAGCTTCCCGTCCACCAGATGGATCCGGCCGTCCCGCACGGCCGGCACATCCCCATAAGGCGCGAAATCCTGGACGTGGACTTTCCTGAAGCGGTAAGGTTCGTCGGGAAGGAGAATGACCTCGGGCCGGGCGGCCGCCACCTCGTCGAGCGTCACCTCGGGATAGCGCTCTGACCGCTCCGCGAACACGTTCTGCCCGCCGCAGAGCCTCAGCATGTCGTGCGCGTAGGTGTCTCGGTTCATCGTCATGTAGGGGTTCCGCCAGATCGGGCAGAAGACGCCGGCGCGCCTCCGGGCCTCGCCCAGCCGCTCGGCCTGCCGATAGAGCGGCCAGAGCTCGCCGATGATCTCCCGCGCCCGCTCCTCCGTCCCCGTCACCACGCCCAGCTCCTCCACCATCCGGATCCCGTCAGCGACAGTGCGCGGGTACTGGACGAAGACCGGGATGCCCCAGCCGCGCAGCGTCTCCACGTGCTCCTTCAGGTTCTCCTCGACGTTGGCGAGGACGAGGTCGGGATCGAGGGAGCGGATCAGATCCAGCTTCGGGTTCTTCTCGCCGCCGATCTTCAGCTTGGAGGCGACCGCCTCCCGCGGCTCCACTCAGAAGGTCGTGATGCCGACGATGGCCTCGCCGAGCCCCAGGCTGAACAAGGTCTCCGTGACGGAGGGGATCAGCGAGACGATCCGCCGGGGCGCCGTCTGGGCCGTGAAGACGACCCCTGAGGCGTCGGTCAACGGGCCGATCATTTCTTCTTGGCGCGGAGGCGCTCGAGCAGGTCCGTGACCTCGCGAAGCCGAGCGAAGACTTCGGCCTCCACCTTCGCGAGCTTCTCGCGAGAAGCCCCCTCCGTGACCGCGTCCTCGTAGTCCGTCACCGCGATCCCGAACACCTTAAGCAACCGACGGGTTTCATCGCTGGCCATGACTCACTCCTCCGGCAGCTCGGGCAGATCCTTCCAGAGCGGCGGACCGTCCGGCTTGAAGTTCTTGGTGGTGACAAAGTGCATCCCGTGGTGGAGGTTCAGCTTGAACTTGCCGCCCCCGAATCGGTCGGCGATGAACTTCATCGGGGCCTCGAGGAACGCATCCATCCCGCTCGCGGGGAGCTTGACGAGCCGCTTGAACCGGATCGTCCCCATCCAGGGCTCCTGCACCATGATCGTCGCGGTGAACTCCGGCCAGACCCGGGCGAATTCCTCGAGGAGCTGCCGCTTGGTGGGGCGCTCCATCCCGCGATTGGCCAGACTCTTCTTGAGGTACGGCTCGATGAGGTCCCAGGCCCACTGTGGCAGCATATCCCGTTGAACGGCTTCCGGCGGAAGGATACCATAGGGCCGTGAAGAACTTCGAGATCGCGAAGCTCTTTTACGAGACGGCCGATCTCCTCGAGATCAAGGGGGAGAACGTCTTCCGCGTCCGCGCCTACCGCCGCGCCGCCGAGACCCTCGAATCGCTGACCGAGGACGTCGCCGCCGTCGCGCAGCGCGACGAGCTCCAGAGGATCCCCGGGATCGGCAAGGACCTCGCCGCCAAAATCGAGGAATGCCTCGGCCACGGCAAGATTGCCGACCTCGAGGCCATGCGGAAGGAGGTCCCGCGCGGGCTCCTCTCCATCATGGAGGTCCAGGGCCTCGGCCCCAAGACGGCCAAGCTCCTCTACGACAAACTCGGCGTTGACAGCGTGGACAAACTGGAGGCCCTCGCGCGGTCGGGCGACATCCTGAAGGTGCCCGGCATCAGGGAGAAGACCCGCGATAACATCCTGAAGGGGATCGCCACGTGGAAGGCCGGTCAGAGCCGCATGCTCGTCGGCAGGGCCCTCGACGTCGCCGAGTCACTCGTCCAGGCGTTGAAAGCCCACGGCGGCGTGGCCCAGATCGAGGTAGCCGGCTCGACTCGGCGACGGCGAGAGACCGTCGGAGACCTGGACATCCTGGTCACTTCCGCAGAACCCGCCCGCGTGATCGACGCGTTCGTGTCGCTCCCCTCTGCGCTGGACGTGCTCGCCCACGGCGAGACCAAGGCCTCCATCCGCCACCAGGACGGGATCCAGGTGGACCTGCGCGTCGTCGAGCCCGAGGCGTTCGGCGCGGCGCTCCAGTACTTCACCGGCTCCAAAGAGCACAACGTCCGCGTCCGCGAGATCGCCTCCAAGAAGGGGCTGAAGCTCAGCGAGTACGGCGTCTTCGACGAGAAGACGGGCACGCGCATCGCCGGCGCCACGGAAGAGGAGGTGTACGAGGCCGTGGGCCTGCCCTGGATTCCTCCCGAGCTCAGGGAGAACTCCGGCGAGGTGGAGGCGGCGCTGAGGGGGAGACTACCCGACCTGGTGGAGCCGGACGCGATCCGGGGCGACCTCCACGCCCACACGGACTGGTCCGACGGCCACCACCCGCTCGAGAAGCTCATCGCCGCGGCCGAGGCGCGCGGCTACGAGTACATCATCGTCTCCGACCACTCCAAGTCCTCTACGGTAGCCGGAGGGCTCGTGGCCGACGAGCTCCGCGAGCAGATCAGCAAGATCCGGGAGCTCCAGAAGAAGCACACGATCCGGATCCTCGCGGGGAGCGAGTGCGACATCCTGGCCGACGGGAGCATGGACTTTCCCGACGACGTGCTCAAGGAGCTGGACGTCGTCCTGGCGGCGGTGCACTCTCGCTTCAAGCAGTCGCGACCCGAGATGACGGCGCGCA
Organism: Candidatus Rokuibacteriota bacterium; assembly: GCA_016179965.1. GTDB lineage: Bacteria > Methylomirabilota > Methylomirabilia > Rokubacteriales > CSP1-6 > CSP1-6. Next base: position 5,394 of record JACPCF010000033.1, on the reverse strand, counting down.
TCGTGAAGGCCCTGGAGAACCCGTACGTCAACATCCTCGTCCACCCGACGGGCCGCCTCCTCGGCGAGCGCGACCCCTACGACGTGGACCTGGAGCAGGTGTTTGCCGCGGCCAAGAAGCACGGCAAGGCCATCGAGATCAACGCCTCACCGCAGCGGCTCGACCTGAAGGACGTCCACGCCCGCCGGGCTGCCGAGCTCGGGATCCCCATCGCGATCAACACCGACACCCACTACCTCGAGAACCTCGACAACATGGCCCTCGGGATCGCCACCGCCCGCCGCGCGTGGATCACGAAGGGTCAGGTCCTCAACTCCCTCCCCCTCAAGAAGCTCCTCGCTTGGGCCCACAAGTCCCGCCCCTGACGTGGAAACCGATCCTGAGAATGCCCGATGCCCCTGGATCAGTAAGTTTCACCAAGTTCGTCACACCCACTCACGCTGCCTTGGAGTATCTCGCGAGTGGCTCCGCCCTTGCGTGTCCGGCGCCTCACCGCGGACTTCTCCAGGGGTCACCGAAGGGCCGCAAGGAGGCGGAGCGGGCGGGTGAGGCCGGAACCGACCGTGCTGACCTGTATGCTGATCCCCAAGTGTCCCCTATGCCCTCAGCGGGAGCGTGAAGGTGAAGGTCGAGCCCCTTCCCACCTCACTCTTCACCCAGATCCGGCCACCGTGCATTTCGATAAACTTCTTGGCCAGCGTGAGCCCAAGCCCCGTGCCCTCACGTTTCCGGGCGTCGTCGCCCCCCACCTGACGGAACTCCTCGAAGATGGCCCCTTGATCCTCTGGGGCGATTCCGATGCCGGTGTCACTCACGGAGATCTCAACTGACCCATCGGCGAACACGGCCTTCAGCGTGATCTGGCCACGTTCAGGCGTAAACTTCACGGCGTTCGAGAGAAGGTTGAGCAGGACTTGCTTGATCTTGCGCTCGTCACCCACGAGCTCTCCCAGCCGTGGGTCTGTTTTTCGGTCGAGAGCGATCCCGTGGCGCGCCGCACGCTCCTTGACCAAGGTGACGGCATTGTCGAGGGCTTGCGGGAGGTCGAACGGGGCAAGGGCAAGCTCCATTCGCCCAGCCTCGACCTTGGACAGGTCCAGGATGTCGTTGATCAAGGACAGGAGGTGCTGACCGGAGGAGAGAATGTCTTGGAGATACTCCGTCTGCTTCTCGTTCACCTCCCCGAACATCCGCTCCAGGAGGACCTCGGAAAAGCCGATGATGGCATTGAGCGGGGTCCGCAGCTCGTGGGACATGTTGGCGAGGAACTCCGACTTGTGCTGGCTGGCGGCTTCGAGCTGCTGGCTCTTGTCCGCGATCTCCCGGAAGAGCCGGGCGTTCTGGATGGCCAGGACCGACTGCGTCGCGAAGGTCTGGAGGAGATTCACGACTTCCGATGCAAAGGTCCCCGCCTCCTGTCGCGAGACGCCTAACGCGCCCATGATGCGCTGTTCGAAGAGCAGCGGAACAACCAGGAGGGATCGATAGCCGAGCCGCGCCAGGATGGGCTGAAACCGGGTGAAGGCATACTCCGGCTCATTCAGGATGTCGGCAACCTGGACTGGTGCCCGGCTAGCCGCCGCCTTCCCGGTCGCGCCCTCCCCCAGACGGATCGGCGCTGCCCGAAGCACCTCAACCAGCTCGTCTTCCATCTGGTGGGTGGCCCTGAGGTGAAACTCCTCAGTGGCCTCATCGTACTCATAGATAATCCCGCTCTTGGTTGCTGAGAGTTGGACCGCACGGGCGACAATGGTAGCGAGCACCGTTTGGAGGTCAAGGGTCGAGCTGACCGCCCGGCTGACCTCCCCCAGGGCCTTCAGCTCTTCGACCGACCGGGTCAGATCGCGGGTCCGTGCCTGGAGTTCCTGGAAGAGGCGGACGTTCTCGATGGCGATCACGGCCTGGTCGGCGAAGGTGGTAACCAGCTCGATCTGTTTCTCGGTAAAGGGCTTGGGTTCATCCCTCCAGAGGCCGAAGACACCGATGGCGGAGCCCTCCCTGAGCATGGGAACTCCCAGCATCGCTCGGTAGCCGGCCAGCCGCTGTCCCTCGGCCCGTTGGTATTCGGGGTCGGCCAGGACGTCGGGGATATGGACTGTCCGTCGCTTCATGGCGGTCCGACCGACGAGGCTCCCTCGGTCGGGAGGGAGCGGGTTTCGCTTGACGAGCTCTATCCACTCCGGGGAGTGAGCCCCGTAGTAGGCCGCCAGACGATACACCTCACCGTCGAGCCTGAAGATGACTCCCCTCTCGGCACCGCAGAGCTTCGTCGCGTTCTCCACGAGAGTCTTGAGCACCGGCTCAAGATCAAACGTCGAGCGGCTGATCACCTTGAGGACTTCGCTGGTGGCGGTTTGCTGCTCTAGGGCATCGGTCAGATGTGCTAGAGCCTCTGTCAGGTCGCGGTTGCGTGCCTGGAGTTCCTGGAAGAGGCGGACGTTCTCGATGGCGATGACGGCCTGGTCGGCGAAGGTCTTGAGGAGCGCGATCTGCTTGGTCGTGAACGGTTGCACCCTTGTGCGGCGGACAAAGATGACGCCGACCGGCCCATCTTTCCCCAGAAGCGGTGTTGCGAGCACCGTGCGGTGCCTCCAGAGGTGGGCGTGGGGCTTCGCGTCCGGGAACTCGGTCTCGAGCTCCGTGGAAAGGTCATGGACGTGGACAGTCTGTCCATTAGTCACGGCCCGTCCAACGACGGAGCCCCGGGTGATCCGGATCGCCTCACCGCGGAGGCGGCTCGGGATCGGCCCGTAGGAGGCCATCACGCGCAGCAGGTCCCCCTCGACGCGCAGGATCTGGGCGACATCGCCATCGCACAGCCGCGCGGCGTGCTCTGCCACTGCGGGGAGCACCCGGTCGAGGTCCGTCGGCGAGGTCGAGATGATGCGGAGAATCTCGCTCGTTGCCGCCTGTTGCCGCAGGGCTTCTGCGAGCTCCTCGCGGCAGCTCTTGACTTCCCGCTCCAGGTCGCGGCGCATCGCTACACGAGGCGCACTGCATCCCCGCGACGGGCCGTGCCACCTCGCAGGACGGCCGCGTAGACCCCGACATTGACGCCGTTGTGCTTCGCCGCAGTGCGTAAGATCCCGGGGTCCCGAGGCAAATCGCCCTGAGGCAGCGTCGTCATGACGCATCGCGGGCACGGGGCTGTGATGCTGAGGCGGACCTCGTCGCCGATGGCGACTGTCCGCCCTACCCAACCGTCCTCGACGAAGCCCGTCTCGCCTGAGGCCGGCGCCACCACGATGTTGGGCCGGAAACGGCGAACCTCAAAGCGCCCCCGGGGATACAACTCCCGGAGGTGGTCGATCGTCGCCGTTGTCAGGAGATGGATAACCGCGAGGTCGAAGAATGTCTCGGGGGGCATCGGCTCATCGGTGACGGTATCCCGATGCGCAAGCCCATCCATATCGGGCCAGTACTCCTCTAGGCTGGGGGTCTTGGGGGCGGGAGCGCCCAACACCACCTCGCGGCCCAGCACCCGAGACATGATCTGACCGACATCACGTTGCTGGCTGGAGACAATCCCGCCATCGGGGAGCGTGATACGGAGGGGTGGGAGCGGCTGGCCTGAGCGTGGCGGCTCGACGAAGGCGGCGCGGCAGTCGAAGAGCTTCTCCCACTTCCGGGGGTTCTTAGCGCTAGCGACCTTGCCTGTCGGCGGGTCGATCAGGGCGTAGGCACGATCCCCGAGGAGCCCGCGGTCGGTGACGTCGGTCGCATTCAGCTCCTCGCCCATCATGGACTTCACTGGGTAGCGCCATAGCGAGACCACCGAGCCTAGAACTGCGCTTACCATGACTACCACCTCCCGGCGCCCTAAAGACACGAACGCCCAGACCGGCCATCCGCGTGGTCGACGGGGGCAGCGAGACCACCGAGCCTAGAACTGCGCTTACCATGACTACCACCTCCCGGCGCCCTAAAGACACGAACACCCAGACCGGCCGTCCGCGTGGTCGACGGGTCGTGCAGGAATCCGCGCCAGGGGCACCCCCGCCTCCCCTAAGGCCGGACGTTATAGCGTGGGACGCGGGACCAATCTAAGCGTGACGGAGAGCGCGGTCAAGCGCGAAAAAAACAACTCGTGAGCAGAGACAGGATTGAGTTGCCGACGCCAGGATTTTCAGTCCCCTCCTATTATAGTAGGAGGACCAAGGGTCGCCTACTAACGCCTCTCGACATCATTCCTCCTCATGTACGGCCTCGAGCACATCCAGCTCACGAATGGCCACTGGTGCGGTGACGCCGCTGGAAAGGATTCCCTAAATGGTCCTTAGATCGGTCTGATCCAAGGATAGATCGACACGGCTGATGGGTAGACGTTCCATCGGACAGCCTAGTCTTCGACGAAGAAAAGGCGGCGTGCGGCTTCGTCGTTGGGCGCATCCGGTCCGAGCCCAGGGACGTCCGGAGTGCGCTTCGGCTCCCGGGCGAGGCGTGGAAATACGCGGGCGCGGCGGGCATCCGCCTCAGCGCCGACCTCATACAGGAGCTCCGTAAACCAGCCCTCGAGCCGGTGAAGGGCCCCGTAATACCGGTCGTGCTCCTCGGCGTACGCCCCGGCGGCCGCCTCCCAGTCGGTCTTCGCAAGGAGCTGATCGCGGAGGACGCGGACGTCACGGAGTGTGAGCGAGAGCCCACATCCCCAGCTAGGATCCGATGCCGCCGCCGAGTCACCGATGAGCGCGACGCCCTGCCGGTGCGGGTGCTCGACCCAAATGTCTGCGGCCTCGAACGCCGCGAGGGGGCCGGCGACTTCCGCATCTCGGTACCACTCCGGGGGCGCGCCCGTCTCCACGCACGCCGTGACGAAGTCGGCAGCGTGCTGTCGGCCGCTCAGCGCGCGGGGTGTGCCGCGCTTTCGATAGATGAAATAGGACCGGAAGCGCTGCCGGCCGATGGGAAACACGAGCGCGCCCTGCCCGATCGAGGGGCTATGTAGGACCTGCACCGAGTCCTCGGGCGCGCCGAGTCCAGCGTGCAGGACCCCCGCAATCACGAGTCTCTCCGGATCCCGCTTGACCGGGAAGCCTGCCCACGCACGAACTCTCGAACTCCGCCCATCTGCACCAACGACCAGCCTGGCGCGGTACTGTTCATCTTGGCCGTTCGCGCGTGCCAAGACGGCGGGCGGCTTGCCCGGCACGACAGCCGTGACGGCCACGCCAGTTCGCACCTCTGCACCGACCGACTCCGCCAGACCGAGGAGCACGCGTTGCATCTCTGGATGGTAGAAGTCGAGGCATCCGGCGTGCTGGGGTGTGGTCTCAATCAGATCGCGCCGGTATCGCGTTGTGGGGGCCAAGTACACACTCCACCAGCGCACCTGGTGCCCACAGGTCTCGATGAGAGGGCCATAGATCCCGAGGGCACGCGCCTCCGCGACTCCCC
>JACPCF010000032.1 GCA_016179965.1 Candidatus Rokuibacteriota bacterium | reverse complement strand
GTCCTGCAAAAGACCAAGACGCTGGCGCGCCCGGAGATCGTCACGGTGGAGAACAAGCCTGCCCAGATCTCCCTCGGCGAGGAGATCCCCTACGCCACGGTCAGCTCGGCGGGCACCCAGATCCAGTTCAAGGAGGCGGTGCTGTCGCTCACCGTCACCCCCACGGTGGTCCGGGAGGCGGACGGGAACAAGATCAAGATGAAGGTGATCGTCGAGAACAACGCTCGAAGCAACGTGGTCTTTGGGGGTGTCCCGGTCATCTCCAAGCGCAGGGCGGAGACCGAGGTGATCGTGAAGGAAGGCGAGATCCTCGTCATCGGCGGAGTGGGCCAGAATACCACCACCGAGACCATCACCAAGGTTCCCCTGCTGGGCGACATCCCCTATCTGGGCTGGCTCTTCAAGCGGAAGACGACGGAGGTCAACCCCAACCGGGAGATGGTCGTCTTCATCACCCCGTCGCTCATAAAGGGCGGAGCCCCGGTCCAGACCACGAAGCCACCCGCGGAAAAGCCCAAAGGGTCATGAGCCTGGCCTTTCGCTTCCTCACCGCGGGCGAATCCCACGGTGAGGCCCTGGTCGCCGTCATCGACGGCGTCCCGGCCGGGCTCTCCCTGACGGAAGCGGACATCAACGAGGACCTGGCCCGCCGCCAGAAGGGCTACGGCCGCGGTGGCCGGATGAAGATCGAGCGGGACCGGGTCCACCTGACCTCCGGCGTCCGCGGGGGGGTAACGCTCGGCAGCCCCATCACGCTGACAATCCCCAACCTGGACTGGGAAAACTGGAAGGCGACCATGTCCGTCGCGCCTCCCGAGCCGGGCGCGGCGGCCAAGCAGGTCACCCGCCCGCGGCCGGGGCACGCCGACCTCGCCGGAGCCATGAAGTACGGGCACCGGGACATCCGGAATGTCCTCGAGCGCTCGAGTGCCCGCGAGACCACCGCGCGGGTCGCCGTGGCCGGGGTGGCGAAGAAACTCCTGGGGGAGTTCGGCATCCAGATCCTGAGCCACGTCGTCGAGATCGGCGGAGTCCGGGTGGGCGAGCTGGATCGTCCGTGGAGCGAGATCCGGCGCCTCGCGGAGGCGTCAGAGGTCCGCTGCGCCGATCCCGAGGCGGAGCGACGCATGATCGAGGCCATCGACGACGCCAAGGCGAAGGGCGACACGCTGGGCGGGATCTTCGAGGTGGTAGGGCTCGGCTGCCCGGTGGGGTTGGGCTCGTATGTCCAATGGGATCGCCGCTTGGACGGCAGGCTCGCCCAGGCCTTCTGCGCGATTCAGGCCATCAAGGGCGTCGAGCTGGGCCTGGGCTTCGAGACCGCGCGACGCCCCGGCTCGCAGGTCCACGACGAAATCCTCTACGACCCTGACGCCGGCTTCAAGCGCACGACGAACAACGCGGGCGGCCTCGAGGGCGGCGTCACCAACGGCCAGCCCGTCGTGGTCCGGGCCGCCATGAAGCCCTTGTCCACGCTCCGCACGCCGCTTCGCTCCGTGGACATGGCCACCAAGGAGGCCGTGGAGGCGGTGGTGGAGCGGAGCGACGTCTGCGCGGTCCCCGCCGCCGCCGTCATCGGCGAGGCGATGATGGCCATCGTGTTGGCCCAGGCCTTTCTGGAAAAATTCGGCGGGGACAGTCTCGAGGAGATCCGCCGGAACTACGACGCCTATCAGGAATCCCTGAAGAACTGGTAACGACCCGGGACCCACCTCCGGTGGGTGCCCCGCGGGTGCTCGCAAAGGACCTCCGATTACTGAAATTATGGTCAACCTGGGGCCCAGATCGTACCCGATCCTCGTCGGGGCGGGAGCCCTCCGCTCGGTCGGGGCGCGGCTCGCCGCGCTGGGGGTGGGGCGCAGGACCGCGGTCGTGAGCGACCCCTCGGTCATGGCCCTCCACGGGCCGACCGTCGTCGAGAGCCTCCGCGCCAGCGGTTTCTCCGTGACGGAGATCCGCGTGCCGGAGGGAGAGACCGCCAAGACCCTGGCCGTGGCCGAGCGCTGCTGGGACGAGTGCCTGGCGGCCGGCCTCGACCGAACCTCGACGCTCCTGGCCTTCGGGGGCGGAGCCGTGGGAGACCTGGCCGGGTTCGTCGCGGCCACCTACATGCGGGGAATCCCGTTCGTCCAGCTTCCCACCACGCTGCTGGCCCAGGTGGACGCGTCCATCGGCGGGAAGGTCGCCATTGATCATCCGCGGGCCAAGAACCTCGTCGGGGCCTTCCACCAGCCGCGGCTCGTGCTCGCCGATCCCGCCGTGCTGACGACGCTCCCCGATCCCGAGTTCAGGTCGGGGCTGGCGGAGGTGGTCAAGCACGGGATCGTCCTCGACGCGGCCTACTTCGCCGATGTCGAGGCCCACGCGCCCGAGATCCTCGCCCGGGACCTGCCCACCCTGGAGAGGATCATCGCCGGCTCCTGCCGGCTGAAGGGCCGCATCGTCGAGGCCGACGAGCGCGAAGGCGGGTTGCGGGCGGCGCTGAACTACGGCCACACGGTGGGGCACGCCCTGGAGGCGGCCACCTCATTCTCCAAGTGGCTCCACGGCGAAGCGGTGTCTCTCGGCATCGTCGCCGCCGCCAGGATCGCCGAGCGGCTGGGCGTCGCCGATGCCCAGACCCGAGAGCGCCAGGTTCGTCTGCTCCGGCAGCTGGGCCTTCCGGTGACGTTCGCCGCTCCGCCCCCCGACGCGATCGTTCAGGCGATCGCTCGAGACAAGAAAGCCCGCGACGGCAAGGTCCCCTTCGTGCTGGCCCCTCGGATCGGCGAGTCCCGGCTGGTCTTCGACATCCCGGCCGACGTCGTCGGATCCGTGCTGGCGGAGATGCAGAAAGGCGCCGGTTGACAACCACCACGCCCGACACTTATAAAAGAGGGGCCATGGCCGACAGCGCCCCTCGGCCCGGCGGGGGAGGCATGGCGGAGGACGCCGCGGCGGCCAGCGCCATCCGCCGCTACGAGGAGCGCCTGGCCAAAGACCCGACCTCGCTGGCCTTCGCCCCGCTGGCCGACCTCTACCGCAAGGCTGGACGGAACCGGGACGCGATCGCCCTCTGTCGCGACGGCCTCGGACGCTATCCGACCTACACGACGGCCCGGCTGATCCTCGCTAAGGCGTACGTGTCGGAGGGCAATCACGAGGGCGCCGTGGCCGAGTTGAACCAGGTGGTCGCCCAGAGCCCGAACGACGTCCAGGCCCACCGCCTCCTGGCGGACCTCCATCGCCGGCGGGGCGACCTGGACCGCGCCGCGCGCCACCTCGACCGAGTGGTGGCGCTGGATCCGGCGGACCGCGAGGCGGCCCGGCTCCGCGAGTTGCTGAAGAGCGGCGGCGCCCCGGCGGAAGGATCGGGGCTCAGGAAAATTCTGGAGGACGACACCTTCGCCACGGTGAGTTTCGGAGCCATCTGCCTCGAACAGGGCCTTCTCGACGAGGCGGCGGCGATCTTCCTGCGCGTCCTCAAGCGCGATCCCGGGAGCGCGGGGGCGCGCGAAGGGCTCGAGGAGGCGCTGGGCGGCCGGGGACGGAGACGCGCTGCGGCGCCGAGGGAATAGCCCCCTCACCCTGATCGGGTGGACCGATGCAGGTATCCACCAACGATTTCAGAAAAGGCATGAAGGTCGAGCTCGACGGCGCCCCCTACGCCATCGTGGACTTTCAGCACGTGAAGCCGGGGAAGGGCGGGGCGTTCGTCCGGACCAAGCTCAAGCACTTGAGGCTCGGGACGGTGATCGACAAGACCTTCAAGGCGGAGGAGAAGGTCCCGCTCGTCAACTTCGAAGAGAAGCAGATGCAGTTCCTCTACCGGGACGACCGGTACCACTTCATGGACCTGGAGACCTACGATCAGATCGCCCTCACCGAGGACGAGGTGGGAAACGCCCGGCAGTTCCTCAAGGAGAACACCGAGGTGGAGGTGCTCTACGTGGACGGGGCTGCCATCGGCATCGAGCTGCCGAACTTCGTGGACCTGGTGGTGGTGAAGGCCGATCCGGGGCTCCGCGGCGACACGGCGTCCGGCGGCTCCAAGCCCGCCACGCTGGAGACAGGCGCCGTGGTCTCCGTCCCGCTCTTCATCAGCGAGGGAGACGTCCTCCGGGTGGACACGCGCACGGGCGCCTACATGTCCCGGACCGCCGCGGCGGCGGGATCGGAGTAGCCGCGTGGCGAAGCCCAAACGCGACTCCGCGCTCCCCCTCAGCGAGGTCCGGCAGCTCATCGACCTGGCCCTGGCGCGCGGCCTGACGGAGCTGGAGGTGAGCCAGGGCGAGACCCGCATCCGAATCCGGCGAGAGGTGGGGCACGCGGCAGCGCCGGTAGCGCCGCCGGTCGCGCCGGCGCCCGCCCAGCAGGCGGAGCGCCCTGAGGCCCACCTCCTCACGATCGAAGCCCCCATGGTGGGCACCTTCTACCGCGCGCCTTCGCCGACCGCCGATCCGTACGTGCGCGAGGGGGACGTCATCAAGGAAGGGCAGGTGCTCTGCGTGATCGAGGCCATGAAGCTGATGAACGAGATCGAATCCAAGGTGGCCGGCCGGATCTCCAAGATCCTGGTCGAGAACGGTCAGCCCGTCGAGTACGGCCAACCGCTCTTCCTCATCGAACCCCGGGCCTGACCCGAAGGACACGGAAGTGGCGGCCTGTCCCAGCTGCGGGGCGACTCTCCCCAGCGCCTCTACCCGGTGCTCGACATGCGGGCCTGCGGCGCTGCGCCCCGCGCCAGGCGCGTTGAGGGTCGCCGCGGGGGTAATGGGCGCCGTCGCCCTGGCGCTCCTCGCCCTCTTCGTCGCGGGTCCCGGGTTCCTCTCGAAGGCGCCGGCGCCGGCAGACCAACCGCCCAGTCCGGGGACCCGGCTGGTCGGCCTGCCCCCCTCGAGGGGCGAACTCCCCGAGGTGTCGATCCTCACCGAGGAAGGAATCCGATTCTACAGCGCCGGCCAGTACCCCGACGCCTGCCAGCGTTTCGCCGACGCCCTGGAGCGGGAGCGGGAGAACTCGATCCTCCGTCAGAACGTCGCGCGCTGTTTCGAGGGCTGGGGCTGGCAGAGCCTCCGCGCCGGGAAGGCCGAAGAGGCCGGCCTCCTCTTCCGCCAGGGACTCCAGCAGGAGCCGGAATCCCCGCCGCTCCTCACGGGGTTCGCCCTGGCCGCCATTCACGCGGGCCGACCCGATGAAGCGATCGAGCCGCTGGAGCAGGCCGTGGCCGCTTCCCCCGACGCGGAGGCCACGCTGCTCCTGGCTCGGCTCTACGACCAGCGGCGGGACCGGAGCGACCGCGCCGTCGCGCACCTCCGCCGCCTGCTGGAGCGCGACCCCTCCCACGCCGAGGGAAGGCGGCTCCTCGACAAGCTCGAGCGCGAGCGCCGGGCCGAAGCGGGGTTCTGGAAGGCCCAAACCGCGCACTTTGTGGTCAAGTATCGCGGGCCCCGAGAGCTCGAGATCCGGCGGACGGTGGTCGAGATCCTGGAGGAGGTCTACGCGACCGTGGGCCGGGAATTCAACTACTTCCCCGCGGAGAAGGTGACGGTGATCCTCTACCCGGATGAGCGCTTTCAGGAGCTCACCGGCGCCCACCTCTGGGTGAGCGGGCTCTTCGACGGGAAAATCCGGCTCCCCGTGGGAGCCCTTCAGGGGCGCACGCGAGCGCTGGAGCGCCTGCTGACCCACGAGTACACCCATGCCCTCGTCCACCTGCTCGCGAAGGGGCGCGCGCCGCGCTGGCTCCAGGAGGGGCTCGCCCAGCACGCGGAACGGATTCCCGACGACCCGAACCTGCACCTCTCGGGCGGGATGACCCTGGGGGGGCTGGAAGCGCTCCTGAGGGACGGGGACATGGCCAAGGCCCGGATGGGCTACCAGGTCTCGCTCTGGGTCGTCCGCGACCTGCTCCAGCGAGGCGGAATGGAGCGCATGCGTGAGCTGCTGGCCCGTCTCGGCAGGGGCGAGTCGGCGGCGGACGCGGTCCCGCGCGTGTACGGACTGCCGCTGGCCGAGCTGGAGGCCCAGTGGCACCGCGTCCTGGGGGGATAATGTTACATAAGATACTGATCGCGAACCGCGGCGAAATCGCCCTTCGGATCCTGCGGGCCTGCCGCGAGATGGGCGTCCGGGCGGTCGTCGCGCATTCCAAAGTGGACGCCCAGTCCCTGCCCGTCCGCCTCGCCGACGAGTCCATCTGCGTTGGGCCCGACGACGCCCGGTCGAGCTACCTCAACATCCCCAGCATCATCTCGGCGGCCGCCGTCACCGACAGCGAAGCGATCCATCCTGGCTACGGCTTCCTCGCCGAGAACGCCGCCTTCGCGGAGATCTGCCGGGCCTGCGGGATCACCTTCATCGGTCCGTCCCCCGAGGCCATCCGCCTCATGGGCGACAAGGCCCAGGCGCGCGAGATCGCGCGTCAGGCCGGCGCCCCCATCATTCCCGGCAGCGAGGGGCCCCTGAAGGACGAGGACCAGGCCCAGAGTGTGGCTGAGGCGGTCGGCTTTCCGGTGATGCTCAAGGCCGCGGCCGGTGGGGGCGGCCGCGGCATGCGCATCGTCCGCGAGTGCCCCGCCCTGGCTCAGGCCTTCCACACGTGCCAGGCGGAGGCCGCCGCGGCCTTCGGCTCCTCGGACGTGTACCTGGAAAAATTCGTGGAGGACGCCCGCCACGTGGAGGTGCAGGTCCTGGGAGATCGGTCCGGGACGCGAATCCATCTGGGCGAGCGCGACTGCTCGATCCAGCGCCGGCACCAGAAGCTCCTGGAGGAGTCCCCCGCGCCGGCGATCGCGCCCGAAACCCGGGTGGGGCTCCACAAGGCCGCGCTGGCCGTGGCGCAGGCCGTGAACTACACCAGCGCGGGCACCGTGGAGTTTCTGGTGGACCGGGAGGGGCGCTTCTACTTCATCGAGATGAACACCCGCATCCAGGTCGAGCATCCGGTGACGGAGATGCTGACGGGGATCGATCTGGTGCGGGAGCAGATCCTGATCGCGGGGGGAGAACCGTTGCGTTGGAAGCAGAGCGATATCCGTCTGGTGGGGCACGCCCTCGAGTGCCGGATCAACGCCGAAGACCCCGAAACCTGGAGCCCCAGCCCAGGGCGCGTGACGGCCTGGGTTCCCCCGGGAGGACCGGGCGTGCGCGTGGACAGCCACCTCATGGCCTCCTACGCCATTCCCTCCGTGTACGACTCGCTCATCGCCAAGATCATCGTCCACGGCGGGGACCGTGGGGAGGCCATCGCGCGCATGCGGCGGGCGCTCTCCGAAACCATCGTCGAGGGCGTCAAGACCACGATCCCCTTCCACCTCCGGCTGCTCGAGGATCCGCTCTTCCGCGCGGGCGACTTCGCCCTACCCAAGCTGGAAGTCTCCCTATGATCACCCGGCGGAAAAGGGCGTGAGCAAGATAGAGCGATCTGATATTGCGCTATATGTGATCCTGGACCGGACCGCCAGCCGCGGCCGAGATCTTCGTGAGATTCTGGGTGGCGTAATTGCCGGAGGCGGTCGGTTGGTCCAGTACCGCGAGAAGGAGTGGCCCTCCCGTCGCTGCCTGCCCCTCCTCGAGGACCTCAGGCGACGGGCGAAGGAGGCCGGCGTCCTGTTCGTGGTCAACGACCGTCTCGACCTGACGCTGGCCGTGGACGCTGACGGGTTCCACGTGGGGCACGACGACCTGCCCGCGGCGATCGCCCGCCGGCTTCTGCCGTCCTCCATGTTCCTGGGCGTCTCGACCCACAGCTTGGAGCAGGCCCGTCAGGCCGAGCAGGACGGGGCCGATTACGTGGCGGTGGGCTCCATCTTCCCGACGGCGACCAAGCCCGAGTCCCAGGTCGTCGGCCTGGACCTCTTGAGGGCGGTTCGGCCCCACGTCAAGGCGCCCCTCGTGGCGATCGGCGGGATCTCCGCGGACAAGGCCGCGGAGGTCATCGAGGCCGGCGCGGACGGGGTGGCGGTGATCTCAGCGGTGTGCGGAGCGCGCGATCCGGCGGAAGCCACCCGCCGCCTGCTCGAGCGGATCCGCCCCTCCTTGACAGCCCGGGACAAGCGTCTATAATCAGGAGCGAGACGCCCAGGTCATAACCTGCCTTATCCCTTGTGTGAAACCCAGCCAAGAGGAGGGAGCCGATGAAAACCTTCCACATCCGAACGGCGCTCGTGATCCTCGTCGCCCTGGCGCTGGTGCTCCCGGCGGCCTTCACCGACGCCCAGACCAAAGGCACCATCAAGATCGCGACCCAGAGCCCGCTCTCCGGCGGCCAGGCGGCCCTCGGCGAGGGGATCAAGCTCGG
>JACPCF010000031.1 GCA_016179965.1 Candidatus Rokuibacteriota bacterium | reverse complement strand
GAGACGGCCCGAACGGACCAGCTCGTCCAGCAGCTCGGTGTGGTGGACCACGCTGAAGTGGCCGTCGAAATTCGGGTACTCGTTCCGGATGGTGTTGAAACAGTGGGGGCACGCGGTGATGATCTTCTGGAACCGGTACCGCTTCAGCGTCTCGATGTTCCCCTGGGCCAGCGTCTGGAAGAGGTACTCGTGCCCCACCCGCCGCACCGGCTCGCCGATACATTTCTCCTCGTTGCCGAGGATCGCGAAGTCCAGCCCGGCGGCCTGGAGCAGCTTCACGAACGCCCGCGCGACCTTCTTGTTGCGCTCGTCGAAGGAGCCGTAGCAGCCGACCCAGTAGAGGTACTCGGCCTGGCTCACGTCGCTCATGATCTTGACGCCGAGATCCTTCGCCCAGTCCGCCCGCGTCTGCCACGCCATCTGCCACGGGTTCCCGTTGTTCTCGAGGTTGCGGAACGTGGGCTGGAGCTCCGCCGGGAAGCGCGACTCGGTCAGGAGGAGCCAGCGCCGCATGTCCACGATCTTCGGCACGTGCTCGATGAAGACCGGACAGGCGTCCACGCACCAGCGGCAGGTGGTGCAGGCCCAGAGGACGTTATCGGTGATCACCTCGCCGACCATGGCTTTCTCAGCGTGGCCGTCTCCTCCCTTGCCAAGGAGCTTCGGCCCGCGCTCCAGGAGATGCTCCTGGAGGTCCAGGATCAGCATCTTCGGGTCCAGCTGTTTGCCGCTGATGGTCGCCGGGCAGCCGGCGGTGCACCGCCCGCACTCGGTGCAGTTGTAGAGGTCGAAGAGGTCCTTCCAACTGAACTCGGTCAGGGTGCCGACGCCGAAGGTCTCGGCATGTTCGAGGTCCGCGCTCGGAAACTGCCCCTTGGGCGTCAGGGGGGCGAAGAAGACGTTGAACGGGGCGGCCATGATGTGCAGGTGCTTCGAGTACGGGAGCCACACCAGGAATCCCACGAGGATCGCGGCGTGGAGCCACCAGGAAAGGTGGAAGAGCGTCTGGACGGCGCCGCCCGGAAGGCCCACGAGCAGACCCGCCAGGGCGCTCCCGCCGAAGGACCAGCGATCGGTCGCGGCCGGCGCCAGGATGATCCGAGTGGCGTCCGCGACGAGGTCAGTCACCATGAGGCCGAAGATCAGGAGCAGGATCACCAGCCCTTCGACGGAGAGCGTGAGGCGCTTCGGCTTCGTCACCAGGCGGCGGAACGCCGCGTACGCGACCGCCGCGATGACCGACAGGCTGAAGACATCCTGGAGGACCAGGTAGCCGGGCGTGTCCGACAGGAACGGCAGGAAAAACCGCTCCGTGAATCCCTTGCCGAAGAACTCCAGCGTGCCGAGGGTCAGGATCAGGAAGCCCCAGAAGATCGTGGCGTGCATGAGCCCGGGCCAGAAATCGCCTCTGAGAAGCCTGAGTTGGCCGAGGACGAAGACCAAGACGGCGCGAAGGCGCGCCGGGATGTTGTCCCACCGGGCGGTCGGCTTGCCGGTCCGCATGAGCCGAAAGAGGTACGTCACGCGATGGGCGAAGAGCGCGAGCGCGATAACGATCAGGGCATAGAAGGGAAGCCAGCCGGGGATGACCCCGTACCACTGGTGAGAGGGCGACATTCAGTGAGACCTCCGGTCAGCGGACTCGTGGGCTTCCATAGTGCGGTGCGCCCCAGAGTCTGTCAAGGCGCCAAGGCCTTCAGGATTTTTCGAACCGCCGAGTACGGATCAATCCGCCCCGCGGCGACGGCCTCGAAGGTGGGAGCGAGGTCGCCGTCGGGGCCGAGCCGGCGGCTCACCTCGGCGGTGAGCTCCTCGACCAAGAGCGCCTGGAGCTCCGCCCGCCGCCGCGCCCGGCGGCGCTTGTCGAGGGCGCCAGTGCTCTCCAGGACGCCCCGGTGACCCCGGATTGCGGCAAGAAGCTCGACGATGCCCACGTCGTTCTGGGCCTGGGTGGCCAGGACCGGGATCTCCCAGTCAATGTCCTTGGGCGTCTGGGGGCTCGTGCGCTGCAGGTGCGCCATGAACCGGAGCTCGGTCATCAGGGGATTGGCGCCCGCGCGGTCGGCCTTGTTCACGACGAGGACATCCGCAACCTCCATGAGCCCCGCCTTCATCGTCTGGATCGCGTCGCCCGACTCCGGGACCAGGACCACGACCGTGGTGTCCGCCTGCTTGATGATGTCCAGCTCGGTCTGCCCCACCCCAACGGTCTCGATGAGGATCCACTGCTTGCCGAAGGCGTCCAGGAGCTTGATCACGTCGCTGGTCGCCCGCGCCAGGCCGCCCAGGCTCCCCCGCGTGGCCATGCTCCGGATGAAGACCTCCGGATCGAGCGTGTGCGATTGCATCCGGATCCGGTCCCCCAGCACGGCGCCGCCACTGAAGGGGCTCGACGGGTCCACCGCCACGATCCCGACGGAGGCGCCCTCCGCGCGGAGGAGGGCCGTCAGACGGTCCACGACCGTGCTCTTGCCCGACCCGGGCGGGCCCGTGATCCCCAGGATGTACGCCCGCCCCATCCGCCCGTGGACACGCCGCATGATCTCGGCGACGGACGCCGCGCGGTTCTCTACCCGGGTGATCAGCCGCGCGAGGGCAAGGCGGTCCCCCGCCAGCATCTTGTCAATCAGCGCCGAGGTCTTTGCGTCCAGCATGGGCATGCCCCTCACCTCTTCTCCTCTCCCCCATGGGGAGAGGCAGGGTGAGGGGGCGGAGAGGATGGTGAGGGGGTGAGGTCGGCCTGCATGAGGAGGGCGTCCTCCCCCGTGTCGAAATAGTACCCCCTGCGGCGGCCGACGACCTGAAAGCCGAGACCTTCGTAGAGGCTCAGCGCCTCGGCGTTGGTGGGACGGACTTCCAGGAGAGCCACGCTGAGCTGGCGGCGGCGCGCGTCCTCCAGGATGGCTTCCACGAGGGCGCGGGCGATCCCCTGGCGCCGCCAATCGGGATGCACCGCCAGGTTCGTGATGTGGATCTCCGGCGGGATCTCCCAGAGGCAGAGGTACCCGAGAACCGAAGGCGCCGACTTGGCCCCGCGCGCGACCCAGCAGCGCGCCGCCGGGTTCTGCTTCATCTCGTAGAGAAACGCCCCGCGCGACCATGGCGTGGCAAACGAGGCGCGCTCGATGACGACGACCTCGTCCAAGTCGGCCGGGGTCAGCGGCTCAAGAGACCAGGAGGGCACGGCGGCGCTTCAGCTCGGCTTCCGAGGGCCGGAGGTAGAGCGGCGTCAAGGCGGAAGCGTCCACCATCCGCCCCGCGAGCAGGAGCGCGTGACCGAGGGCGCCCACACAGCCCGGTGACGGGAGCCTCCGGCCGGCGGGGGCGAAGCGGGCGTTGTCCCCGAGCCGCGCTCGGAAGAGCCCGCCGAGGGTGTCCACAGCGTCCCCGACGAAGATGACCGGGCCGGTGAGCCGCTCGCAGAGCGCCTCGGGCGGAAGCGCCAGATACTCCCAATCTCGGCTCATCGCCCCCTCGGCCCAGTGGTAGAGGCTCGCGTAGACCTCGCCCTTCTTGGCATCGAGCACCGTGCAGACGGGGTGGGCGGCGAAGGGGAGCGTGGCGGCCAGGGCGTCGAGGGTCGGGACGGCGGCGATCGGAATCCCGAGCGCCAGGCCCAGCCCCTTCACGACGCTGACGCCGATCCTGAGGCCGGTGAAGGAGCCGGGGCCGACGGCCACCGCCAGCCCCTCCAGGCTCTCCAGTTCCCAGCCAGATAGCTGGAGTAGGTGGTCAACCGCCGCCATCAAGCGCTCGGAGTGGGTGGCCCGGATATTCAGGGTGTATTCGCCCACCACACGCTCGCCGTCCAGGAGCGCGGCCCCGCCCGCCAGCGTAGAGGTTTCAATGGCGAGAATTCGCACAGCAGGACCAGTCTACATCTTCCACTTTCGGGTTGACAAGGCGAGCACCCCAAGCCAACATGGTCGAAAATTCGAGGGGTTGCCGCGCGCGTGACGAGAAGTTGGCTGGGGGGAGTGGCGCTGGGCCTGGGCCTGCTTCTGTTAGGGCCCATCCGAGCGCCCGCAGCGCCCGTCGTCGTGTCAGCCATCTTTGCGGGCGCTCACGAGGGGCGATTCCAGCTGGAAATCCGGGGCTCCGAACCGCTCGACTACGTGGTGATCGAAGGGGCTGACCCGTTCAGCGTGAGCCTCCTGCTGCTGAACGCGACCTTCGCCTTCCCGACGGAGGAGCGCCAGTTGCCGGGGCCCGGCCTCACCAAGATCCGGACGGCCGTGCTGGAGCGCGAGGGAAGCCGCCTCGGCCGGCTCGATCTCACGTTCGCGACAAGTGCGCCGTACCGGGTCATCAAGGAGGGAACCCGGATCCTCGTCCGCGTGGAGATGCCCCCTTTGCCGGGCGGCCTGGTCCTTGGCCGCGGTCCGGCGGAACCACGGCCTCGGCCGACCCCCGCGCCGGCGGCGCCCGCACCCACGCCTCCGACGCGGGTACCCGGGGCTCCCGCGCCCGTCCCCCTGATCCTCGAGTTGAGGCCGGAAGTCGTCGGCGACGACGTCCAGGTCATCATCCAGGCCGACGGGCCCCTGGCCTACAAGAGCTTCGTGCTGGACAAGCCGTCCCGGATCGTCGTGGACTTCAAGCGGGCCCAGCTGGCCATGAGCGAGGACACCATCGAGGTTGACAACGCCCTCTTGAAGCGGATCCGCTCGTCGCAGCTCACTCCCACGTCGGCGCGCGTGGTCCTGGACCTGGCGCGCCCCAAGCCGTTCTGGATCGAGCCGCAAGCCGAAGGCGTGGTGATCCACCTGGGGACGGCCCGCCGCCCATGAAATTCGACCGCTTCTGCAACAATCCGGCGTGCGAGGGGTGCGACGTGCTGCTCTCGCCGCGCGAGGTGCTGAGAAAAGGCGGCCAGGAGGTGTGCCCGGGGTGCCTCGAGCCCCTGGTCATCCGGGTCGCGCGGCCCCGGCTGCGCCTGAGAAAGACCCCGCCCCCATCCCACCACCTTCAGGAGAGTGTCGAATGACGCCACCCCAACGGAAGCAGGACGCGGTGCTGGACGCCGAGGCGCGCGAGAAGATCCACCTGGACATCCTGAAGCGCACGGGGGCTTATCACGCCAACGACCACATCCTCCTCCCGGCCGGCCACCACACGGGCGAGTTCATCGAGAAGAACCTCGTCATCACCGAGCCCTCGTTCACCGAGGGACTGGGCGCCGTCATCGCCAAGCATTTCGCCCAGTGGCCCATCGACGTCGTGCTCTCCACGGGGCCCGGCGCTCTGATCCTCTCCCACTGCGTCGCGCGCGCCCACCCCTCCCGCCCGCTCCTGGCGTACGCGATCAAGAGGGTGAGCGGGGGTAAGCGAAGGGTCACGCTGCCGGCGGAGTTCCACAAGCTGATCGGCCTGGGCACGAAGGTCCTCCTCTTGGAGGACCTGGTGAGCACGGGCACCACGCTGAAGCTCCTGATCGAGCTCGTCGAGCACCGCGGAGGCCAGGTGGTGGGGATCGGCGCCCTCTGGCGCCGGACCAAGAAGGCCGAGGTGGCGGGAAAAGACGTCTTCAGCCTCGTGACTCGGGACTTCCCTACCTACCCGCCGGACGCCTGTCCCCTTTGCAAGAAGAGCGTGCCGCTCAACGAGGAGTTCGTCAAGCGACGCGAGGCCCGCAAGCCCTCCTCCAGCCAGGAGAAGGGCGAGAATTAGCCCCCCTCACCTTCATCCTCTCCCCCCCGAGGGGGAGAGGGCAGGGTGAGGAGATGAGGAGAAGAGGTGAGGGGCGCGTCAGCTAGGCGACTTCCCAGAGCCCTTCCGTCACGCCGGCCTTGCGGTAGGCCTTCCGGATCTTCTCCAGGTTGTTGGTCACGAGGAGCCCGATCTTGGCGAAGGGCTCGAAGATCGGTCCCTGATCCCCCAGGACCGGGAACGAAACCTTGGGGAGCTTCTCCAGCCGGGCCTGGAGGGCCTCGGTGGCCGCCGTCAGGTGGGCGTACACCTCTTCCTTGCCCTGCTCCACGCGCTTTACGACAGGCATGATGAGGCAGTCCACCGACTCCCGGGCCCGGGCGAGCGCGTCCTCCGCCTGCTCGACGAGCCGCTCGGCGAGCGGGACCACCTTCACCCCCAGTTCGGTCAGGAACGTATTGAGCAGCTGGCCCACTTTCTCCTGCAAGAGCGCCTCGGGCACGCCGATGGTCTGAAGGGCGCGCTGGCCCAGGCTCTGCTTCTCGCTGTAGAGCCGCTCCTTGAGCCACTGGACGTGGGCCCGGTTCTCTTCGTCCTTCCACCAGTCCCGGATCATCTTCTTGCCCCAGTACCGGATGGTCGTGTAGTACACGTCGCGCTTCCAGAGCCGCTCGGCAATGCCGCCCCAGGAGTAGAACTTCTGCATGGCCTTGATCGCCCCCATCTGGAGCTCGTAGGGGGAGAGCCGCCGAGGCTGGTGCACTACGTGGTGGCCGTCGTACAGGGACCAGTTTCGACTGATCACGTACTTGTCCCCCTTGGCGTAGAGCGTGTCCCAGTCGGGGGAGCCGGGGATCGGGGTGAGGATCATGAACTGGATCGAATCGATCTCGTGCTTCCGGGCGAAGGTCGCCGTGGCGGCGATGGTCTCCAGGTCGTCCTCGTCCGAGCCCACGACGAACATCCCGTGGATCTTGATGTTGTGGCTGTGGAAGCGCTCGATCGACCGCTCGATCTTGGCCAGGTCCTGCTTCTTCTGGAACAGTTTCAGCGTGCGCGGGTTGATGGACTCGAAGCCGACGTACACGTTGAAGCAGTTGGAGTCGCGCATGAGGGTCAGGAGCTCGGGGTCGTCCACGGTCTCCGTCCGAACCTGGGCGCCCCAGGGCCGCGTCAGGCCGGCCTGGATCATCCGGCCCAGCAGCTCCTTCACCCGCTTCTTGTTGGCCGTGAAGATGTCGTCGGCGAAGAAGGTATAGAGGTTGTCCCGGTGGATCCGCAACTCCTCCAGCACTCGGTCCAGCGAATGGGTGCGGAAGGCGTGGCCGTACATCCCCGGCACGGAGCAGAAGGTGCAGGAGAATGGGCAGCCGCGGGAGGTAGCGATGGAGACGACGGCGCCAGGCTTCCAGCCTGTGATCAGCCCGTAGTCGGGGATCGGGTTCACGTCCAGGTTGGGGATCTTGGGCCGCTCCGGGTTGTGGATGGCCTTGCCGTCCTTGATGAAGGACAGGTTTTGGATCTTCTCGAACCCCTCGCCGCACTGGATCGCGTCCACCAGTTCCTGGAAGGCGAACTCCCCCTCCCCCTTGACGACGTAGTCGGCGTGCTCCAGCGCCTCGTCGGGCAGGAAGGTGACGTGGGTCCCGCCCATGACGGCGATGATGCCCGCTTCCCGAACCTTGTCGGCCAGCCGGTACGACTGCGGCGCGGTCGAGGTGATCGCCGAGATGGCCACCAGGTCGGCGCTCATCACCTCGTTCATGTCAATGGCGTGGATGTCCTCGATATAGACCCGCACGTCGTAGCCCTTGGCCCGCATGATGGTGGCCAGCAGGACCGACCCGAGCCGGGGGATCGGGACGCGGCTGTACACGTGCAAATGCGTGGATTTGGGCTCCACGAAGACGAGTTTCTTAAGTGCTCGGCGCATGCAGGGGCCCTCCGTCGAGGCGCGGTTCACGGTAGGCAAGTTGCCCAACGCTACCACCCGGCGGGGGGGTTGTCAACCGGGGTCTTCCGGGTCTTCCCCCCTCATCTTGGGGGTCCCGGCGCCGGCGCCCCCTCTATCTTGGTATTTTCCGCTTGACACGTCTTCCGGCCTCTTCTACGATCCGGCTAGCACACCTCGATCGAAGGGAGGTGACAGGGTGAAGAAGAAGAAGGCCAAGAAGAAGAAGTAAGCGCCCCTTGGCGCTCGGCCCTGTCGGCCCCATCCCGGCAGGGCCGCACCATCTGTGATGAGGGCCAGGAACGAGCCGTGTAACCGGCAGTGCGCGACGCGCTTTGGGCGCGAACGAACCAAAGGGTGAAAGGAGGCGAGGATGGCAGGGGAGACTTTTTACTGCGGAAACTGCGGGACCCCCCTCTACTATGGCCGCAAGTTCCAGGAGCACACCCCGGTGCGGCCCTGCCCCCAATGCAAGGCCCCGAACCCGATCTCCTTCCACTACTGCTATCGGTGCGGAGCCAAGATCCTGGCGCTTGAAGAGATAGAAGAGACCGCCTAGGCGTCTTCGGAGGCTACATCCCCAGGTAGGTCCTTCCGGAGGCCCTCGCGGTTGAGGAGTTACTTTCCAGGACATAGCCGCGGTGGGCCAGGCCCAGGACGGCCACGACGATCGGCCGCATCTCGCCGAGCAGCGGGTAGAGGAACCCGGCCCCCATCGACGCCCGCACCTCCCGGATCGGCACGCGGAAGCCCCGGGGCCGGCCCTTGAGCGCCGGATCGTGCGAGAGGGACAGGTGGGTCTTCGCCATGCAGATCGGCAGCTTCCCGTAGCCGAGGTCCGTGTACTTCCTGATCTGCTGCTCGGCCGCGGGCAGGTAATCAACGCCGTCGGCGCCATAGATCTTCGTGGCGATCGTCTCGATTTTCTCCTTGATCGGCCGGTCCAGCTCGTAGAGGAACCGGAACTGCTTCGGCTTCTCTGCCGCCCGCACCACCGCCGCCGCCAGTTCTTCCGCCCCCGCCCCGCCCTTCGCCCAGACCTCGCTCCGGTAGGCCCCCTCGGCCCCCGCGGCCAGCGACCGCTCCCGGATCAGTTCGATCTCGGCCGCGGTATCCGTCTGGAAGGCGTTGATCGCCACGACTACGGGCACGCCGAAGAGCCGCGGGTTCTCGATCTGCCTCTCGAGATTCCCGCACCCGTCCTCGACCGCCTTCAGGTCTTCCCGCGTGAGCCCCGGGTCCAGCGGCCGGCCGGCCACCACGCGGAACCGCCCGCTGTGCATCTTGAGGGCGCGGACGGTGCAGACCATCACGACCGCGTCCGGCACGAGGCCGGAGTAGCGGCACTTGATGTTCATGAACTTCTCCATCCCCATGTCCGCGCCGAAGCCGCTCTCGGTGACGACGCAGTCGGCGACCTTCAGCCCGATGAGGTCGGCGATGACGGAGCTGTTGCCGTGGGCGATGTTCGCGAACGGGCCGGCATGCACGAAAACCGGGGTGTTCTCCGTGGTCTGGAGGAGGGTCGGCTTGATGGCGTCCCGCAGCAGGACGGCCATCGCCCCCGCGGTCCTGAGGTGCTCGGCGGTCACCGCGTTGCCGTCGTAATCCAGGCCGATCACGATCCGGCCCAGCCGCTCGCGCAGGTCCTTGAGGCTCGTCGTCAGGCCCAGGATGGCCATGACCTCCGAGGCCACCGAGATGTCGAAGCCGCTCTCGCGCGGGTAACCGTTCTCGCGGCCGCCGAGCCCGATGACGATCTTCCGGAGCGCCCGGTCGCTCACGTCCACCACCCGGGGCCACGTGATCGTCAGCGGATCGATCTTGAGCTTGTTGCCGTGGGTGATGCAGTTGTCGATCATGGCGGCGAGCAGGTTGTGGGCGAGCGAGATGGCGTGGACGTCGCCCGTCAGATGGAGGTTGAAGTCCTCCATCGGCACCACCTGCGCGTACCCACCCCCCGCCGCGCCGCCCTTGATGCCGAAGACGGGCCCGAGCGAGGGCTGCCGGATCGCCGCGATCGTCCGGCAGCCGATGCGGTTGAGCGCCATGGACAGGCCGATCGTCGTGGTGGTCTTGCCCTCACCGAGCGGCGTCGGCGTGATCGCCGTCAAGTCAACGTACTTGCCGTTCGGCTTGCCGGCCAGGCGCTTCATGACCGACAGCGCGATCTTCGCCTTGTAGCGCCCGTAGAGCTCGATCTCGTCCTCTTCGATCCCGAGCGCGGTGGCGATCTGGGTGATCGGCTTGAGCTTGGCGCGCTGGGCAATCTCAAGATCGGAGAGCATTCCTGGGCACCCCTGCGAGAGCGACAGGCCGAGTTCCAGCGGCGACTTTCAACCCCACGACCCTCTCTGAGGAAAACGACTTATCGGCCGATGCGCACCTTACTCCCGGCCGGAGCATGACCACCGACGGGACATTTTTCTGAGGCGGACGCACTAGAAGGAGGGGTCCGGCTACTTGGAAGCCTTGGACGCGGAGGGCTTTGCGGCGGCCTTGGCCTTTTCGCCTTCCTTGAGGAGCCCCTTCACCTCGTCCATGAACTGGCTGATGTCCTTGAACTGGCGATACACGGAGGCGAAGCGGACGTAGGCCACCTGGTCGAGCTTCTGGAGGTGCTCCATCACCAGGTCGCCCAGCTCCAGGCTCGAGATCTCCTTCTCGGCCCGGTCGTGGAGGCGCGCTTCGATGTCGGCCACCACGTCGTCCACGGCCTGCACGCCCACCGAGCGCTTCTCGCA
>JACPCF010000030.1 GCA_016179965.1 Candidatus Rokuibacteriota bacterium | reverse complement strand
AGCGCTGGACCAGGCAATGCGCGGCGGCCAGTGGCCCCGCGAGCTCCTGACCCAGCTCCTCGGCAAGACCCTCGGCGTCTTCGGTCTCGGGGCCATCGGGAGCCGGGTGGCGACCCTCGGCAAGGCCATCGGCATGAACGTGCTGGCCTGGAGCGCGAGCGGCGACGAGAAACGCGCCAAGGCGGTCGGCGTCCGGCACGCCTCCAAGGAGGAGATCCTGCGCCAGGCCGACGTCGTGAGCCTCCATGTGAGGCTCGAGCCCCAGACGCGCGGGTTCCTCGGCCGGAAGGAACTCGCGCTGATGAAGCCCGCCGCGATCCTGATCAACACCGGCCGCGGCGCCCTGGTGGACCGGGACGCCCTCCTCGACGCGCTACGCGAGCGGAAGATCCAGGGGGCCGGGCTCGACGTCTTTCACGAGGAACCCCTCGCGCCCGACGACCCGCTGCTCGCCCTCCCCAACGTCGTGCTGACCCCCCACGTCGCGGGCCAGACGCCGGAGGTCATCCGCGACGGGCTGCTCCGCGCCGTCCGGAACGTCGAGAACTTCCTCAAGGGCTCCCCCACCGACGTCGTCGTCCAGCCCCGTTGATGTGCCTTTCACCTCTTCTCCTCTCCCCTCTGGGGAGAGGCAGGGTGAGGGGGGAGCTCACGGCAGCGTCAGGAGCTTCAGAAGGTCGGCGGTCAAATCGTAGAGCTGGGCGCAGCCCGCCGAGCCGCCGATCAGCGTCTGGATGCGCTTGGGAAGGTCGCGGTCGGCGGGCTGGCCCACGAGCGAGACGATCTTCTTCTGGGGCTCGTCGCAGATCCCCATGTAGGGGAGACGCAGGGTCTCGGACTCGGCGCGGATGATCGTGCGTGTGTCGAGATCAATCTCGTACCGGATCTCGAAGCCGTGGGCCTCGTCGAACATGGAGTGGTAGAGGGAGAGCCGATTGCCGCTCCGCTCGAGACGCGCGACCTTCTTCCGGCTGAAGACACGCGCCCCCGGCGGTGGGCAGTAAAAATCGGGCACCATCGGCGTCGTCACGGGTCGGGTGCCGAAGAGCGCCTTGCCCGCCTCGCTGTAGGTGAAGCACGAATCGGGGAGGTCCACCCACCCCACGGTGTCGAGCTGCCAGCAGGCCCACGGGCCGTCCTTGGCGGTCCGGGCCCGCTCCGGGGAGAGCTTGGTGGCCTGGCGGGCGAGCCGCGCCACTTCGATCGCCGCGTCCACGAAGTGCTTGGCGCCAGAACGACCGCCGGTCAGCTCGCTGAGTCGGCGGGAGAAGCCGCCGACCATTCGCGCTCCCGCCAGCGCCCCGAAGCCGGCCACGATCTGGGGGTCGGCGGCGCCGGAGAGGATGCACGCCCGCGCCTCGCGGATCTCGTAGCCCGGCGAAGGCGTGGCCACGGCCGAGACCTCCACGCCGAGATCGGGGTCGCGGATCTGGGCGGTGAGGGTGAAAGCGTCAGCGTGGGTGTTGTCCACCCACCCCTCCATCACCCTCTCGTAGCGAGATCGGCCCTGGAGATACGGCGAGCTGACCCCGCTCATGTAGTCGCGTACTTCTCGGGGTTCCTGTCGAAGGTCTCCTTGCAGGAGACGGCGCAGAAGTAGTAGGTCTGCCCCTTGTAGGTGGACGAGCCGGCCGCCTTGGCCGGGTCCACCTGCATCTTGCAGATCGGGTCCATCGCCACAGAACTCACCTCCTCCCGGAGCGCGGGGCGGAAGCGCTTGAGCCTGAGGCTGTTCATCACCACCGAGACGGACGAGAACGCCATCGCCGCCCCGGCCAGGATCGGCGAGAGCAGGATCCCCCAGAGCGGGTAGAGCACGCCCGCCGCCACCGGGATCAGGACCACGTTGTAGCCGAACGCCCAGACGAGGTTCTCGCGGATGATCCGGATCGTCCGCCGCGAGAGCTGGAGCGCCGTGACGAGCCCGCGCAGGTCGCCCCGCATGAGCGTGACGTCGGCGGCCTCCATGGCGACGTCCGTCCCCGAGCCCATGGCGATCCCCACGTCGGCCTGGGCGAGCGCGGGCGCGTCGTTGATGCCGTCGCCGACCATGGCGACGAGGCGGCCTTCCTCCTGGAGCCGCCTGATCTCCCGCGCCTTGTCCTCCGGCAGCACCTCCGCCAGCACGCGGTCGATCCCCACCTGCCGGGCGATCGCCTCGCCCGTGACGCGGTGGTCGCCCGTCAGCATGACGACCTCGATGCCCATCGCGTGGAGCTGCGACACCGTGCGCGCCGCTTCGGGCTTCAAGACATCCGCAACACCAATGACGCCGGCGGCGCTCCCGTCCAGCGCCACGTACATCGCGGTCTTCCCCTCCTCCGTCAGCCGGCGCGCTGCCGCCTGAGGCCCGCCCAACTGGACTCCGCGCTCCGACAGGAGCCGCGCGTTGCCCAGCAGCAGCCGCTGGCCCCCCACCCGCGCCTCGATGCCGTGGCCGGGCACCGCCCGGAAATCGCTGACCGCCGGCAGCCCGAGCCCGCGCTCCTTGGCGCGCGCGACGATGGCCTCGCCCAGCGGGTGCTCGGAGCCCTGCTCGGCGGCGGCCGCGAGGGCCAGCAGGTCATCGGCGCTCATGCCGTTGGCCGGGACGACATCCGTCACCACCGGGCGGCCGATGGTGAGGGTGCCGGTCTTGTCGAGCACCACCGTCCGCGCCTTGTGCAGGAGCTCCAGCGCCCCGGCGCTCTTGATGAGGACGCCGTGCTCGGCGCCCTTGCCCGTGCCGACCATGATCGCGGTGGGCGTGGCGAGCCCCATGGCGCAGGGGCAGGCGATCACGAGCACCGCTACGAAGTTGGTCAGCGCGAAGAGGAACGCGGGCTGGGGCCCCCAGAGCCACCAGACCCCGAAGGTCAGCGCGGCGATCACGAGGACGATCGGAACGAAGACGGCCGAGACCCGGTCGGCGAGCCGCTGGATCGGGGCCTTCGAGCCCTGCGCCTCTTCCACGAGGCGGATGATCTGGGCCAGGACCGTGTCCCTGCCGACGCGCGTGGCGCGGAAGGTGAAGCTCCCTGCCCGGTTCACGGCCCCGCCGATGACGCGGGCGCCGGCGCGCTTTTCGACGGGTAAACTTTCTCCCGTCAGCATGGATTCGTCCACGGTGGAGGCGCCGTCCACGACCTCGCCGTCCACCGGGATCCTGTCGCCGGGACGGACGCGAATCAGATCGCCCGTCACCACTTCGGCGACGGGCACGTCGAGCTCAGCGCTGCCGCGGATGACGCGCGCCGTGGCGGGCGCCAGTGCCACCAGCCGCCGGATCGCCTCCGACGTCCGGCCGCGGGCCCGCGCCTCCAGCCAGCGCCCGAGGACGATCAGCGTCATGAGGACCGCCGCCGTGTCGTAGTAGGTCATGGCGCCGAGCGGCATGAAGGTGTGGGGCCAGAGCGTCACCGCCACGCTGAAGAAGTAGGCCGCGTTGGTCCCGATGGAGACGAGGCTGTTCATGCTGGCCGAGCGGTGAACCGCGTCGTTCCAGAAGCCGCGGTGGAAGTGCCACCCGACCCAGAACTGGACGGGCGCGGTCAGGACGAGCTGGACCCAGGGGGAGCGGACGACGGCCGGGACCCAGGGGAAGAGCTGGGGAAAACTCCCCAGGAGCACGGGGAGCGAGAGCGCCGCGCCGAGGAGGAACTTCAGGCGGAGGAGCCGGTTCTCCCTCTCGCGTGCCTCGCGCTCGCGGTCAGGCGTCCCGGCATCGGCGGCGATCTGCTCGGGGATCTCGTAGCCCGCGGCCCTGACCGCCGTTCTGAGGTCGGCGACGGTCACCTGGCCCGGATCGATCCTCACCGTGGCCTTCTCGGTGGCGAGGTTCACGCTCGCCTCGACGACGCCCCGCACTCCCGCCAGCGCCGCCTCCACCTTGCTCACGCAGGAGGCGCAGTGCATCCCCTTGACGGGAAGCGTCAGACGCTCTTGCTCAATGTTCGTTGCCATTTACGCGCGCTCCTGGCTCGCCAGTATGCCTACCCTTTGAGAGGGTGTCCAGTTGCCGCCGGATTCAGCGGTGGGCCAATTCGACTCCGTGGCCTAATCTGATCCTGGCGCGAACGGATCCTCATGCACGCGCGGTTCCCGCGCCCGCTCTCTTATCGAGCGTATTAATTCAGATGCGACATATGAGCGCCCGCGCCTTTCGCCATGAGGAATCAGGAGCCCAGCGTCAACCAGCAGCTTGAGGTCACGACTGGCGACGTTCTCTGAAACCTCCGCCGCCGAACGATATGTCGAGTTGCGCACCCTCAACCCAAACGCGGCATCAGCTAATGCAAATATTAGCCGTTCCGGTAGTTGGCGTCGTTTCGCCTCAACTTCCAGTTCGTCCCAAACGCGCTGAATCTCCCTCGTCCGACGAAGAAGCGTGGAGGCTTGCCGAAAATGCGCGGTTAGGCAGAACCGAACCCATGGCCGCGCGTCACGCTCTGGATGCCAGCCCCCAGCCCCAACTTCAGCGAGAACGCCATAATACTCTTGCGTGTTACGACCAAGATATTCCTCAATGCTACAGAACTGTGGCATTAAGATACCTTCTCGCGCAAGAACTAGGGTTTGCAGGCCTCTAGCCATCCGCCCATTGCCATCTGAGAAGGGGTGGGTCATCGCCAGGTTGAGATGACCCATAGCGGCTCGAACCATCACGGACGTCCCATCTGTCTTGTTGAGAAAGTCGATCAACTCACCCATCAACTGAGGAACCTTCTCAGCGTCCGGTCCCTCATAAACAACCGCACCGGTCTGTTCATTCCTTACATAAATCAGTCCCGGCCTCCACTTTCCGGGGTGCTTAGAAAGATCGTAATGGAGCATCATGTAGTGCAAGCTCCGGAGTAATCCTTCGCTGTAGGAAAAGTGCGGGTCGTCGGCGAGCTGTAACACGTAAGTCATGGCATTCCGATAACCCACCACCGCCGCCCAGGCTTCGTGTTCCGCGTCTAACGGCTCTTCGCCCTCAGCTGCTGCAATGGCATCCTCAAGCGTGACGTTGTAGCCTTCAATGCTGTTTGAGCCCCGGACGGCGCGAGCGAATGTAGACCGTCGCAGAAGGCCCGTCCACCTCAAGGGGCCGCTCGTGGCATAGCTCAGCCGCCGACGGAGGTCATCGATCCCGTCGATGACCCCGATTTCCTCTGATGTGGGGATTGGAGTGGCAAACAGCATGTCAGATATCCATTTACCTTTCTACCTCTAGTAAGATAATATCTGATCTTGAAACGATGTCAAATAGATTTTCTGATCCAAAAAATGGCGGTCAAATTGGCAAACATCGCCAATAGGTGGGCCTACAGGCCTCCAAAAATGACCAATCTGTAGGATCAACTGTAGAGGTCGGGGAAGAGCGAGGGCTGAGCCTCCGTCGCCTGACGCCGGCCCCTAGGCCTCGCCGGGGCCCGCGCCCTGCCCGCCCTGGCCCGGCGCCCGGGCGCAGGCTGGCGCTTGGGCCGGTCCCACCCCTTCTGCCGCGCGATCTTCTCCCCCTGCTTGATCACCAGGAGGTCCACCAGGCGCGCCAGGGGATGGTTAAGGAGCTGGAGGTACTTCTCCCAGTAGCGGGGCGAGAAGGCCAGCGTCCTCATCTGATCCACGGCGAGGGCCAAGCCCGTGCGGTCGCCTCGGCGCGCGGCCGCCTTGAGCTGCTCCAGCACCTTGCCGCGGCTCACCCGCGAGGGCGGCGTCTTCTTGGCCATAATTGTCTTCACGTAAGCCGCGAGCGCAGCGAGCGCTCCTTACTACCTCGAGATGATCTCGTACTCCTCGCGATCGAACGTCGGCACGGGCTGGAGGGCGAGCTTCCGCTGCACGCTCTCCTGGAGGAGCTCTAGCCCCTCGCGCTCCTCGGCCTCGAGGTGCTGGGCCATCTCGGGGTGCACGCGGATCAGGATCTCCTGGCCGCCCAGATCCGCCGCCGCGGCCTGGACCTTGCGGAAGATCTCGGCGGCGAGCGTCACATCGGACTTCACCACCCCGCTCCCCTTGCAGCTCGGGCAGGGCGCGCAGAAGAGGCTTTGTAGATCTTGGCGCACCCGCTTCCGGGTCATCTCCACGAGCCCCAGCTCGGAGATCTCGAGGACGTTGGTACGGGCCTTGTCCTCCGCCAGCGCCTTCTGGAGGGCGTGGAAGACCTGCTGGCGGTGCTCCTCCCGCTCCATGTCGATGAAGTCGATGATGATGATCCCGCCCAGATCGCGGAGGCGGATCTGGCGCACCACCTCGCCGACGGCCTCCAGGTTGATCTTGAGCACGGTCTGCTCGAAGTCGCGCTTGCCCACGTACTTGCCCGTGTTCACGTCGATGGCCACCAGGGCCTCGGTGTGGTCAATGACGATGTAGCCGCCGGACTTGAGCCAGACCCGCCGCCGGAGCGCCTTCTCGATCTCCTTCTCGATGCCCGTGGCCTCGAAGACGGGCGACCGCCCTTCGTAGAGCTTCACCTGCCCAGCCTGGGCGGGGACGAGGGAGGAGGTGTACTCCATGCACCGCTGGTAGGCGGCGGGGGTGTCCACCAGGAGCTCCTCGACCTCCGGGGAGAAGAGGTCGCGCACGACGCGGAAGATGAGATCCCGCTCCGCGTGGAGGAGGGACGGGGCGGCGGCCTGCGCGTGCCGCGTCTGGACCTGCTGCCAGAGGCGGAGCAGGAACTGGATGTCCGAGGCGAACTCCTCCTCCCCCTTGCCCTCGGCGACCGTCCGCACGATGAAGCCTCCGCCCGCGGGCCGGAGGCCGCGCACGATCTGGCGCAGCCGCTCCCGCTCGCGGTCGTCCTTGATCCGCCGGGAGACGCCGACGTGCTGGGCCTGCGGCATGAACACCAGGTAGCGGCCGGGGAGCGAGATGAACGAGGTGATCCGCGCCCCCTTGGTCCCCAGGGACTCCTTGGAGACCTGCACCAGCACCTCCTGCCCCTTGCGGAGGAGGTCTTCGATGGGGACGGACGCCTCGCGGCGCTCGACCTCCTCGACCTCGATCTCCTCCTCCTCGCTCTCCGCGAGCATGAGCCGCTCGTAGTCGCCCAGGTTGGCGGTGTAGTCGCCCGCGAAGAGGAAGGCGTCCTTGGGGAGCCCCACGTCCACGAACGCCGCCTGCATGCCGGGCAGCACGTTGGTGACGACGCCCTTGTAGATGTTGCCGACGATGGAGCGCTGCCGACGCCGCTCGACGTGGAGGCCGGTGAGCAGGGTGCCCTCCTGGACGGCGACGCGGGTCTCGGTCACCCCCACGTTGACGACGATGCGCTTACCCACGGCGACACCTCATAGCGATTGGCGCATCCGGACCGAGAGGAGGAGGCCCAGGGCCATGAGCGTGACCACCAGCGAGGATCCCCCGTAGCTCATCAGGGGCAGCGGGATCCCCACGATGGGCAGGAGCCCCATGACCATGCCCAGGTTGATGAGGGTCTGGGCCCCCAGGAGCGCGGTGACGCCCAGCGCCAGGAGCCGCCCCAGCGGCTCGCGCGCCGCGCCGGCGATCTCGAAGCCCCGGAGGATCAGAAACGCGTACCCGACGAGAACCACCAGGGCTCCCACGAACCCCCACATCTCGGCGAACACGGCAAAGATGAAATCCGTATGACGCTCGGGCAGGAACGCCAGGCGGCTCTGAGTGGCGCCGGCGATCCCTTTGCCCAGGAGCTGTCCCGATCCGATGGCGATCTTGGACTGGATCACGTTGTAGGCGCTGCCGAGCGGATCTCGGAACGGATCCAGATAAACGAGCAGCCGTTCGCGCTGATAGTCTTTCAGCACAAGCCACACCAGGGGCGCCCCCGCGAGCCCGGCCAAGCCGAGCCAGCCGAGCTCCCGGAGCCTCACCCCGGCCCCGAAGAGCAGCGCGAAGAACACCGGGATCAGGACCAGCGCCGTCCCCAGGTCCGGCTGCCTGACCACGAGAATGAACGGAACGACCAGCAAACCCAGCGCCGTGGCCAGCGTGACGCGCGCGCGGGGGTTGGCCCAGCGAGCGGTCAGCGCCCAGGCGAGCGTGACGATGAAGATCAGCTTAAAGAGCTCGGCCGGCTGGAGCGAGATCGGGCCCAGCGGGATCCACCGCCGCGCCCCGGACACGGCGCGGCCGAAGACGACGACCAAGAGCAGGAGGCCGATCCCGATCACGTAGAAGGCGGGCGCGGCCCGCGCCAGGTTCCGGTAGTCCACGCTGGCGACCGCCAGCAGCGCGAGCAGCCCGAGCCCCAGCCAGGAGAGCTGGCGCCAGACGACCGCGCTCCCCTGGCGGCCGGGCGACAGGCTCCACAGGGTCAGGAGCCCCAGCGCGACCAGCGCGACCGCCGTCGCCAAGAGGAGCCAGTCCACGTTCTGAAGGACGAGCACCACGACGACGACCTGGGGATCCTGGGCAGGCGCGTACGCGGCGAACCACGCGTGGTCCTGACCGCGGCGGGCATCGCTGCTGGTGATCAACTGGGCCGTGCCGGTCTTGCCGGCGACCTCGATGCCGGGGAGCCGCGCGGCCGCCCCGGTGCCGCCGTCGTTGACCACGCCCCAGAGGCTCCGCTGGAGGAACGCCCAGACGGCCGGCGACAGGTCCACGTAGCCGCTCATCTGGCCGGGCTCCGAGTAGAGGAGCCTGCCATCCGCGGCCTCGACGCGCTGGACCAGGCGAGGCTTCCAGAGAATGCCTCCCGTGGCCACGGCGGCCATCATGCGCGCCACCTGGAGCGGCGTCACTAGGAGGGGGCCCTGGCCGATCGAGACGTTGACCGTGTCGCCGGCCCTCGAGCGCGGGCGAGGCGCCGGGACCAGCCCTGCCTTCTCCCCCGCCAGCGCGATGCCGGTCGGCGCGCCCAGGCCGAAGGCGCGGGCATAGCGACTGATGGGCTCCAGCCCGACCTTGAGGCCGAGCTGGTAGAAGTACGTGTTGCAGGAGCGGACGATGGCGTGGTAGAGATCCAACTCTCCCCAGTCCGTGTCGTCCCAGTTCTTGAAGGTCCGGGTCCCCAGCTGGAACGTCGGCGCGCAGCGCAGGCGATCGAACGGGGTGATCGTTCCCTCCTGGAGCGCCGCGGCGGCCACGACGATCTTGAAGACCGAGCCCGGGGCGTACTGGCTCTGGATCGCGCGATTCAGGAGGGGGGCCTCGGGGTCCCGCACGAGGCGGAGCCAGGCCTGGCGCCCGAGAGCGCCCGTGAAGTGATCGAGCTCGAAGGCGGGGCTCGAGGTCAGGGCGAGGATGTCGCCGCTCCGGGCGTCGAGCACCACGACGGCGCCGGCGTGAGTGCCCATGGCGCGCTCGACCACTTCCTGGATGCGCCGGTCCAGCGTCGTCACCACGTGAGCGCCGGGGCGGGGCTCCTGGCGCCGCACCACGCGGACCGGCCGACCGAACGCGTCCACCTCGATCTCCTCCCCGCCGTCCCGCCCGCGGAGGTACTCGTCCAAAAGCCGCTCCAGCCCGCTCTGCCCCGCCATGTCCCCGCGCCGGTAGCGCCCCTGCCGCATCTGCTCTTCGCTCACCTCGCGGACGTAGCCGAGGAGGTGGGCGCCGAGCTGCGGGCTCGGGTACACGCGCTGGGGCTCCACCTCCACGACAACGCCGGGGAGCTCCAGCTTCCACTCCTCGACCTTGGCGACCTCGTCCATCGTGAGCCTGCGGCGCACCCGCACGGGCATGAACGAGTCCGGGGGCACGCGCGCGAGCGATTCCGTCAGCTCCCCGATCGGGAGCTTGAGGAGCACGCTGAGGCGGGCGAGCACCGCGTCGCGGTTCTCCATCTCCCTGGGGATCAGCGAGAGCGTAAAGGCCGGGCGATTGTCCACCATGGCGAGACCGTTGCGGTCGAACAAGATCCCCCGAGGCGCGGCGGCGGGCCGGACCCGGATGCGGTTCTTCTCGGAGAGATCCCGCAGCCGCGCGCCCTCGAGCACCTGGAGGTACCAGAGCTGGCCCAGGAGCACGAGGAACGCCGTCAGCGTGCCGACGGTGAGGATCAGGAGCCGGCGGCGGAACGGGTCCCGCCGCGCCCCGCCGCCCGCGCCGAAGCCGCTCACCGCCACAGCGAGCCGCTCCTGCGCGCCTCGATCACGCTAAGGCCAAACGCCCCGGCGGCGCCGAGGAAGCCGTTGTAGAGAGCCTGGGGCAGGACCACGTAGAGCATCACGTCGCCGAACGCAGCGGGAAAGTGGAGCAGCTGGAGGAGCCAGTAGCGCCCGAGCCCCTCGGCCAGGGTGAGCAGGACCAGCCCGGGCACCTGGACGAGCGGATTCGAGACCCACAGCCACTCGCCCATCAAGCCGGCGGCAAAGCCCACGAGCGCCTTGGTGAGGGCCTGGGCGCCGACGAAGCCACCCCCCGCCACGTCCTGCAGGAGCCCCACGGCGAAGCCCGACACGCAGCCGACCTCCGGGCCCCGGCGGAGCCCGAGGAGCACGGTGAGGACCAGCGGAATGTCGGGAGCCACGCCGCCGACGCTGAGCGCGGGCGCCACGCTCGTCTGGGCGAGGCCGCCGCCGAGCAGCATGAGGGCGAGGGACACGCGCACGGCCCTAGGTCCCCGGCTCGAGGGAGAAATGGGGAAGCAAATCCGCCCCGGTCTGTCCCATCAGCAGGAGCACTTCCTCCACCCGCGCGAAGTCCACCACGGGGTGGAGCCGCGCGTAATGAAAGAGGGCCGAGCCCTTGTCCTCCACAGCGATGACGCGCCCCACCGGCAGTCCCTTGGGGAAGACCCCGCCCAGCCCAGAGGTCACGATGAGGTCGCCGACCTGGACGCCCCCGCCGTCCCGAGCCATGAACTTGAGACGCACCGCGCCTCCGGGCTCGCCCTCGGCCACTCCCGCGGTACGGGTACGTTGGACCATCACTGCGGCCGCAGAAGAAGGATCGTTCAAGAGCTGAATCACCGCGGCCCGCGCCCGGACCTCCACCACGCGGCCCAGCAGGCCCTCAGGGACGATGGCCGGCGTGAGCCGCGCAACCCCGTCGCTCCGGCCACGGTTCACCGTGACCGACCGGACCCAGCCGCCCCACTCCTTGGCGATCACCTCCCCCGACAGCGTCGAGAGGGGCAGGCGCTCGCGGAGGGCCAGGAGGCGGCGCAGCCGGAGGTTCTCCCGCTGGGTATCCTCCACCTGGAGGGACTGGATGCGGAGCTGCTCCAGCTCCGTCCGCAGCGCCTGGTTCTCGCGCCGGACGTTCTTCCAATCCAGGTAGGTGGACCATACGCCGAAGGCAGTGCTTTGGATCTTTGAGAGGGCGGCCTGCAGAGGGGTGATGACGAATGCGACGAGCTCGCCCGGACGCCCGATTTCCCCTCCACGCGTCCCGAGACTCAAGAGCAGGAGGGAGACCAGGAGCACCGACACCAGGACGACGTACTTCCGATATCTCACGACGGCCCCCAGGGCGCGATCCGCGCAACCACCCCGGGCTCCCGGCCTGACGGCCGTGGGCCCGCGGGACTACGCGGGGATCGCCACCTTCTTGAGGAGATCCAGCTCGTCCAGTACCTTGCCGGTCCCGAGGGCCACGCAGGAGAGAGGGTCGTCGGCGACGGTGATGGGGAGGTTCGTCTCCTGGCGGAGGAGGAGGTCCAGGCCGCGGAGCAGCGCCCCGCCGCCCGTGAGGACGATCCCCTTGTCCACGATGTCCGCCGCCAGCTCCGGCGGCGTCCGCTCGAGACAAGTGCGGACCGTCTCCACGATAGTCATGACGGGCTCCCGGAGGGCTTCGCGCACCTCCTCGTCGGTGATGACGATGGTCTTCGGGATCCCGTCGATGAGGTCGCGCCCCTTCACCTCCATGGTCTGCCGATCCGTCCCCATGGGGTAGGCCGACCCGAGACTGATCTTCAGATCCTCCGACCGCCGCTCTCCCACCAGGAGGTTGTAGTGCTTCTTGATGTACTGGACGATGGCTTCGTCCATCTCATCGCCCGCGATCCTGACGGACTTA
>JACPCF010000029.1 GCA_016179965.1 Candidatus Rokuibacteriota bacterium | reverse complement strand
AACCTGACCGGCCAGCCCGCCGCCTCGATTCCGGTGGGTTTCACGGGAGACGGTCTGCCGGTTGGGCTCCAGATCGTCGGTCGCCGTCACGCCGACCGGGCGGTGCTCGCGGCCTCGGCCGCCTTTGAGGCGGCGCGCCCCTGGGCGTCGCTCAAGCCGCGACTCACCTGATGCTCAGGCGTCTCCTCTACCGCCTCTACGAGCGCCAGCTCCTGGCCGAGGTCTCGCGGCGCCCGCTGCCGCGTCACCTCGGCCTCATCCAGGACGGTCACCGTCGCTACGCGCGGGAGACGGGCCTGGCGAGCCTCGCGGAAGGGTACCGCATGGGGGCGGAGAAAACGGAGGAAGTCCTTGCCTGGTGCGCTGAGCTCGGGATCCCGACGGTGACGCTCTGGTGGCTCTCCACCGAGAACCTCGCCCGCGAGCCCGAGGAGGTCGCCGACGTCCTCCAGGTCATCGAGACGAAGATGGCCGAGTGGATCCGGGGGGGACTCGTCCAGCAGCTCGGCATGCGCATCCGGCCGATCGGCCTGCTGGATCTCCTGCCGGCCCCGGCCCTCAACGCCCTCAGGGCGGCGGAATCAGCGTCGAGCCAGAATGAGCGGATGCTCCTGAACGTCGCGGTCGGATACGGCGGCAGGCACGAGATCGTGGATGCCGTCAAAGGGTACCTGCGCGACTGCTTCAATCGGGGACAGAGGCCGGAGGAAATCCTCAGCGCCCTCACCCCGGACGCCGTGGACAAGTACCTTTACACCTACGACTGTCCCGACCTCGACCTGATCATCCGCACCTCGGGCGAGGTGCGGCTCTCCGGCTTCATGCTCTGGCAGAGCGCCTACAGCGAATTCTACTTCTCGGACGTCCACTGGCCGGCCTTCCGGAAGATCGACTTTCTCCGTGCCATCCGGAGCTATCAGCACCGGCTCCGACGCTTCGGCCGGTAGGCGCGGCCCCCTCACCTTTGTCCTCTCCCCCGGTGGGGGAGAGGGTGGGGTGAGGGGACGCTGGGCTAGCGGGTCGTCTTCTCGGAGGCCTTTTCGGCTTTCATCTGCTGGTCGTGGTAGTCCTTGAGCGCCTTGTTGTACTTCTCGATCACGGCGTTGCGCTGGGCGTCGAAGCGGAAGCGCTCGGTGAGCACGCCGGCGAAGTAGGCCACCGTCAGCGCGGCGAGGAGGGCCACGACGCGGAGAACCTGACCCGAGCGGCCCGGGCGGGAAGGGTCCATGCGCCGCATGGTATCATAACGCGCGATGGGCGAGATCGGGTGGCTGCAACGGCTTTCTCGACGCGTGGGGGGCCCGCGGTTCCTGGCGTTGCCGTTCCTCCGGGGCCTCGCCATCGTGGCGGGCTTCGTCTGGCTGGCGCTGACCCCCACGGACTTCGTGGGCTGGATCCTCCTGGCCTTTGCCATCGCGGGATTCGCCCTCTACAGCCTCGTCCTCTACGTCCTCATCTGGGTCCGCCCCACGGTGGTCTTCCGCCTCCACCTACCCGTCCTGCTGATCGACTTGGCCTTCGCGCTCCTCTTGGTCCGCCTCTCCGGCGGGGCCGAGAGCACGCTCTTCCTGGGCCTGCTCCTGATCGCCGGGCTCCAGTCCTATTACTACGGCATCCGGCGTGGCGTGGTGGTGGCCATCGGGGCGTCCGTTGCCTACGTCTGGGTCATCTGGCCGACGCTCATTCACCACGAGGTGGCCAACGCCGCCATCCGGATCGCGGTGCTGATCGGGACGGCGGCGGCCGTCGGAGTGCTGGCCGATATCGAGGAACGCGACCGGCTCGAGGTGGCCGCGCTGAACCTCGAGGTCCGGGCGCGGGAGCAGTTCATCACGAACGTCGTGGAGAGCCTCAGGGACGGCCTTGTCGTCTTGGACCCGGAGGGGCGCGTCCAGGCCTGGAACCGCGCCATGGAGACGCGGTACGAGATCCAGGCCCAGGAGGTGCTCGGCAGGCCGTTTCTGGACGTCAATTCGAACTGGAAGCGCGAGGGGCTGGCGGAGCCGATCGAGCGGCTGCTCCGGGGGGAGATCGAGGAGTTCGCGCTGGAGGGGGTGGAACACGAGACGCTCAAGAAGGGCCGGGTGATCCTGAACGTGAAGGGGAGTCTCCTCCGGGAAAACCTGGCCCCGTCCGGCGCCGTGCTGCTCATCGAGGACATCACCGAACGGGTGGCGCTCGAGCGCTCCGCCCGGCAGGCGGAGAAACTGGCCGCCCTCGGCACGCTCTCCGCCGGCCTCGTCCACGAGCTCAACAACCCCATCAGCGTCATCTCCTCCCGGATCGAGCTGATGCTCCAGGAGGCCGAGGAGCGGCGGCTGCCCCCCCAGGTCCGCGATGATCTTCAGGTGCTCCACCGCCACGCGCAGCGCGTGGCGCGGATCGCCCGGGGGCTCCTCTCCTTCGCGCGCCAGTCGCCGGGCGACCGCCGGTTGCTCGACCTCAACCAGATCGTCGAGGACACCCTGCTCCTCATGGAGAAGCAGGTGAGCAAGGAGGGCATCATGGTGCGGCGCTCGCTGGCGCCGGACCTGCCGCCGATGGAGGGGGATCCGAACGCGCTCCAGCAGGTCGTCCTGAACCTCCTGACCAACGCCCGGGACGCGATGGACGACGGGGGCGAGATCCGGATCGAGACGGGCACGGTGGACGGCCGGCCGGGCTGGCTGCGCCTCGTCGTCTCGGACAACGGGCCGGGCATCCCCCTCGAGCATCTGCCGAAGATCTTCGATCCCTTCTACACCACCAAGGCGGATGGCACGGGCCTCGGGCTCTCCATCTCGTACGGCATCGTGCGCGAGCATCAGGGCACGATTGACGTCCAATCCCAGCCGGGGAAGGGGACGACCTTCGTCCTCGCCTTCCCCGCGCTGGACTCGGGAGGACGCGCATGACGAAAGGGCGCCTCCTCATCGTGGACGACGAGCCGGACATGCTCGAGAACTGCACCCGCATCCTGGGCAAGGCCGGCTACGAGTGCCTGACGGTCTCGGACCCGCTCAAGGCGGTGAGCCTGCTGGAGTCGGAGCGTCCAGATCTCCTCCTGACCGACCTCAGGATGCCGGGCGTGGACGGCCTCGGCCTGCTCCGCCAGGCGCATCAGGTGGACCCGCACATGCCCGTGATCATCCTGACCGCCTTCGCCTCCATCGAGTCGGCCGTGGAAGCGGTGAAGGAGGGCGCCTTTGACTACGTGCCCAAGCCCTTCTCGGTGGATCAGCTGAAGCTGGCGGTGGACCGCGCCCTCGCCCAGCGCCGCCTGGCGGTGGAGAACGTCCGCCTGCGCGAGCAGCTGCGCGGGACCTACGGCTTCGAGAACATCATCGGCCGCAGCCCGGCCATGGCCCAGGTCTTCGAGCTGGTGCGGAAGGCGGCCCGGTCCGAGGCGAACATCCTCATCGTGGGGGAGTCGGGCACCGGCAAGGAGCTGGTGGCGAACGCCATCCACGTCAACAGCCCGCGGGCGGCGGAGGCGTTCGTGCCGGTGGACTGCGCCTCGCTGCCGGAGCAGCTCCTCGAGTCCGAGCTCTTCGGCCACGAGAAGGGCGCCTTCACCGGCGCGGTGAGGACCAAGCCCGGTCTCATCGAGGTGGCGCACCGCGGCACGCTCTTCCTCGACGAGATCGGCGAGCTGCCGGTGGGGCTCCAGGTGAAGATGCTGCGCGCGCTCCAGGAGCGGCAGATCCGCCGGGTGGGCGGCACGCGCCAGATCGATGTGGACGTGCGCCTGGTGTCGGCCACGAATCGCGACCTGCGCGACCTCGTGGTGAAAGGACAGTTCAGGGAGGAGCTCTACTACCGCGTCAACGTGATCCCCATCGTGCTGCCGCCCCTCCGGGAACGGAAGGGGGACGTGAAGCTCCTCGCCCACACGTTCCTCAAGAAGTACGCCCAGGGGCGGGAGGTTCCCCTCGAGGGGTTCGAGCCCGAGGCGATCCAGATCTTGGAAAACTACTCCTGGCCCGGCAACGTCCGCGAGCTCCAGAATGTCATCGAGCGGGCCTGCGTCCTGGCCGAGGGGGAGACCATCAGCGCCCGCGACCTGCCGGCGCATCTGAGCGCCCCCCCGGCCACCGCCGGCGGCGCGCCGGTCCCGGCGCTCACGAGCAAGAACCTCCCCCTCAAGGAAGCCAAAGCCCAGTGGATGACCCAACTGGAGGCTACCTATCTCGCCGAGCTGCTCCGCCGCCACGACGGCAACGTCTCCCAGGCTGCCAAAGCGGCGGGGATCGATCGAAAGACCTTCCACCGCCTGATCAACAAGTACGGGATTCGGCAGACCGGGGTGAGCCGCTAGGCCGTCCCGACGGTCAGGGGCCGCCCCACGTGGGGTGACCGCGCCTCAGGTCGCGGCGCTCCCCCAAGCCCCTCGCCGCAGTAACTGCTCGATTTCCCGGTCCTTCTTTCCGTTTCCTCCCCTGGCACCCCCGTTGCACTTTTCCTTATCGCGGAACCCACGCGCGACCGAATCGCCAACGAAAGGAGCTGTCCATGAAACTTCAGAAGATTCTGGTGCCGCTCGATGGCTCAGCGCTCGCCGAAGCCGCGCTGCCCCAAGCCATGGAGCTGGCCACGAGCACCGGGGCGAAGCTGCTTCTGGTCCGCGCCGCTGAGGCTCACACGCTTCCTGGCGCCGACCCGACCGAAGCCCAGATCAAGGTGGTGAACGAGGCCGAGGAGTACCTCGCCCAGGTCCAGGAGCGTTTGGCGGCCCAAGGGATCAAGGCCGTGGAGACCTCCGTCTGGTACGGGCCGGCGGCGTACGCGATCGTCGAAGCCGCGCGGCTCGGCAAGGCCGATCTCATCGCCATGACGACTCACGGGCGCAGCGGGCTGGGCCGCCTCATCCTGGGAAGCGTGGCTGAATCGGTCCTGCGCGGAACCACGACGCCGATCCTCCTGATCCGCATCGCCGAGGCGCCCGTCCAGGCGCCCCTGGGCACGGGGGAGGCCCGGCCGTGGCAGGGCTCCGTGGCCGGGAGGGTGTGAGCCGTGTCTCAGCGCGTCCTCGTTCCTCTCGACGGCTCGCCGGTGGCGGTCTTCCTGATGAAGATGACGGACGCCGTGGAGGCGCGTCGTGTCTCCTGAGGTTTCGATCATGCGGGACGCGCTCAGCATCGAGTTGATCCGTCGGCAGCTCTCGGCCAAGACCGTGGGGCGGCAGATCTACCTGTTCGGCGAGGTGTCCTCCACCAACGACGCCCTCCGCCACCTGGCCAAGGCCGGGGCGCGGGAGGGAACGACCGTGCTGGCCGAGAGCCAGAGCGCGGGGCGGGGGCGCTTCGGCAAGAGCTGGTTCTCGCCGTTCGGCGTGAACCTCTACGCCTCCGTCCTCTTCCGGCCCGCCATCGGGCCCAAGGAGGCCCCCCTCTTCTCCTTCATCGCCTCCCTGGCGGTGGCCGACGCCGTCCGAGCGGTCGGGCTCCCGGCCGCGATCAAGTGGCCCAACGACATTCTCGCCAAGGGGAAGAAGGTGGCCGGGGTCCTCGCCGAGCTGGCCACTACCGGGGATCGGCTGGACTACGTGATCCTCGGCGTGGGGGTGAACCTCAACGTGGAGCGCAAGGCGCTCGTCGAGGCGCTGGGGGACGCCGGCCGCGCGGCCGCGGCGCTCCGAGAGGTGGCGGGGCGGGACATCGATCGGAACGCCTTTGCCGCTGGCTTCCTCACGTTCCTCGACGAGTGGTTCCAGGTCTATCAGGACGGCGGGGCCGAGGCCCTGCTTCAGGCCTGGCGCGACCGGGACATCCTGACGGGGCGCCGGGTGGAGGTGCGTGAGGAGGGGAGCGTCTTTCAGGGCCGGGCTCTGGGCGTGGACGGCGAGGGGCACCTCCTCGTCGAGGAATCGAAGGGACAAGCCCGGCAGGTCGTGGCGGGGCAGGTGCGCCTCCTCGACTGAGCTCTGGATGCCGGCTGCCGAGGGGATCGGGCCCTGGATCGGGAGCTGGATCGTCCTCCACGTCGCGCTGAGGAACCGTGAGCTGAACCTCGTCGGGATCGGTATTGCGACGAGGCTGCTCTGGCCGCCGGTCTTTGAGTACCTGGCGGGACACTAACATTCTTAGGGGAAGGAGACCGAGATGAGACGCGTATTCGAAGTGGTGGTGGCCGTGACTGTGGCCGCGCTGATCGCGGGCAGCGCGGTGGCGCAGATGGGGCAGGGGCCGCAGGGCCCGATGGGGCCCGCGCAGATGCCTGAGCAGATGGGCCAGATGATGGGCATGATGGGCCAGATGCAGGGGATGATGACCCAGCATCAGGAGATGATGAAGCAGTTCTGCCCCAAGCAGGGCGGGTAGAGCGCGGCGGGTCTGCGGTGATCGAGCCCGCGGAGCTTCAGGCCTACCTCGCCCGGGTGCTCCGGCAACCATCGCCACGGGCGGCAAGGTGGAAATGATCGCGGTCCACCAGGGGCTTGCCCGCATCGGCGGAGTCGCGGCGCTCCTGCGCTATCCGCTCTAACCGCCGACGTCATCGGCCCTTTGTGTTACCCTGCCGTGGAGGACCATGCCGGGACGCTCTCCCCGCGCCGGGCAACGCTTCGTCGTCCACGAGCACAAGGCCTCACGGCTCCACTACGACTTCCGTCTCGAGATGGACGGAGTCCTCAAGTCGTGGGCGATTCCCAAGGGTCTGTCCATGAATCCCGCCGACAAGCGCCTGGCGGTGCTGGTGCCGGACCACCCGGTGGAGTACATCGACTTCGAGGGGATCATCCCGCCGGGGGAGTACGGCGCCGGACCGGTGGTGGTCTGGGACCACGGGACCTACGACGTGCCCGAGGGGGGCTCGCCAGAGGCCCAGCTCAAGGCCGGCAAGCTCGCCTTCGTCCTCAAGGGGAGGAAGCTCAGGGGGGCCTTCGCCCTCGCCCGGTTCGCCGGCGGCAAGACGGGCAAGGAGTGGCTCCTCATGAAGAAGAAGGACGCGCACGCCGACCCCGCCTGGACGCTCAAGACGGAGCTGACTCCGGGGCGGCTCAAGATGCTGGCCGAGCTCGTCCCTCCCTGCGAGACGTCGTAGGGCGGTCAGCCACGCCGACGCCCCTTCAACGGGGATCATCCCGGCCTACGCCCGGGATGAGTCGGAGACCTTCGCTGCCCAGCGGCGGCCCGGACCCGTCATGGTGGAGAGCGCGCTGATCGTGGCGATCTATGTCATCGGAGCCTGGCTGCTCTCCGGCCAGGGGAGGCGGTGAGCGTGGAGCCCTCTGAGGG
Source organism: Candidatus Rokuibacteriota bacterium (assembly GCA_016179965.1). Lineage (GTDB taxonomy): Bacteria > Methylomirabilota > Methylomirabilia > Rokubacteriales > CSP1-6 > CSP1-6. The sequence continues at coordinate 1,194 of JACPCF010000029.1, read as the reverse complement.
ACAGCGCTGGGTCCAGCTGGGGGCGCTGGCGCTCCTGATCGCGCTCGCCCTCGCCGTCCTCCGGCCCTTCCTGGTGCCGGTGGCGTGGGCCGCCATCCTCGCCTACGCGACCTGGCCGCTCTTCCGGCGGGTCGAACGGGGGCTCAGGGGGCGCACGGGATGGGCCGCGCTGGCAATGACCGTCCTGGTGGTGCTGGTGGTTGTGGGGCCCGCCGTCAGCGTGTCGCTGGCCCTGGCCTCAGAGATCCAGCAGGCCTTTCAAGACCTCAAAGCGTGGGCCGCCGGGGGGCAGCGAGCCGCCCTGCCGGAGTGGGTGAGGCAGGTCCCGTGGATCGGCCCCCAGGTGGCCGATCGGGTGGAGGGCCTCTTGGCCGACCCGGCCGCCATGCAACAGTGGCTGCGCGCTCAGGCGGGCCCCTGGGCCCGCAGCATCGCCGGGGCGGTCGGCGACCTCACGCGCAACCTGGCGGGGGCCGGCATCGCCCTGCTGAGCCTCTTCTTCCTCTACCGCCACGGCGACGCGCTGCTCCCCCAGATCCAGCGGCTGGCGCGGCGACTGGCCGGCGAGCGGGTGCACGCCATGTTCGACCCTCTGGGGGAGACGGTGCGCGCGGTCATGTACGGCATGCTCCTCACCGCGCTCGCCCAGGGGGGGCTGGCGATGCTGGGCTACTGGGCGACCGGGCTCGGGGCCCCCGCGCTCCTCGGGGCCGCCACCACGCTCCTGGCGCTGATTCCCTTCGGCGCGCCGATGGTGTACGTGCCGGCCAGCCTCTGGCTGTTTGCCCAGGGGCGCCCGGTCGCCGGCGTGCTCCTCCTGGCCTGGGGGGCCCTCGTGGTCAGCACGGTGGACAACGTGATCCGCACCTGGTTCATCAGCGGGACCCTGCGCGTGCCGTTCCTCCTGGTCTTCTTCGGCGTGCTGGGCGGCCTGGCGGCCTTCGGCTCCCTCGGGCTCTTCCTGGGGCCGATCACGATCACGCTGCTCCTGGGCCTTTGGCGCGAATGGACGGAGGCGGGGCCTGGGCAGGCCGTGGAGCCGTGAGTCCGCCCGGCACCTTCGTGTCCGGCCCCCAGGCGACCCGGGACGGGGCGCTGTTCACCGACTCTTCGTGCGAAAGCTGCCGAAGGGGCGCGCCGTCCTCGCCGACGCCGGTATGAAGGCGGCCCGGTGCGCGTTCCTCGCCGGCGCCT
>JACPCF010000028.1 GCA_016179965.1 Candidatus Rokuibacteriota bacterium | reverse complement strand
CAGGGCATCCAGACCTGGTACCACGCCGGAGATGGTCTCAGGCTCTGGGAGGAGACGTACGCGCCGTTCGGGCTGGTGCCGCGTCGGGGCGGCTCGACGAGGAGGACATGATCATGGACCGTCGCAAGTTCCTGGTAGGCGCGGGTGGCGTTCTCGCTGCGGCAGGGGCGTCCGTTTCGGAAGCACCGAGAGCGATCGCCCAGCCCAGGTTCCAGTGGCGGATGGCCTTGAGCTGGCCGCTTGCGGCCGAGGTCCTCTCCGCCGGTTCCCAGCGGTTCGCCACGATGGTGGACGAGCTGACGGGCGGCCGCTTGAAGATCGAGATCTTCGCTAGTGGGGAGCTGGTGCCTCCGTTCGGCGTCTTCGACGCGTGCTCCCAGGGCACGATCGAGGCGTTCAACTCGTCCGCCGTCTACTGGGCTGCCAAGGATCCGGCCACCCAGTGGTTCGCCGGGGTGCCGTTCGGCCTCAACGCCCAGGGCATCCAGACCTGGTACCAGGGCATCCAGACCTGGTACCACGCCGGAGATGGTCTCAGGCTCTGGGAGGAGACGTACGCGCCGTTCGGGCTGGTGCCGCGTCGGGGCGGCTCGACGGGTGTGCAGATGGGCGGGTGGTTCCGCAAGAAGATCGACCGGCTCGCGGACCTGAAGGGCCTCAAGCTCAGGATGCCCGGCCTCGGGGGAAGGGTGCTGGCCAAGGCAGGTGCAACGCCCATGGTGCTCCCCCTCAGTCAAGCACTCCAGGCGCTGGAACAGGGCACGATCGACGGCGCCGAGTTCGTGGGGCCGCACGACGATCTGACCGCGGGCTTTTATCGGGGCGCCCGCTACTACTACTATCCTGGCTGGCACGACGCCGGAGGGGGCATGGAGTTCACGTTCAACCGGAAGGCGTACGAGTCGCTGCCGGTCGATCTCCGGCGCGCGCTCGACTACACGGCCCTGGCCGTGGGCGGCGTCATCCTGGCCGAGTACGAAGCCAAGAACGCGCTGGCGCTCAGACGGCTCCGGACGGAGTTCAAGGCCAGGGTCGAGGTCTTGCCGTTCCCCGCCGAAGTCATGAAGGCGCTCAAGAAGCTGGCGGCCGAAGTTCTCAGAGAGGAGTCGGAGAAGAGCCCAATGGCGAGGAAGGTGTACGCGTCCTACACGAAGTTCCAGGAGCTCCTCCAGGACTGGGGTCGCATCTCGGAGGGCGCCTACCACAATTTAGTGGCGGGCTGATCAGTTAGAGCCGAGTCGCCGGAGCAGAGGGGACATCGTCGACGAGCCAGGACGAAGTATGGCGAAGCCAATTGGCCCAGTACCGAGGCGTTTGACCGGCCCCGTCCGGCCCTCTATCATGCGCTCATGGAGTCTGTTGCCAAGCCCGATCTTGCCCGTCTAGTGCACTGTCCCAAAAATTCGATTTTATGGGTCGCCTGACTGGGCCAATAGCGGGTCTCTTGGTTCTGTTGTGGGGACCGGTGTCACCCGCGCTTGCGCTCGACACCCCCAACGAGCGGGTCACGCTGGCCGGCCTCACCGGAGTCCATGTCATCGTCAATGAGATGAGCGCGGAGGTCGAGCGCGAGGGGCTGACCCGGTCGAGCCTCCAGGCGGATATGGAAAGCCGGCTGCGGCAGGGGGGGCTCCGCGTCCTCACCGCGACCGAAGCGCTCACCTCGGTGGGACGCCCGACCCTCGAGGTGCGGGTCCACGTCGCCAGCTCCCGGGAAACGCCGGATCTGTACGTCTACAGCGTCGACTTGGCGCTCCGCCAGCAGATCCGGCTCACGCGGGACCGGACGATCGAATCCTTCGCCGTCACGTGGAGCGAGAATCGCGAGGTCGGGGTCGTCCGGGCCACGCGCCTTTCGGCGGTTCGGGACGCCCTCCGCGCCAAGGTGAACCAATTCATCACCGCGTGGCAGACCGTCAACCGCGAGCCCTAGGGGACGCTCCCGCGGGCCAGTACCCCAAGGACCAGCCTATGCGCCCGCCTTGAGATGGACATCCCGCTGCTTCTGGAGATCGGGATCCACGTACCCCATCAGGTCGGGGCGCGCCTTCCCCAGCATCACCTGGAGGTAGGCCGGCTCGAGGCCGACGTTCTCGTAGCCATGGACGACTCCGGCGGGACAGGAGACGCAGTCCCAGCGGCCCAGGATCGTCTCGGCCCGGCGGCCCTGGTCGTCCTCGAAGAACACCCGCACCTTGCCATCCAGGATGAAGAAGACCTCCTCCACCTCGTGCGTGTGCGGCGCGTTGCCTTGCCCCGGCGGCACGAACACCACGCTCAGGGTAAAATGCTCGGCGGCGATCACGCGAGCGTCCTGCTTCCCCGAAGCCCCCGTGCCGATGAATCGGTGCTGAGCGCGCCGATAGCCCTCGATGCGCGCGTCGGCAAACGCGTCCCAGTCCGGCACGCGGTCTATGAAGCGCGCGACTCGTTGACTCAGGAGTTCTTCGACCGTCATCATCCCCTCCTCCGGCCCCTGACCCGCAACCTTGCCGGGAGTTTAGGTGGGGGTGAGAGGGCTGTCAAGGGTGGCCCGGCTCGCGCGGCAATCTTCGCCCTTAAGCTGGGGTTTCGGGTGCGCGGGTGAAGCGTCGCGAGGGCGATGTGCCCCACGCCACGGTGGCGCTACCGGCGGGTGATGACGACGATCCGGCCACGGTCGCTCAGAAAAGCCGTCAGGAGCCAGCTCACCACGCTGACGATCAGCGCCCCGAAGACCGCCGCCCAGAAGCCGTGGACCTCGAACCCTTTCACCAGGAGCGAGGTCAGCCACAGGCAGAGGCCGTTGAGGATGAAGAGGAAGAGGCCCAGGGTCGCCAGCGTCAGGGGGAGGGTCAGGACGAGCAGGACGGGGCGGACGACGGCGTTGATGAGCCCGAGGACGAGCCCCGCCCCCAGGGCGGAGAGCGCCCCCCGGATTTCAAGCCCGGGGACGACGGCCGCGGCCAGGAAGATGGCCAGGGCGTTGATGAGCACCCGAAGGAGAAACCCCATGCGTGTACTCTACACTTTGACACCCTTCACGGCGCGCCCTAAAGGGAGGGGAGCCATGCGTTGGATCTTCACCAAGCGCGATTCCGAGCAGCGGGAGGCCAAGGACGGGTGGCCGCGAACGGTCTTCCTCATGATCGAGCCGCGAACGACCGGCTCAGAGCACCTCGCGATGGGCGCCGAGGAGGTCCATCCCGGCAGCCAGATCCCCGCCCACGTCCACCCCGACGCGGAGGAGATTCTTTTCGTCTATGAGGGACGGGGTCGCGTGCGGATCGGGGCCGAGGAGGTGGAGATCGGTCCCGAGACGGCCGTCTTCGTTCCCAAGGGCGTCCCCCACGGCTTCGTCAACACGGGAGGGGAGGCCGCGCAGCTGACGTGGACCTTCGGCCCGCCGGGCGAGCAGGAGAAGTTTCGAAACGAGGACGTCTGGAAGCACGCCGCGCGGTCGAAGACGGAGGAGTGAGCGCGAAGCCTACTTCGGCTGGTAAACCCAGATCTTCCCGGCCGCCGCCAGCCCCAGCACGATCGTCTTCCCGTCGCTCGCCGTGGTGATCGTCCCGGCCCACGGCGCGAGCTCCTGGATCTTGAGCCGCAAGCCGGGTCGGACCCCGTTCTGCCACAGGTGCTCCAGGAGCTTCTTGTCCGCCTCCGCCTCCTCCGTGATCCGCTCCACCACGACCGTCGTCCCCTCTTTGGCCTGGTCGAGGGGGAAGGGATGCGACTGGGAGGGGCTCGACATGCCGGGGATCGGGTTGCCGTGGGGACAGGTGCTCGGCATGCCGAGGATGGCCGCGAGGCGGTCCTCCACCTTGGGAGACAGGGCGTGCTCGAGCCGGTGGGCCTCCTCGTGCGCCTCGGTCCAGTCGAGCCCGAGGATGTCCGTCAGCCAGCGCTCGAGAAGCCGGTGGCGGCGGGCCATGACCTCCGCCAGGGCCTTGCCCTTCTTGGTGAGGGTGATCTCCTTGCCCGCCCCCAGGCGGATGTAACCGGCGCGGGCCATGCGATGCAGGGCCTCCGTCACCGCCGGCGGGGAGACCTTCATGTGCTTGGCGAGCCGCGCCCCGATGACGGGCTTGCCGCTCCCCGCCAGGTCGTAGATCGCCGCCAGGTAGTCCTGGACGGAGGCGGTGCTCTCCGGGGAGCGGGCGCGGCGCGCCGGGGGTGCCATCGCGGGACCATTATGCCACGGGCGGCGCTGATTCGCCCCGGCACCCTCCGATGCGGTAGCATGGAGTGAGCGGTGTCACGATGCGTGGCTTTGAGACAACTCCCCCGGACCTGCGGGCGCTCCTGCCCCAGCGCATCAGCCAGCTGGGTCTCAAGCTCGAGGGCTCCCCGGTCGAGCGCTACGTGAAGGTGCTCTACCGGGAGATCGAGCGGAAGGGGCTCCGGCACTTCCGGCCTCCCTGCTACCTCACCGACGAGTGGGGCTGCCCCTCGGGTGAGCCCATCATCGGGATCCCCTTCTACCTCGCCGACGCCAAGCTGGCCCGGCTCGAGGAGGAGATCGACGACGTCGAGGGCGAGCGCGAGATCCGCATGTACCTCCGCCACGAGGCGGGGCACGCCTTCAACTACGCCTACAAGCTCTACGAGACCGCCGAATGGCGGGAGCTCTTCGGGCCATTCAGCCGGCCGTACCGCGAGCGGTACCGCCCCGTCCCCTTCGACCGCAACTTCGTCCGCCACATCGAGGGCTGGTACGCGCAGAAGCACCCCGACGAGGACTTCGCCGAGACCTTCGCCGTCTGGCTGACCCCCCACTCGCGCTGGCGCGTCAGGTATCGTGGATGGCCCGCCATGAGGAAGCTCCGCTACGTGGACCGTGTGGCCCACACCCTGCGCGACACCGAGCCGACGGTCCGGCTGGCCTCCACCGACATCACGGTGGAGGAGATGAACATGACGGTGGAGGAGTTCTTCCGCGCCAACCAGCCGGAGATCGCCCCCGTGGAGGTGGCGCTCGAGAACGACCTCCCCGATTTCTTCGTCCGCAAGGGACGCCGCACGCGGAGCATTCGGCCGGCCTGGGAGATGGTCCGCGAGCACCGCACCACCCTGATCAACAAGATCGAGTACTGGACGGGGGTGCGCCGGAGCGTGGTGCGGGCGCTGGTGGACAGCATCGCCGACGCCGCCGAGCGCCTCCAGCTCTACGTCGAGACGGAGGCCGAGCGCGCGGCGCTCGTGGAGCTCACGACCTACGCCACCACCCTCGGCATGAACTATCTGACCCGGGGGAGCTTTGTCCCGAGAGTCCGTCAACGCATGCCTGAGGCCAGGAAACGGCGCACCTCCCCCACGGCGAATGAGACCGATGGCCAAGCTCAGGATCGCGATCACCCACGGGCCTGACGACGACCCCAGGGCGCAGCGGCGCCGCCGCGGGGCACCGCGGAAGTCCGACGCCCAGGAGGTCGCCGAGGTGCTGCGCCGGGCCGGGCACAAGACGTTCTTCGTCGTGGTGGACGGGGCGCCCAAATGTCTGAAGCGGCTGGCGAGCGTGGACGCCGACCTCGTCTTCAACCTCGTGGAGGGCTTCGGCGACGACAACACCAAGGAGCCCCACGTGGCCGCGTACTACGACCTCCTCGGCCTGCGCTACACGGGCTCCGGACCGCGCGGCCTCTCGCTGGCCATGGACAAGGCGCTGACCAAAAAGGTCCTGGCATTCCACCGCGTCAGGACCCCGAAATTCGCGACAGTCTTCCGCGGGCGCCTGGACTGGGCCCACGACATCGACTTCCCGGTCATCGTCAAGCCCGTGCGCGAGGACGGCTCCATCGGCATCGGCTTCAGCGCCCTGGCCGGCAGCATCAAGGAGCTGATGGAGCGCATCGACGAGCTCCACGCCGACTTCAACCACCCCGTGCTGATCGAGCAGTACATCGACGGGCGGGAGATCTACGTCGGGGTGCTCGGCAACACCCGGGCAGAGGCCTTCCCGCCCGTCGAGCTCGACCTGTCGCACCTGCCCAAGGGCAAGCCCCGGATCGCCAGCGTGGAGGTGAAGTGGGAGGAGGGGACGCGAGCCTACCGCAGCGCCAAGCTCCGCATCCCCGACGACCTGCCCCAGGAGGTCCTGGACGGGATCCGGCACGCCGCCCTCACGAGCTTCCAGGCGCTCCAGCTCCGCGACTACGCCCGCTTCGACTTCCGGATCACGCCGGACCACAAGGTCTACCTCATCGAGGCGAACCCGAACCCGTACCTCTACTCGGGGGCCGAGTTCATCCGGGGCGCCCGCGCCTCCGGCCGCACCCACCCCGAGACCATCCTCGAGATCCTGGACCTGGCCCAGGAGCGCTACCGGTCCCGGGGGTAGTCCCCCCCCTTTTGGGTATTGACAGGGCCGGAACTTACAGGTAGATTGTCTATATCTCGATCGGAGATGAGCCTAAAGGCCCCAATCGGCATCCTGGACGAGCACCCGGAGTGGTCCCGCCGGCTCATGGCGGAGCTCGAGCGCCGTCGCCTGCCCTTCGAGAAGATCGACCACTCGAACCACGCCTTCGATCCCCGGGACCGGGAGCCGCGCTATTCCGTCATCGTCAACCGGACGAGCCCGTCGTCGCACACGCGGGGCCACGCCGGCGTTCTCTTCTACGCCGAGGCGGTGCTGAACCATTACGAGTCGCTCGGCGTGCCCGTCATCAACCCGGTGGCGGCCTACCGCTTCGAGAAATCCAAGGCGCTCCAGCTCGACCTGTTCGAGGGGCTCGGCGTCCGCTATCCGCGCACCGTCGTCGTGAACCATCCGGACCAGGTGCTGAAGGCCCTCGACCGCCTTCGCTTCCCGCTCCTGGTCAAGCCCAACGTGGGCGGCTCCGGGGCCGGGATCACGCGCTTCGACTCGCGGCCGGCGCTGGAGGCAGTCGTGGACCGTCTCGATTTCGGTCCCGACGGCACGGCGCTCGTCCAGGAGTACATCGAGCCGGAGGACGGCGCGATCGTGCGCGTGGAAGTGCTGGACGGCGGCTACCTCTACGCCATCCGCCTGGTCCGGCCGGCGACGGCGAACTTCAACCTCTGCCCCGCCGACGTCTGCGCGGTCCCCGCGGCGCCCCCCGCCGCCGCGGATCTGGCGGCCTGCCCCGTGGACGCCGTCAACCGGCCCGGGATCACGGTCAGCCGCTTCGACCCACCGGCCGACGCGATCGACACGGCAGTCAGGCTGGCGCGCGCGGCCTCCATTGACGTCGGCGGGGTCGAGTACCTGGTGGGCCGGGCCGACGGGCTCATCTACTTCTACGACATCAACGCCACCTCGAACTTCGTCGCTAACGCGCCGGCCGTTCTAGGGTGGGATCCGACCCCCCGCTTCGCCGACTACATCGTCCAGCGCGCCCTCACAGCCTAAGGCGGGGATCACTCCCGCTCCCGCAGCGCCAGCACCGCCCCGCGGCTCAGCCGCGCGTGCACAGGGATCGAGACCAGGCTGATCGCGAAGAGTGGGGAAAAACGCAATCGGGAGCGGGCGGGAAGAGCGCTAGGCCGACGTCCCGCCCACGAACCGCCAGTCGAAGGCCTGGACCTGGAGGACGTCCAGCGTGGCTTCGAGGCGATCGAGGGATACGGGCTTCCGCAGGACGTCGAGGGCCCCCAGGCGGAGGCACTGCCCGGCCTCTTCCTCCGTGGCGATCCCCGAGACCACGACGGAGGGGAGCGCCGGGCGGCGATCCCGGAGCACCTTGAGGAGCTCCACGCCGCTCATCCCCGGCAGGTAGAGGTCAAGGATCAACGCGTCGGGATGGAAGCGATCGAGAATCTCGAGCCCCGCCTCCGCGCTCTCGGCGAGGAGGGTCTGGTGGCCCTGCGATTGGAGGAAGTCGGAAAAAACCTCGGCCACCGGCCGTTCGTCCTCCACGATCAGCACCTTGAGCGGCTGCCGGGGGAGGAGGGAGTTCACGACCCGCCGGATGCGCTCAAAGGCGGACTGCTCCAGATCTACGAAGGAGAAGGCCAGGCCGTTGGGATCCTTGCGGACCGTGAGCGAGGAGGCGGCGATCCCGGCCTCCCCGTCGGGGAGCCTGAAGTTGAGGCGCACCCGACGGCCCGGCTGAAGGTTGGCGTCGGTCTTCACCTTCAAGCCGCCGGGGCTCAGGTTGACGGCCTCGCCGTGCCACGTCCGGCCGGCGGCGTCCTCCAGCCTCACCAAAAAGCTGATCTCCACCCTCGGATACCTGCGACGGCCCAGCGGCATTGTCTTCACCTCAATCGGCGAATTTCACTCATGCCTGCTGGGGGGAAAGAGCAATCGGCGTACCAAGGTGGGCCTCCCCTGTGGGTGGTGGAAAGCACCTGAAATTGCACTCCATTGGGGGCGCCCCCGCCGGCAGTGCAGGCACCAAAAGGCGTCTGATCCTGAGTCATTCCGTCATGGGGGTGTCAGGCTGTCCCTTGCTTTGGGCCAAGGCTAACCCCAACCTTCCCGTGGACGTCGCTCCGGGCGATCGCCCAGGAGCATCCGACCGGCGAGGTGGACCTCTGCAATCCCGAGAACCCCCGAACCCGGATCACCACCCTTTTCATCGAGCGCCCGCAGGGGTTTTACCGCTTTGGGGCCATGGCCCATGGTCCCGAATGGATGGCGGTCCGCTACGATGTGGAGGCTCGCCCGGACTGGGTGTGGCGCGGCACCTGGTCGGGAGACGTCCTCACGGTCACGTCTGTCTCGCCGTACGACCGGTACGGGCACGCCTCGGCCTGCGAGGTGCTCTTCGGCTCCAGCTAGGGAAGCAGGGCACCCATGGCCCTATGGACGAGGGCTGGGGCTGAACCGTTTACGTAAACGCGCCTCTCCGCCGGCCCGTCTATCCCGGCAAAGGAGGACGCGCCGATGAGAGTGAACGGGCTGGTTCACCTGCTGCGGACGAAGGACGCGACCTACGAGCTGGCCTACGCCCCCCTGGGCGCCCCGGCCGGCTCCTGCCCCCGTCGGCGCTTCAGCGACGAGAAAGAACTGGAGGCGTTCCTGGCCGGCGCGCT
>JACPCF010000027.1 GCA_016179965.1 Candidatus Rokuibacteriota bacterium | reverse complement strand
GCTCGTCGTCGTAGATCTCGAAGAATTTGTTCAGGCGGGTCAGCTCGAAGACCATCCGGACGTCTTTGGTCATCCCGCAGAGGGCCAGCCGCCCGCCCCGCTTCAGCGCGTCGCGGCGGGCCGCCATCAGAGCGCCGAGCCCCGAGCTGTCGATGTAGATGGCCCGCGCGAGGTTGACGACGATCTGAGGGGACGCCGCCTTGGTGAGGTCGCCGAGGGTGTCCCGGATGCGGGTGACGGCGTTGACGTCGATCTCGCCGACCACGTCCACGATGACGAAGCGGGGCTCCCGGCGGACGGCGATCTCCATGGCTTCACCGCCCCTTTCGGGCGTCGTCTCCGGGCATCTCGGCGATCTTCACCGTGACGTCCACGGGCTGCCTCTTCCGGAGGACGCCCAGCGTCACGTTCTTGCCCACCTCCGAATCCGCCACCAGGCGCTGGAGGTGGTGGTAGTCCTCCACCGGGATCCGGTCGAAGGCCAGGATGAGGTCGCCCTGCTGGAGGCCCGCGTCGGCGGCGGGGCTTTTCGGATAGATCGAGGCGACCACCGCCCCGGCCGTCCCGCGGGCGCCGAGCGACTGCCCGAGCTCCAGCGTGAGCGGCTGGACCGCGACCCCCAGCCAGCCGCGGACCACCTTTCCCTTGTCGATGAGCTGGCCGACGACGCGCTTCACCATGTTGATGGGGATGGCGAAGCCGATCCCCTGGCCGGCGGCCACGATCGCCGTGTTGATCCCCACCACCTCCCCCTTGAAGTTCAGCAGGGGGCCGCCCGAGTTGCCCGGGTTGATGGAGGCGTCGGTCTGGATGAAGTTCTCGTAGGTGGCGATCCCGACGTCCGCCCGGCCGGTGGCGCTGATGACCCCGACCGTCACGGTCTGGTCCAAGCCGAAGGGGTTGCCGATGGCGATGGCCCACTCGCCGACCTTCAGCGTGTCGGAGTTCCCGAGCCTGGCCACCGTGAGCTCGGAATCCGCCTGGAACCGGACGACCGCGAGGTCGGTCTTCGGGTCGCTCCCGACGACGCGCCCCCGGTACTCCTTCTTCGAGGAGAGGCGCACCGTGATCTCGTCCGCGCCCTTGACGACGTGGAAGTTGGTGAGGACGTAGCCCCGCGTGTCGATGATGACGCCCGACCCGAGGCTCGGCTGCTTGAACTCCCCCCGCGGCCCCTGCGTCCCGCCGAAGAACTGGTCGAAGAAGTCCTTGAAGAGCGGGTCGTCGCTGAACGGGCTGGGGGCGAGCGGGCGCCGCCCCTTGGCCAGGGTCACGGTCCCGATGTTGACCACGGCGGGGCGGACCTGCTCGGCGACCCTGGTGAAGGCCTGCTGGAGCCCTTCGGGGGTCGCCGGGGCGGCGGTTGCAGCGACGGAGCGGCCGCCCGGCGGGATCCCGCTGAGGGCCGCGTGGAGCCCGTAGCCGACCCCAACGGAGGCCAGGACCAGGAGGGCGATCAGGAGTCCGCCGCGCGTTCGGGGAGTCATCTTGTCCGGGGCCTCGGAGCCGAAGCCGATGATACCGGTGGGAGGAATGAGTGTCAAGGAACCTATTGTAAGTAGGGTTCTTTTTCCTTGACTCCTCCTGGCCGCTACGAGAAAATTTGCGCCAAAGGCCGAAAGGGGATTTTCTATCTATCGACGGGCGGTTTGCGTGATCCTCTGCGGGACGCTCGTGTTCCCGTCGGCGCTCTGGGCCCAGGCCCCGTCCCCGACGGCGCCGAGTCCTGCGCCCGCGGGGCCTCCGGCCGGCACCGCGCCCGCGCAGACGCGCTTCATGCTGAGCCCCGACTACCGGCTGGGCCCGGGCGACACCGTGGAGGTCGTCATCGCCGGCCGGCTCGACGTCGCGCGCCAGGTTCTCGTCGTCACACCCGAGGGGAACGTTCATCTGCCGCCGATGGGCACGATCCCCGTGGCGGGGCTGACGGTGGCGGAAGCGCGCAAGGCGCTCGTCGAGCGGGTGCAGCCGCTCTTCAAGTTCTTCGACCTGACCTTCACCGTGCTGACGGCCCGCGCCTTCGAGGTCACCGTCTCGGGAGAGGTGGAGCGTCCGGGAACCTACGCCGTCACCGCCACGGATCGGCTCGCGCAGGTGATCACCGCCGCCGGCGGGATCACGCCCCGCGGGTCACTCCGGGAAATCGCCGTGCTCCGCGGGACGACGGTGGACCGCACCGTGGATCTCCTGCGCTTTGCCCTGCGCGGAGACATGTCCCAGAACCCGTACATGAGCGAAGGGCTGGCGCTGTACGTTCCGCCGCGCGGTCCCTCCGTCAGCCTGGTGGGGAGCGTGGCGCGGCCGGGTGAGTACGAGATCGGCGAGGATCGGACGCTGACGGCCATGCTGGCTCTCACCGGGGGCCTCGGATATCAGGCGGCGCTCGGCGAAGCGCGACTGACGCGGGTCGGCCCCGACAACAAGAAGGAAACGGAGGGGCTGGATCTCGCCCGGGCGCTGGCCCCCGGGGCCCCGGAGCTCGAGCTCCGGCGCGGGGACGTGCTCTTCGTGCCGCCCATCGCCGTGCTCCAGGACGTGGTGGAGGTGCGCGGCGCGTTCCTCGGGACCGGCGCGGACCCGGGAAGGACCACGACGGTCGGGAAGCAAACGCTGGTGGCGCGCATCGAGCTGGCAGCCGGCGACAGGATCAAGGACATCGTCGTGAAGGCCGGCGGCGTGGCGCCGTACGCCAACTTCCGGCGGGCCTTCGTGGAGCGGGGGGGGATCAGCGGCCCGCGGCAGACCATCCCCGTGGATCTCCAGCGGCTCCTGGTGGAGAAGGACGAGAGCCAGAACCTCGCGCTTCTGAACGGTGACGTGTTCGTCGTGCCAGTGGTGGAGGACAAGGTCTACGTCACCGGCAACGTGCGGGCTCCGGGCGCCTTCGACTACCGGCCGTTCTACTCTCCCAAGGATTACGTCCTGCTGGCGGGCGGCCCGGACCGCCGGGCCAAGATGAGCGCGGCCACTGTGACGTTCCCAAACGGCAAAGTCTACAAGCTCGACGAGGCGCCGCCGGTGGAGCCCGGGGTCGTGATGCAGGTGCCGGAGGTGCTCGTGAAGTGGTACGAGGACTACCTCCTCATCGCCTCCGCCGTGGCCAGCATCGTCACCGCCTACACGGGGCTCTTCATCCTGTTCAAAGGGCCGCTCTTCGTGCCGGCCGAAGGCCACCGGTAAGGGGAGACAGAGGGTGTACGAAGCCTACTGGGAGCTTGCCGAACCCCCGTTCGACAACTCCCCCAACCCCAAATTCCTCTACCTGTCGCCCGAGCACGAGGAGGCGCTCATCCGCATGGTGTACGCGGTGAAGCACCGCAAGGGCGCCGCGATGCTGACGGGGGAGTACGGCTGCGGCAAGACCACGCTCTCGCGGGCGCTTCTCCAGCGCCTGGAGACCGAGCGGTACGAGGTGGGGCTCCTGACCAATCCCTGCTTTAACGCGGCCGATTTTCTCCGGGAGCTCCTCTACCAGATGGGCGTGGACACCCAGGAAAAGGGGAAGGTCGAGCTGCTGCACACGATCAACGACCTCTTCTACCGGAACTTCAAGGCGGGCCGGGACAACGTGATCATCGTGGACGAGGCGCAGCTCATCGAGGACGACGCCATCTTCGAGGAGATCCGCCTCCTGCTGAACTTCCAGCTCGACGATCGCTTCCTGGTCACGCTCCTCCTCATCGGCTCCCCCGAGCTGCGGGACAAGCTCCGCCGCATGCGCCACCTGGACCAGCGGATCACGATCCGGTACCACCTGAACACGCTGGACTACCAGCACACGGCCAACTACATTGCCCATCGGCTCAAGACGGCGGGCCAGACCCGGCGTATCTTCACGGACGAGGCGGTGCGGCTGATCTTCGACTTCACCCGCGGCATGCCGCGGGAGATCAACAACATCTGCGATATCTCGCTCCTCATCGGCTACTCCAAGCGGGCCCCTGAGATCGACGAGAAGATCATCGCCGAGGTGATCAAGGACACCGTGGGAGTCGTGTGAATGCTGCGTGCCGGGGGAGCCTTCTCGGCCATCGTCGCGTGAGAGGGGGACGCTGGTTGGTCCGGATGAGTGATCTGGTCCGGGGGATTCACCGGGGGGGCGGCGAGCCGCCCGCCCGCGAAGCGCCGCCAGCTGCCCAGGCGCCCGGGGGCGCGCCGCCGCCGGCCGAGGCGTCGCGGCCGCCGCGAGTGCGCTTCCCCCCCGAGCCCGCCGCCGCGCCCCCTGCCGCTGCCCCCCCGGAGCCGGAGCCCGCGGCCGGCGCGGAGGCTCCCGCCGCCGAGGCCGCGACGGGCGAGGGGGCGGAACAGCTCTTCACCGAGCTCCTGGCGTTCACCGGCCGGCTGCCCGCGCTGGCCCGCGAGGGGCGCGAGTTTCCCTGGGGATGGTTGCAACGACTGCTGGAGCGCGTGGTCCGCTCGCTGGAGGGTTCGGCGGATCTCTTCTGGCTGGCCAACAATCCGCCCCCGGGGGGCGCCGAGTACCTGGCCGCCCACCTGACCGCCGTCGGCGTCCTCTCGATCCAGATCGGCCGTGGGCTCGGCCATGACCGGGAGCGACTCCTGGATCTCGCCACGGCGGCGTTTCTCTTCGACGTTGGGGTCGCCAGCCTGCCAGCCGGCGCGGACCCCACCGCGTATCAGACGCACGCTCAGCTCGGGGCCGAAATCGTGCGCCGGTGGGCACCGCCGCGGGCGGGCATCGTCGAGGCCGTGCTCCAGCACCACGAGCGCGAGAATGGCCGGGGGTATCCTCAGGGCCTGGCGGGCGCGGCCATTCATCCCAACGCCAAGGTCATCGCCCTCATGGACACCTACACGGCGCTGATCTTTCCCCGCCCGCCTGCGCCTCGCCTGCAGCCCTATCAGGCGGTCCGTCAGATCGTGAGCTCCAAGCATGAGGACTTCCCCACGCCGCTCATCAAGGCGCTGCTGGCGGAGATCTCGGTCTTCCCGCCGCGGACGGTGGTGAAGCTGAACACCGGCGAGGTGGGGCGGGTGATCGCCGTCAATCGCGCCCACCCCCTCCGGCCGAAAGTGGAGATCGTGGCCGACTCGAAGGGCCACCCGCTGCCCGCCCCGAAGATCTTGGACCTTGCCGAGGCGCCGTTCATCTACGTGATGGGTCCCGTCCAGGAGGGGTGATGAGCATCTCCATCCGTCCCCTGGGGCTGACGGACCGCGAGGAGCTGGCCGCCCTGGTGGAGGCGAATCTCCCCGCGCTCGAAGAGGGGGTGTCCGTCCTGGAGCGGCGCTTCCCGGCCGGCCAGGTTCCCGTGGATCTCGTGGCGGCGGATTCGCGCGAGCGGCTCGTGCTCATCATCCTGGGCTCGGGCTCCAATCCCGCGCGGCTGCTCCAGGGGCTCGAGGCGTACGGCTGGTGCCGCGAGAACGGAGCGCTGCTCGGGCGCCTGCTGCCGGGCGCCAGGATCGACACCGCCGTCCCCCCACGGCTCTTCCTGCTGGCCCCGCGCTTCTCCGACAGCCTGCGGCGCACGGCGCGCTACCTGGGCCCGCTCTCCCCGGTGCTCGTGGAGTGCCGCTGCCTGGAGGTCAACGGCGAGCGCGGGATCTGCTTCGAGCCGGTGGAGGGGAACGTGGAGCCCGCGCCGCCGCCCGATCCGGCCGTGCCGGGGGCGCCGGAACCGGCGCAGGAGCCCGAGGATCCGACGCGCGCCCGGGTCAGGCAGCTGGTCAGCCACCTCGAACGGTTGAGCTTTCGCGAAGCGTTCCGATGAGCTAAGGTCATGGCCCAGTATGAGATGAACCTGCGCGACTACTGGCGGATCATCCGCCGGCGCCGCGTCACCATCCTCGCGTCGGCCCTGCTGGTCGCCCTGTTCGCCTTCTGGTTCGCCTGGCAGAAGGAGCCCGTGTATCAGTCCACCTCGGCCATCAAGTTCGAGCAGTCCACCTCGCTCACCGGCCTCCTGGTCGAGGTCCTCTCGTTCTCGCCCGCCGACACCATCGAGACCCAGGCGGCGATCATCCGGAGCTTCCCGGTGATGGAACAGGTGGCCAAGCGGCTCGGCGAGCTGCCGACGACGATGCCACCCGACGCGGTGAAAGAATCCAAGGCCTACACCGCCGTCGTGGATGGGCTGGCGGCCAAGGTGAAGACCCTCCGGGTCGCCAGCACCAACATCCTGGAGATCACCGCTTCGTCCTCCAACCCCCGGAGGGCCAAGGATCTGGCCAACACCGTGGCGGAGGTCTACCGCGACGTCCAGGGGCGGGCCCGGAACGCCCGGATCATCGAAGCGCGCCAGTTCATCGAGCAGCAGCTGAAGGAGCTGGAGGGGCGGGTGAAGAAGGCCGAGGAAGCGATGTGGGCGTTCCGAGAGGCGAACCGCGTCATCGCCCCGGGCGCCGAGTCCACGGTCCTCCTCTCCCTGTTCACCCAGATCCGGGGCGAGATCGAGAAGACGCGCCAGCAGCGGACCGAGTTGGAACTGGCGGCGGGGCGGCTGCGGGCGGCCGACGGGCTCGCGCTCCGGGAAGCGGAGCGGGTGTACGTGGACACGGCCAATCCGGCCATGGTGCGGCTCCAGGCGACCCTGGCGGATCTGATGCTGGAGCGGAATAACCTGGCCCTGGAAGTGACGGACAGCCACCCGCGCCTGCAGGCGATCAACGACCGGATCCGGGAGGTGCGGGGGGAGATGCTGCGGGAGCTCCAGGCGCAGATCGCGCTCCTCCGGAACCGGGAGGAAATCCTCAACCGCCAGATCGGCGAGCTCTTCCAGCGGAACCGCGAGGTGCCCACGGTCGAGCTCTCCCTCCAGCGGCTCCAGCGCGAGGCCAAGGTCAACGACGACCTCCTCGCGCTGATGAAGACGCGCCACCAGGAGGCGCTCATCAAGGAGGCGGAGAAGATCGAGGAGGTCACGATCATCCGCCCGGCGTCCGAGCCCTCGGCCCCGGTCACCGGCGAGACGTTCAACACCGTGCTGGTGGGCGTCCTGATCGGCCTGATGCTGGGGCTGGTGCTCGCCTTCGTCCAGGAGACCCTCGACACCTCCATCGGCACCATCGAGGACGTGGAGGACTACCTGGGCGTCCCGGTCCTGGGGGTCATCCCGCACATCGACACGCGGGAGATCGTGGACCGTCTCATCGAGCGCCGCCCGGCTCTGGCCTCGCTGGACGCCGAAACGCTGTCTCGCCACGCGCTCCTGGTGTCCCACTTCGACCCAAAGTCGCCCGTGGCGGAGGCGTTTCGCAGCCTTCGGACGCGGATCCAGTTCGCCACGATGGAGCGGCCGGCCAAGGTCTTCCTGCTGACGAGCCCCACGCTCCAGGAGGGCAAGACCACCGTCATCGTGAACCTCGCGATCACCCTCTGCCAGGCCGGGCAGAAGACGCTCCTCGTGAACGCCAACCTCCGCCGGCCGACCATCCACAAGTTCTTCGGCATCGATCGCGACCCGGGGCTCACCGACGTCCTGCTGGGCAACCAGCGCTGGGAAGATTGCATCCGGACGGTGGCCGACATCCTGATGGGCCGGTTCGAGATGGAAGACATCATGACCGCCGCCGGCCTGGACAACCTCCACATTCTCCTTTCGGGTCCCGTCCCCGCAAACCCGTCTGAGCTCCTCTCGACCCCCCAGATGGCCGAGTTTCTCCGCCAGGCTCGCCAGCGGTACGACATCATCCTTCTCGACGTGCCCCCCACGTTGCCGGTCACCGACGCCGTCATCCTCGGCAGCCAGGTGGACGGCGTCATCCTCGTCTACCAGGCGGGCAAGGTGGGACGGCTGGCGCTCAAGCGCGCCAAGATGCAGATGGAGAGCGCGCGGGCGAACGTGTGGGGCGTCGTGCTGAACGATCTGGGAGCCGAGATCGCCGGCTACGCTCCGTACCACCAGTACTACACGCACTACTACGGCGAAGAGGGCACGGCAGAGGAAGCCCGACCGCCCGGCCCGGCGCTGCCCACGCGTCTGGTGGGGGCGCTCAAGGGAATTCTGTCGCGCAAGCCTGCGGCGGCGGCCCCGCCGAAGGTCGAGGCTGCCACGCCGCCGGCCCCGGGTCGGCGCTACGCGCAGCTCTGGGTGGGGATCGCGATCCTCGCGGTGCTGGTCCTGCTCCTCGCCACGCTCCTGGCCTGGCGCCTCGGTCTCTTCGGGCTGGCGGGCCCGGGCCCCGTGAGGGAGCTCTTCCGGAGCACGCTCCTTGAACGGGCCCTGCAGCAGAAGCCCCCCGCGGCGCGCCCGCCGGAGGCCGCGCGGGCGCCCGCGCTCCCGCCGGCTTCTCCGGCGGCGCCCCCCGCGCCGTCGCCGGATCCGCGAGCCGAAGGCGTGGGTGCGGCCGCGCCCAAGCCGGCAGCCCCACCCGCGAAGAGCGCGGTGCCCGCTGAGCCTCGTTATGCCCTCGAGTTCGGCCCGTTCACGACCGCCGAAGAAGCGGAGCGGATCGAGCGCCAGCTGAACACGGCCGGCTTCCCCACGGTCAGGTTCAGGCAGCAGGGGGGCGGCAACCTCTACGGCGTCTTCCTCGAGCGCGTCCCCAGCCTGAGCGAGGCTCAGGCGATCCAGGAGCGCCTCAAGGCGGCGGGGTTCGCCCAGACCACCCTCGTCGGCAGCGGAGACAACCTCTCGATCCGCGTGGGCGAGCCCGCCCCGCTCCGGAGCGCGGTGCAGGTCGCCGACAAACTCCGGGCCGCCGGCCACCAGGTTCGCGTCGCCGTGCAGCCGGGCGAAGCCCTCAACCTCGCCATCCGACACGGGAACTTCGCCTCCGAGGAGGAGGCGCGCGCCCGGAGTCAGGACCTCGCCGGGAAAGGCCTCTCCAACCGGGTCGTCCGGGTGAAGTAGCCC
>JACPCF010000021.1 GCA_016179965.1 Candidatus Rokuibacteriota bacterium | reverse complement strand
GATCGGTCTGTTCCAGGGAAAACCAAGAGCGCTACAGCCGGGCGGATAGTCCCGAACGTTTCGTGCCGGCGTGGTCATCGCGACCTTCGGCCGCTCAGATGCCTAAAGTTGTGCGTCAGCGGCCCCACTCGCTGGACGCCTTGGATACGAGATATCATACGTCGTCTGGAAGGTCCAGGCCCGAGGGGGGAGGACCGATGGTCAAGTTGATGGTGCTGCTCAAGCGCAAGCCCGGGATGTCGGTGGAGGACTTCCAGCGATACTGGCGTGTACGCCATTCCGACGTGGTGATGCGGCTCCCCGGCCTCCGCCGCTACGTCCAGTCTCACACCCGGCCAGGCAGCTATCGGAAGGGCGAACCTGTCTACGACGGTGTCGCCGAGGACTGGTTCGACACGACCGACGCCCTGCGCGCCCTGGCCGGGACGCCCGAACTCGATGCTGTGCGGGCAGACGAAACGAACTTCCTGGACGCGGCCAACACCCTGTCCATTATCACCGAGGAGCGCTTGATCAAGGACGGGCCAATCCCGGCGGACGCGGTAAAGAGCATTGGGTTCGCCCGGCGGAAGCCCGGCATGGCTGTCGACGACTTCCAGCGCTACTGGCGCGAGGTCCACGGCCCCCTGGCCGCGCAGAGCCCCTTCGTGCGCCGCCTGGTGCAGAGCCACACACGGCGCTCGATCTATGAGGCCGGCCGGACGCCGCCCTGGGACGGCGCGGCGATCGCCTGGTTCGATTCGACCGACGCCATACGTGCCTGGACGGCGTCTGAGGACTTCTCGCGGCTCCTGGCCGACGAGCCGAACTTCCTGGCCCCGGGCCGGCCTCCCTTCATCCTCACGCACGAGCATGTCATCGTCGCCTAAACGCTGGGATGAGCCGCGCGCGGTAGCCCGTCGGCTCCGACCCGCAGTTAGCGCGGGAACGTCATGCCGGTTTCTCAACGATCTTCCAATACGAGTCCTTCCTAATGACCTTCCCGTCTCGAAACTCCCAGTGGTCGCATCCGCGTACGCGCACTTGGCGTCCGTCAGGCGTCGTACCGGTCAGTAGCCACTCAGAGACGCCCATATTGCCACTAACCCAGTGTCGGTCATCACCGTAGTGCACGTCTGGGAGGCCTTTGAAGCGTGTCGCTAACCCCTCGCGCACGGCCGCTTTGCCTATAAAGCGCTGTCCCCAGGGTTCCGGCCCACGGGGCATGTCCAGCGAACAATCGTCGGCAAAGAACTCCATGATGGCGTCCAGATCGTGGGCATTGAATGCATTGGCGATTGCCTTCAATGTTTCGACCGAGACCGCTTGGTTTTGATCCATAGCTTCCCTCCGTTGAGCTCTAACGCGGATTAGGCGGAAGAGCCTAACACGGCAAACCTTGCCGCCTACCGCAGCCTATCCCGAAATCGCACCACTTCATGCCTCTCGCGTACCTCCTTGTCTTCCGCCAACTTCCAGCCCGGCGCCGAACTCCTGCGCCCCAATGATATGCAGTTGCCCTAAAAGTCAAGGTCTACCTTTAGTGAGCTGCCCGGCCTGTTCCTGGATCACTTACTTTTCAGAATTGAAGAAAAGCGCCCCGCCACTCGTGCTTTCCTTGAACAACTGTGACTCTTCCGAAAAGCCATCGGCAAAGTGCCCATCAGCGCTGATCGTCGACGGGTCGTTGAGCTCCTTCAGGACGCTCGGGGCGGTGCCACAAGCCCGCCCTGGACGCTACACGAGGCAGGGCGAGCATTTTACCCTACTCGAGGGTCACTGGGTCACCGCGGCGGATCTCGCCGCCGGAAGACAACCGGCGCGCAAGGCTCCCATAGACGCCTATGCACGGGTACCTGCCTCGGTCGCGGACCAGAACGGGGTTCGCGCGGACGGTTGCCCGCAGGATCCCCGGATCGGCGGGCAGGTCATCCTGAGCGAGGGTCGTCATCACGCATCGCATCGTCGGAATCAGAACCTTGATCTTAAGGCTGGATCCGATCCCGAGCACACGCCCCACCCAATCGTTCTCGACGAAGCCCTCCGAGCTGCCCTCGGCGCGGATGACGACGTTCGGCCGGAAACGGCGCGGCTCGACCCGCCCGTCCGGGTACGCTCGCCGCAGGGCATCGATCGTCTGCGCCGTGAGGAGGTGGAAGGCCGCGAGGTCGAAGAAGGTCCCCCCCGGCGCCGCCTCCGCCAGGGGGAGCTCGGTTACCGTATCGCGGTACCCCTCGGGCGAGAGCCCCTCAAGGTCCGGGAAGTACTCCTCCAAGCGGGCGCCCTCCGGAGCGCTCGCCGCCAGACACACTCGCCGCCCCAGCACCTCCGAGAGCGCCTTATCGACGCCGGGTTCGTCGCTCCGGACGGTCCGTCCATCGGGGAGGGTGATGCGGACCGGCGGCAGAGGGTGGCCAGGCTCGGGCGGCTCGACGACCGCTGCGCGGCAGTCGAACAATCGGGCCCAAAGCCTCGGGTTCTTCGCGCTGGCGACTTTCCCAGTAGCCTCGTCGACAACAGCATAGGCGCGGTCTCCCACGAGCCCCCGAACCTCGGCGTGCGAGGCGTTCAGCTCCTCCCCCATCATCGACTTCACCGGATAGCGCCAGAGGGCGACAACCGTGCCTGCTCGAATCGATCGCAGATCAGTCGTTTCGGTACTCATACCTGTACCTCCCGGCCACGTAACGCACACTTCAAGCCCTTTCTAAATTCCCAGATCACCGTGTTCTAGGGCCAGTGACCGTCAGCCGAAGAAGGGGCAGGCGGGGACGGCGCTCGTCCAGGCGCCAGAGCCCGGCCTCACGGGCGATCGTCACGGCCTCGGCGTACTCCCCGGTGAAGAGCCGCCGGTTGATCTCCGGGTACTTCTCGTCGGAGACGACCCCGGCCGGATAATACTGCGCCATCACGTTGACGTAGGTGTCGGGCGAGAGCTCGCGGGCGAGCCAGGTCATGATCTGCCGCGTCTCTTCCAGCATGCCCGGCATCACCAGGTGGCGGACCAGGAGCCCGCGCTTGGCGAGCCCGTGCTCGTCCATGACCAGCGGCCCCACCTGCTCGTGCATCTCGCTGATGGCCTTCTGTGCGGCTGCCGGATAATCTGGCGCTTTCAAGTACCGCTTGGCCACCACGCCGTCCCACACCTTGAAGTCCGGCATGTAGATGTCCACGATGCCGTCCATCCACCGGATGCTCTCCAGGCTGTCGTAGGCGCTCGTGTTGTACACGATGGGGAGGCGGAGGCCGCCCCGGATCGCCAGCGGCAGGGCCTCCAGGATCTGGGGCACCACGTGCTCGGGCGTGACGAAGTTGATGTTGTGGCAGCCGATGGCCTGGAGCTCCAGCATCATGTCCGCCAGCCGCTCCGGGGTCACCACCGCCCCCTCTCCCTTCTGGCTGACGTCCCAATTCTGACAAAAAATGCAGCGCAAATTACACCAGGAGAAGAAGATCGTGCCCGAGCCCTTCCAGCCGCGGAGGCAGTCCTCCTCGCCGAAATGGGGGAAGTGGGAGCTCACCAGCGCGTAGCGCCCCGACCTGCAGACGGCCGTCTTGTCGTGGAGGCGGTCCACCCGGCAGTTGCGGGGGCAGACCTGGCAGGAGGCCAGGGCGGCCACGGCCTCCGCCGCCCGGCGCTCGATCTCGGCGACGCCGAGCCTGAAGTAGGCCGGCTCGAACTCCCGCGCCCTGACGCTGAAAGCCGTCTCGGCGAGCACGGCCAGATTATACCAGCGGGCGGCCAGGCGAGGTTGACATGCCGACGTGGACGGGTAGTATGTGTTCACCCGAAGCAGGTGAACAAAGGAGACGCCGATGTCGCGGGTGCACGATCGAGGAGGCCGGCCCGGCGCGGGCCCGGTGGACAAGTCCGAACACGACCTGTCCTGGTGGGAGAAGCGGACCGACGCGATCGCCATGCTCCTGATGAGCCCCCAGAAGCGCGTGATGAGGGTGGACGAGCTGCGCCGGGCGATCGAGAGCATGGAGCCGGCGGCGTACGAGAAGTCCAAGTACTACGAGCGGTGGCTCCACGCCGTCGAGACGATCATGGTGGAAAAAGGCGTCCTGACGCGCGAGGAGATCGAGCGGAAGGTCAAGGAGCTGGCAGCACGCCGATGAGCGCCAGGTTCAAGGCCGGGGACCGGGTCAAGGTCCGGCTCGGGTCTCCCCCGCGGCACTTCCGGACACCCACGTATATCCAGGGCAAGATCGGCACAGTCGAGCGCCTCCACGGCACCTACCGCAACCCTGAGTCGCTCGCCCACGGCGGCGACGGCCTCCCCAAGCAGCCGCTCTATCGGGTCCGCTTCGCCCAGCCGCACGTCTGGGGGAAATACCCGGGGCCGCCTCGGGACCAACTGTTGATCGACATCTACGAGCACTGGCTGGAACCGGCCTGACACGGCAGGAGGGAGCCATGCACGACGATCACCCCGATAATCCCCACGCCCCCGTCGCCCGTGATCACCCGATGACCGAGTTCGAGCGTCGGGTGGACGCCGTCCAGACGCTCCTGATCGAGAAAGGCCTCATCACGGCCGACCAGGTGCGGCGAAGGGTGGAGGAGATGGACTCGCGCTCCCCTACCCTGGGGGCCAAGGTCATCGCCCGGGCCTGGGTGGACCCCGCGTTCAAGGCGCGCCTGCTCGCGGACGCCAAGGCGGCGATCGCCGAGCTCGGGATCGAGTTCACGCAGGAGGCGGCGCTCGTGGCCGTCGAGAACACCCAGAAGGTGCACCACGTCGTCGTGTGCACCCTCTGCTCCTGCTACCCGCGCGGCCTCCTCGGCTATCCGCCCGACTGGTACAAGAGCCTGAACTACCGCTCGCGCGTGGTGGTGGACCCGCGCGGGGTGCTGAAGGAGTTCGGGACGGAGCCCCCGCCGGACGTGGAGGTGCGGGTCCTCGACAGCACCGCCGATATGCGCTACCTCGTGATCCCCGCCCGGCCGGCGGGTACGGAGGGTACGAGCGAAGCGGAACTGGCGGAACTGGTCACGCGGGACAGCATGATCGGCGTGGCCCAGGCGCGCACCCCGGCGCTGCGCTAGGGCGCTCATGCAGTGCCCGCGATGCCAGAGCGAGTCGCCGCCCGACGCGACGTTCTGCCCTGAGTGCGGCGCCCGGCTCGAGATCGCGTGCCCTTCCTGCGGCACCGCCAACGCCCCCATCCACAAATTCTGCAAGCGCTGCGGCCAGCCCCTGACGTCCACGGCTCCGGGGGCCCGATTTGCCTTCCCCCAGGCTTACACGCCTCCGCATCTCGCCGAGAAGATCCTGTCCTCCAAGAGCGCGCTCGAAGGGGAGCGCAAGCAGGTCACCGTCCTCTTTGCCGACCTGAAGGGGTCCATGGAGCTCCTAGCCGACCGTGATGCCGAGGAGGCGCGAAAGCTCCTGGATCCCGTGCTGGAGCGCATGATGGAGGCCGTCCATCGCTACGAGGGGACGGTCAACCAGGTGATGGGCGACGGCATCATGGCGCTCTTCGGCGCGCCCGTGGCCCACGAAGACCACGCGGTCCGGGCCTGCTACGCGGCGCTCCGGATGCAGGAGAGCGTGAACCGGTACGGCGACGAGATCCAGCGCGCGCACGGCGTCCCCGTGCAGATCCGGGTCGGGCTGAACTCCGGCGAAGTGGTCGTGCGCTCCATCGGCAGCGATCTCCGCATGGACTATACGGCGGTGGGCCAGACGACCCACCTGGCGGCCAGGATGGAGCAGATGGCGAGGCCCGGCTCCGTCCTGGTCACGGCTGTCACCCTCCGGCTGGCCGAAGGGTACATCCATGTGAAGCCGCTCGGCCCGGTGGCGGTCAAAGGGCTCGAGGCTCCGATTGACGTCTACGAGGTCGCGGGCGCCGGGTCCGCCCGCTCCCGGCTGCAGGTCGGCGCCGCTCGGGGACTCAGCCCGTTCGTCGGCCGCGATGGTGAGCTCGAACAGCTGCAGCGGGCGCTCGAGCAGACGGAGAAGGGCCACGGCCAGGTGGTTGCGCTCGTGGGGGAACCCGGCGTCGGCAAGTCGCGCCTCTTCTGGGAGTTCGCCCATTCCTACCGGACCGACGGCTGGCTCCTCCTCCAAGGCGCAGCCGTCTCTTACGGAAAGGCGACGGCCTATTCCCCGGTGCTCGACCTGCTCAAAGGCTATTTCAAGATCGAGGACCGCGATGACTCCCGCACCATCCAGGAAAAGGTGACCGGCAAGGTGATGACGCTGGACCGGTCGCTCGAGGATGTGGTCCTGGCGGTGCTGGCCCTGCTGGAGGCCCTCCCGCAGGAACACCCGTTCCGGGCAATCACCCCCGCGCAGCGGCGCCAGCACACGCTCGACGCGCTCAAGCGCCTGCTGCTCCGGGAGAGCCAGGGTCAGCCGGTGCTCTTGGTCGTCGAGGATCTCCACTGGATCGACTCCGAGACCCAGGCTCTGCTCGACAGCCTGACCGAGAGCCTCCCCGCCGCCCGGGTGCTCCTCCTCGTCAACTACCGCCCCGAGTACCAGCACCGCTGGGGAACCAAGGGCTACTACACGCAGCTCAGGATCGACCCATTGCCGCCCGAGAGCTGCGAGGCGCTGCTTCACGCGCTGGTCGGAAACGGCGCGGATGTCCAGCCTCTCAAACGACTCTTGATCGAGCGGACCGAGGGGAATCCCTTCTTCCTCGAGGAGAGTGTCCGCACTCTGGTCGAGACCCGGGTGCTGGTCGGCGAGCGCGGTGCCTATCGCATGGCCATGGCGCCTTCCGGCATCCAGGTGCCGGCCACCGTCCAGGCGGTCCTGGCCGCCCGGATCGACCGGCTTCCGCCCGAGGAAAAGGGCCTCCTCCAGACCGCGGCGGTCATCGGCAAGGATGTGCCGATCGCCATCCTCCAGGCCGTCGCAGGGCTGCCCGAGGACGCGCTCCGGCCGGGCCTCGCGCACCTCCAGGCCGCGGAGTTTCTCTACGAAGCCCGCCTCTTCCCCGAGGTCGAATACACCTTCAAGCACGCGCTCACGCATGACGTTGCCTACGGGAGCCTGCTCCAGGAGCGACGGAGGGGCCTGCACGCGCGGATCGTGGAGGTCATCGAAGCGCTCTATGCCGACGCCCTGGCGGAGCGAGTCGAGCAGCTCTCGTACCACGCCCACCGGGGCGAGGTCTGGGACAAGGCCCTCACCTACCTTCGCCAGGCCGGCGCCAAGGCCGTGGCGCGCTCGGCCGACCGGGAGGCGGTGGCGTGGTTCGAGCAGGCGCTGGACACCCTCACGCATCTTCCCGACAGTCGCGACAGGCTCCAGCAGGCCATCGATCTCAGGTTCAGCCTTCGCGCATCGCTCTTCCGGCTGGGAGAGTTCGGGCGGATCCTCGGCCACCTGCGCGAAGCCGAGACCCTCGCCAGGACGATCGACGATCAGCCGCGGCTCGGGCAGGTCTACTCCCACCTCATCAACTACTACCTCGCCACGGCCGAACACGACCGGGCTCTCGAATCGGGCCAGCGCGCGCTGGCCATCGCCAACGACCTCAACGACGTCAACCTCGAGCTCGTCACGAATTTCCACCTGGGACAGGTCTACGCGAGCCTGGGGGAGTATCGGCGCGCGGTCGCCTCCATCCGGACGTTCGTCCAGTCCCTGCGGAGTGATCCGCGGCGCGAGGGCTTCGACCAGTCCGCCCGTCTGGTGCTCTCCAGCACGTGGCTGGCGTGGTGGCTCGCCGAGCTCGGAGAGTTCGCCGAAGGGACGACGATCGGCGAGGAGACCGTTCGGGTCGCCGAGGCCGTCGATCAACCATTCGAGCGTCTCGTCGCATATCTCGGGATGGGTCTTCTCCACCTTCGAAAGGGGGATTTCCACAAGGCCATCCCGGCGCTCGAACGGAGCCTGCCGCTCTGCCGGATCGGAGACCTCGTGCTGTGGTCCCCGGCCATTGCGTCCCCCTTGGGCTACGCCTACGCGCTCTCCGGGCGCCTGGGCGAAGCCATTCCGCTTCTCGAGCGGGCCGTCGAGGAGACGATGCTGCTGAGACGGGTGGGCCACGCGCTTCGCATGGCCCATCTGAGCGAAGCTTTTCTGCTGGCCGAACGACCGGATGACGCGGCCCGGCTCGCGGCACAGGCCCTGGATCTCTGCCGGAAACACAAGGAACGGGGACACCAGGCGTACGTGCTCCGGCTCCTCGGCGAGATCGCCTCGCATCACGATTCCCCCCAGATCGAGGAGGCCGAAGACGCCTATCGCCAGGCCCGGGCGCTGGCCGAAGAGCTGGGCATGCGCCCCCTCCTGGCTCACTGCCACCTCGGTCTCGGCGGGCTCCACGCGCGGCTGGGAAGGGCGGAGGCGGCGCGGGCCGCGCTGTCAACCGCGATCCGGCTGTTCGGCTCTATGGAAATGGCGTTCTGGCTGGACCGGGCGGAGGCGATGCTGGCGAAGGTGGGCGGTGCGCCTTGACATCACCTGAGGCGGGGAGCAGTATCGGAAGACACAAGGAGGGACGGCTATGGCGGTTTACATGGTGGAGCGCGATCTGAAGGGCATCACGATGGATCAGCTCGCCGCGGCTCAGAAGCGGGCGATCGAGACCGGCCAGCGGCTCACGGCGGAGGGGAAGAACGTCCGCTACATCCGCAGCACCTTCGTCCCGGGGGAGTCACGCTGCATGTGCCTCTTCGAGGCCACGACCCCGGAGCTCGTCAAGGAGCTGAACAACACCGCGCAGATCCCCTTCTCACGGATCGTCGAGGCGCTGGACCTGACCCCGTAAGAGCCCGCCGGGCTATTTGTTCCGATCGCCTCGTCACTCTCTTGCCCCCGGAACATCCAACGGCTCGATTCTGATACGGGCAGATTGCGCCACCTCGCCGCGCCGGTGTAGACTCCAACGCATGTGCCGGGGCCATTTCGCCCGGCAAATGGGAGGCGCGATGAAAACCGCGGGGGTGATCGCTCTCACGCTCGGGCTGGCGCTCGGCGTCGCGGAGGCTCAACCACAGGAGCAGGGCAGGAGTCCCGCCATCGAGAATGGCTCGAAGGTCCAGCTCGAATACACGCTGAAAGACGATGGCGGCAAGGTGCTGGACTCGAACAGGGGCCAGGAGCCCCTCATGTACACGCAGGGGCAGCAGCAGATCATCCCCGGCTTGGAGAAGGCTCTGAACGGGATGCGGGCGGGCGACGAGAAGAAGGTGACGGTGAAGCCTGCGGACGCGTACGGCGAGGTGGATCCGCGAGCCCTCACCGAAGTCCCGAAGGACATGCTCCCGCCGGACGCGCTGACCGTCGGGACCGAGCTGGTGGCTCAGAGCCAGGGCGGCGGCAGAAGGATCGTCCGCGTCAAAGAGGTCAAGGAAAAGACCGTGGTGATTGACCTGAACCATCCCCTGGCGGGCAAGACCCTCTTCTTCGACGTGAAGGTGCTGGGCGTCGAGCCACCGAAGAAGTAATGCTGGTCACGGCTGGGCCGACAGCCGACGTTCAGGCGCTCCGGCGAGGCGCGCTCTGGGGAATGCTGGCCGCCAAGCTCTGGGGGGGCTGGGGGGTCACCTGGGACATCCACTGGCACCTCCTGATCGGCCGCGACTCGTTCTGGATCCCGCCCCACCTGATGACCTACTCCGGCGTGACGGCCGTGGTTATCCTCTCCCTGGCCACCCTCGCCCGTGAGACCCTGCCGGCGTTGCGCGGTTCTCCTCCACCCGGGAGCATACGCGTCTTCGGGCTCGTGGGAACACGCGGGACCCACCTGGCCTTGTGGGGGATCCTCATCACGGTCCTCGCGGCGCCCATCGACGACCTCTGGCATCGCCTCTTCGGCCTGGACGTCACGCTCTGGAGCCCCCCGCATCTCCTCGGCCTTCTCGGCAGCCAGGTGAACTCCGTGGGATGCCTTCTCCTCGCCGTCGAGGCGTACCCCGCGGGGAGGCGGCCGCGGATCGCGGCGCTCCTGCTGGGAGGCGCGCTCTTCTTCGGCACCTTCCACCTGCTGCTGGCCACGAGCATCCTCTGGGCCTACGAGCAGGGCGGCCTGGCCTTCTTCTACTATCCGATCCTGGGAGCGCTTCTGCTGCCGGCGACGCTCCTCCCCGTCGCCCGCCTCTGGCCCAAGCGCTGGACCGCCGCCGTCACGGTGATTCTGGCCGCGCTCCTGTCGCTGATCGGGGGCGGAGTCGCGAAGGCGGGTTTCACCCTGCTCCAGCCCGAGCCGGCGATCCAGGAGGCCATCGCGCGGGACCCGGCTTCGCCGGTCGCCAAGGCCCACCAGATGGCCCGAGAGAACCGAGGGCCGGTGGTCTCGTACACCGGCCGGGTGCTGTCCGTGCTGTGGGCCCTTCCGCCCGCCATGGCGCTCTGCCTCGTCGGTGCCCGCCGCCGGCCGGTGCTGGGAAGCCTGGCGTTCGCCCTCGTCTACGTGGCCATCACAAGCTGGAGCCTCTCCCGGTTTCCCGCGCTTCGGCCCGGCCTGCCCACCGCCTCTCAGATCGCCATCGGCCTGGCCCTCGTTCTCGCCGCGGCAGTCGCCGGCGGCGTCAGCGGGCGGCGACTCGGCTCGTCGCTCGCCGCGCTCGCCCCCAATCCGCCGGGCAATGCGTGATACCGCGCCCGTCCGTCCCGACGAGCAGTTCGACGTAGCCGCCCTCGACCGCTACCTGCGCAGCCGGCTCCCCGAGGCGACGGGGCCGCTCGTCGTGGAGCAGTTCCCCGGGGGTCACTCGAACCTCACCTCCCTCCTCCGCTACGGCGAGCGCGAGTTCGTCATGCGCCGGCCGCCCGTCGGGCCCGTGGCGCCGACGGCCCACGACATGACCCGCGGGCACCGGGCGCTGAACGCCCTCTGGCGCGAGTTCCCGCCGGCGCCCCGCCCCTACCTCCTTTGCGAGGATCCGTCCGTGGAGCGGCGGCGCGGGATCGTCATCCGCCGCGAGTGGCCCAAGGAGCTGGGCGACGATCCGGCCACCCGCCGCAAGGCCAGCGAGGCCATGGTGGACGTCATGGCCGCCCTCCACGCGGTGGATTACGCCGCCGCCGGCCTGGGAACGCTCGGCAAGCCGGACGGCTTCGTCCAGCGCCAGGTCAAGGGCTGGGCGGAACGCTGGGAGCGGGCCAAGGACCGCGAGGTCCAGGCCATCACCGATCTCGCGCGCTGGCTCGCCGAGCGCATCCCGAAGCCGACCGACGCCACCCTGGTCCACGGCGATCTGAAGCTCGACAACGTCATGCTCGACGCGACCGACCCCGGGGGCGTCGTGGCGGTGCTGGACTGGGAGATGTGCACGACGGGCGACCCACTCGTGGACCTGGGCCAGCTGCTCTGCTACTGGGCGGAAACCGGCGACCCCTATCCCCGCCGGGAGTCGGTGGTTCAGGTCACGACGCTGCCGGGCTTCTACACGCGGGAGCAGATCGTGGCGCGCTACGCCGAGAAGACCGGGCGGGACGTTTCGAAGATCGCCTTCTACGAGATCTTCGCCATCTACAAGACCGCGGTCGTCGTCCAGCAGATCTACATCCGATGGAAGCGGGGCCAGACCAAGGACGAGCGCTTCGCCGGGATGGGCCCCCGCGTGGAAGCCCTCGCCCAGGCCGCCCTCACCCTCGCCGCCAAATCCGGCCTGTAGGCCGCCTCCCAATCAGCGGCCCGGCGGCGGCTCGAGTCGCCCCCGGAACTACCCGTTAGTGCTCAGCTTTCCACCACCACCACCCCCGCTCCAACGGAGGCACCAATCTCATAAGTGTCTATTTTCTAATACATCTACCGATTGGCACTGGGGTTGCCCTCTGGACTAGGCCAGGAGGGAATGATGAAAACCCGGATCGCCACCATAGTTGCGCTCGCCATGCTGGCCGCTTCCGAAGCGGCGGCGAGTCACGTCAACCCCCTGGTGGCGCCAACCGCCCCCTGGGCGGCCCACATTCGGGAGGTGGACCAAGCGCTGGCCAGTAAGAACCTCAATGCGGCGAAACGGGCCTGGCACGACGCGTACCTTGCGGCCGTCGGAAGTCGGCTCTGGCAGGGGATGGTTGAGGTCGGCGATGCCTCGCTCCGGATCGGCGCCGCCGCGGGGTTTCCCGAGGCCGCCGAAGCCACGGCGCGCCGGGCCTACCTGGCCGGGTTCTCCCGCGCTCGTCAACTGGCGTCGGTGGACGGCGTCCTGCGAGCGGCCGTCGCGTTCGCCGCCCTGGGCGACCGCGACGTGGCCGAGCACTACCTCCGAATCGCCGAGAGCCTCGCCAAAGAGGCGCACAGCGCCAAGGCCTGGAGCCGCGTGAGCGCCTTCAAGGCGCAGCTGGCGGCCATGAAATGGGAGGAACGATGATGCTGAAAGGACTCTTCTCGATCAGCCTGGCAGCCCTGCTGCTGGCCGCCATCACCTTTGCGGCGCTGGAGGTGTGGATCGAAATCCACGCCGGCCAGAGCGCGCACGAGGTGTCCAGACTCGACGAGCCCGTCCGGCCGCGCGGCCTCCCGCACGGGGCCGAGGCGACCCCCAATCACTGATTCGAGGCGCCCGCCTTGAGGGCCGCGAGGAGGTCGGGGCTGAAGGTTCCGGAGCAGACTTCTTCCACCGGGCCCTGGAGGCGGAGCGACCAGTCCGGACGGACCTCGATCGTCAGCTCCCCTCCCGGCATCGCCACGGTCACGGGCCCGTAGTCGCAGAGGCCGTTCTTCACCGCCGCGCACGCCGCCCCGCAGGAGGAAGAGCCGGAGGCGAGGGTATAGCCGGCGCCCCGCTCCCAGATCAGGATCTGAAGCCGATCCCGCCCCAGCACTTTGGCGAACTGGACGTTGGTCCGGTTCGGGAACGCCGGATGATGCTCGATCAGCGGGCCCACCCGCTTGATCTCGGCTTCGTCCAGCCGGTCGGTGAAGACGACGCAGTGGGGGTTCCCGACGGAGACGGCCGTCACCTTGAGAAAGTGGTCGTTCACCTGGAGCCGCACACCCACCACTTCGCGGTCGGGCCCGAGCATGGGAATGTCGGGGGCGCGGAACGTCGCCCGCCCCATCTCCACGGTCACCGCGGCGACCCGCCCGCCGGCCAGGTGGCAGCGGCATTCGACCACGCCGCCTTTCGTCTCGACGGTGAACACCGTCTTCCGGGTGCGGCCGTGGTCGTAGAGGTACTTGGCGAAGATCCGGAGGCCGTTGCCGGACTTTTCAGCCTCGCTGCCGTCGGGGTTGAAGATGCGCAGGCCGAAGTCGGCGTTGGGCGATTCGACCAGGAGGAGAATGCCGTCGGAGCCGATCCCCCAGTTCCGGTGGCAGACACGCCGGATGGCCTGCGGCGTCAGGGGGAAGTCCAGATCCTTTCCCTCGAGCACCAGGTAGTCGTTGCCGAGGCCGTGCCCCTTGACGAACGGAACCATGGCCTTCACGACGCCCGGGAGCTCAGCCAGTCTCGGATACGCTCGGCGGGGCGCCTGACATCCGACGGCAGACGGTGCCGCCACTTGGCCGCGAAGCGCGCGAGCGCCGCGCGACGCTGAGCCAGATCGTCGCTGAGCGGCCCCTCCGTCGCGACGGACGTCCGCGTGCCCGCTCCCCGGTGAACGAAGGGGGCGTTGACCACCACGCACCGGCCCCCCGCTTCCCTCACCGCAAAGGACAGGTCGCGGTCGTAGCCGTGGAAGAATCCGTACGCCTCGTCGAAGCCGCCGAGGCGCTCGAGGACGCTCCGCTTGAGGCAGAGGCACACACCGTCCACGGCCGCCACCTCGACCTCGGGCCCCCGCAGCGTCGGCCCGTCCGCCAGACAGTGGACGATGGTTCGCCCCACATACCGGCCGTCGCGTCGCAGCCGCCTCGCTCCGTATAAGCCCGCGAGCCCGGCCCCCCGGTCCCCGGCCAGCGCGGCGATGAGCCGCTCGAGCCAGCGGGGCTCGCGCATCTCGGTGTCGTTGTGGAGGAAGCAGACCACCTCGCCCGGGGCGAGCCGCCACCCCTGGTTCAGCGCCCGAATGACGCCGAGATTCTCCCCATTGCGGTGATGGCGGAAGGGAAAGGGGTACGGGAATTGCCGCACGAACTCCGCGGTGCCGTCGGTGGAGCCGTTGTCCACGACCACAAGCTCGAAGGGCACCGTGGTCGGCCGGAGGCTCTCGAGACACGCCCGGGTCAGGGGGAGCTGGTTGAAGACGGCCATCACCAGGCTCACCCGGGTCATGAGCCCGTTCTTACCGGCGGTCGATGGGGATATACGTGGCGTGCGTCGGGCCGGTGTACTCCGCCCGCGGCCGGATGAGCCGGTTGTGGGCGTGCTGCTCGAGGACGTGAGCGGCCCATCCCGCGATCCGGCTCAAGGCGAAGATCGGCGTGAACTGATCGGCGGGGATCCCCATGGTCGCGTAGGCGGCGCCGGAGTACAGGTCCACGTTGGGGTAGATGTGCTTCTCCGCCGTCACCATGCGCCCCACCGTGTCCAGGATCTCCACGTAGGACGTGTTTCCCGCCTGTTGCCCCAGCTCGGTGGCGAGGCGCCGGAGGTGCTTGGCCCGCGGATCCTCCACGCGGTACACCCGGTGGCCGAATCCCATGATGCGCGCCTTGTCGGCGAGGGCCTTCCGGATCCAGGCCTCGGCGCGGGCGGGCTCCTTGATCTGATCCACCATCAGCATGACCTGCTCGTTGGCGCCGCCGTGCAGCGGCCCTTTGAGGGCGCCGATGGCCGAGGTCACCGCCGAGTGCAGGTCGGAGAGCGTCGCCGCCGTCACGCGGGCGGCGAAGGTCGAGGCGTTGTACTCGTGGTCGGCATGGAGGATCAGCGCCACGTCGAAGGTCCGCGCCGCCAGATCGGTGGGCTTCCTGCCGGACAGCATGGAGAGGAAGTTGGCCGCATGGCGCAGGCGCGGGTTCGGGGCCACAGGCTCCTTGCCCCGGCGGATCCGCTCCCAGGCGGCAACGAGCGTCGGCATCTGGGCCGCCAGGCGGATCGCTTTGCGGAGCGTGGCCTCGCGGGAGTTATCCCGCTCGTCCGGGTCGAAGGCGGAGAGCGCCGAGACCCCCGTGCGCAAGACCTCCATGGGGACGGTCTTCCGCGGGAGGTCTTTCAGGATCGCGATGATGCGCGGGGGGAGCCGCCTTGCCCCGGCCAGCGCCTTGAGATGGGCGTCGAGCTCTTTCCTGCTCGGCAGGGCGCCGTACAACAGGAGGTACATGACCTCCTCGAAGGTGGACTGGCCGGCGAGGTCGTCGATGTCATACCCCCGATAGAGCAACCGCCCTTGCTGGCCATCGATGAAACAGATCTCGGAAGTGGAAATGACGACGTCTTCCAGGCCGGCTTTGACGAGGTTGGTCATCGCCTGAATTCTGCCACAGGGCCCCGGGATGTTCAAGGCGCCATGGGATTGGTCCAGGTCGTGGATTTCTACGACCGGCACCCGATCAACGAGAGCCAGATCCTGGCCGCCCTGGCCCGTCGGGGAAAGGCCCTCTCCGCCCTCACCCCCGAGGACCTGTTCGACCTGGACCAGGACCACTACGGGGGGCTGGAGCGGTGGGTGGATGGCTGCCACCGGCGTGGAAAGCCTCGAGGGGTACCGGCGCCTCCTCGCCCGAGCCGGCTTCGAGGCCATCGCGGCCGAGGATCTGAGCGACTGGTGGCGGCGGATCCTGCGAGAGCGGCTCCGGATGTACCGGAGCCTCGAGGCCGACACGGTGGCCCGCTTCGGACAGGCGCATTACGACGAATATGACCCGCTCGGCCTAATCCAGCGGCCGTTTGGCGTATCCGAATCGAGGCGCTTGACAGAGGCGCGCGGGTCAGGTAGAGGTAAAGGCCACCATCCCGGGCCGGCGGACCTAAGAGTATGACCAAGGGTGAATACCAGGAGTTCGTCGAGTTTCTCGGGCGCCAGTTCACCGCCATCGACGGCCGCTTCACCACCATAGACCGGCGATTCGACGCCATCGATCAGCGGTTCCTCGCTAGTGACCACCGCTTCGATGCGATCGACCAGCGGTTCGACACCATCGACGAGAAATTCCGGGAAGTCTTTGGTCATTTCGATGAGATCTATCGGCGACTGGATCGTCTGGAGCAGGAGTATTATACGATCGTCCAGGCGCTGCGGCGGATCGAGGGTCTCCTGGCCGATGAGATTGGCCGGCGCGAGGTGTTGGAGCGGAGCCTCCAAGAGTTGAAGGAGCAGGTCGCGGTCCTCCAGGCCCGCATCAACGAGCTCGAGCAGCGGATCCGCCGTTAGCCCTGCCTACTTCGAGAGGCCTTCGAGGAACTTCTTGAGGCGGCCGGGAACCTTTTCAGGGTCGGTCCTGAGGATCGTCCCCGGGAGCACGCGGATGGACGGCGAGTCGCCGGTGCCGGTCACCTTGGCCTTGACCTCGCCCCGGCCGTGCGTCATCGTCAGGTCGAAGTTCATCCGCCCGTCCGCCAGCCCGTACTCCCCCGCCGCGGCCACTTTCATGCGCTCGCTCGTGTAGAGGAAGTCCTGGGTGGTGAGGCGCCCGTCGGTGATCCGGTAGCTCGCCGTGATGGACTGAAAATCGAGCGGCGAGGAGGAGAGCGAGAGGGGCAGATCCACGTTCAGGACCGAGGAGAGCGCGCCCCCCACCCGCACGACGCCTCCGAGGAGCCTGAGCGCCGCCGGCCCGACCACCTTCCCGGCGCCGATCTTCAGCTGCCCCTGCCCGTTCATCGTGCTCAGAAAGTTAGCGGGGCGGGCCGAGAGCTCGCCGGTCAGATCCAGGGGGCCACTTACGGCATATCCCTGGCAGAGGTAGTCCACCAGGAGCGGCGCCAGCGGGAGCGCTTTGAGCGTGATCTCCTTCAGGGACAGGAGCGGGGTCGGCTCAAAGGCGAGGTTGAGGGAGACCGCGATGCTCCCGCCCGACAGATTGGCCCGGAGCGGCGCGCTCTGAAGCCGCGCCGGATCGTAGCTCAACGGAAAGCGGACCGACTCGAGGGTCAGCCGCCGCGTCTCGGGCGGCGGGCAATCCGGCCGCCGCTCGGTCAGCGTGAGGCGCCCCGAGTCGAGCTGGCCCGCGAGCGCGAGGCGGCCGAGGGTGCCGGTGAGGGCGAGCTTTCCTTTGACGGGGCCTGACAGTGCCGGCGAGGAACCCAGGAGGAAACCTGTCAAGTTGCTCATGTCCTTGGCGTCGAGCGAGATGTCCGCCTTCAGGGGGGCGGCGGTCAGCGTCCCCGCGCCGGGAGGCGGGCTCAGCGTGCCGTCCAGCTTGACGGACACGGCGCCCGGATTGACCTGCGCCTCCCCCTCGATCCCGACGGGCGCGCCGCTGCCGAGCCCCTGCAGCGTGAGCTTCATTCCCTCCACGCGATAGTCGGTCGCCGGCCCCTTCGCCGGGCGGACCTGGTAGTGGAGCGCGCCGTCCACGATCCGAAGGCGCGAGATCACGGGGAGCGGCGCGGCCGCCCCCGCCCCGGCGGGGCGCCCAGGCGCTCTCGAGGTTGCCGGCCCACCCTCCGCAGCCGCGCCGAGGCTCGCCACGTTCCACCGCCCGGACCCGTCCTGGATCAGCTCCACGCGTGGCCGCTCCAGCGCGAGCTCGGTGAACTCGATGCGCCGCGACAGGAGGGGGGCGAGGCCCAGCCGGAAGCGCCCCTCTCCCACTTTGAGAAACGGCGTGTCCCCGAATCGCGGATCCTCCGCGATCTCAAGATCCTTCAGGACGACGGCGGGCAGCGGCAGGACAGAGAGCGACAGCTCCGAAAACTTGACCGGGCGACCCAAAGCGTGTGCCGCCGATTGGGCCACATACGCTCGGAGCTGAGGAAGGTCAACGAGGTAGGGGATCGCGGCCAGCAGGACGATCGCCAGGACGATCAGCGCCCCGACGACGATCAGGATCCACTTCACCGTTGACCCCGGAGGGCGGGGCGATCGGCGAAATAGAAGGCCGACTGCTCGAGCAACTGGGCGACGTTCACGCGGACCCCCTCACCCTACCTCTCCCCCACGGGGAGAGGAGAAGAGGTATACAGGCATCATCAGGGGATCAGGAGGACCTTGCCCGTGGTCTGGCGCCCTTCGAGTTGGCGGTGGGCCTCCGCCGCCTGGGCCAGCGGCAGCGTGAGGTCGATTCTCAGCTTGAGCTTCCCGGCCTTGATCCAGCCGAGGACGTCGCCGGCCCGCTGGAGCAATTCCTCGCGCGTGGCCGTGTAGTGGAAGAGGCTCGGGCGCGTGAGGAAGAGCGAGCCCTTCTGGTTCAGCACGGCCGGATCGAAGGACGTCACGGGGCCGCTCGACTGGCCAAAGAGTGCCACCATCCCGCGGAGGGCCAGGCAGCCAAGGCTCTTGTCGAAGGTGGTCTTCCCCACCGAGTCGTAGACGACCCGGACTCCGGCGCCGCCGGTGATGCGCTTCACCTCAGCCTCGAAGTCCTGCTTGGTGTACAGGATGATCTCGTCGGCGCCGGCCTCGCGGGCCAGCTTGGCCTTCGCGTCGGTGGACACCGTGCCGATCACGCGGGCGCCGCGCATCTTCGCCATCTGGCAGAGGAGGAGCCCCACCCCACCGGCCGCGGCGTGGACTAGGCACCAGTCCCCCGACTTCAGCGGGTAGGTCGTGTGCGAGAGGTAGTGGGCAGTCATCCCCTGGAGCATCGCCGCCGCGCCGGTCTTCCCGTCCAGGCCGTCGGGGAGCTTCACCAGGCGGGCGGCGGGGACGGCGGCGGACTGGGCGTAGGCGCCCGGCACCCCCGTGTAGGCCACCCGGTCGCCCACCTTCACCTCGGTCACGTTCGGGCCCACCTCCGTCACGACGCCCCCGCCCTCGAGGCCGAGCGTGAACG
Source organism: Candidatus Rokuibacteriota bacterium (assembly GCA_016179965.1). Lineage (GTDB taxonomy): Bacteria > Methylomirabilota > Methylomirabilia > Rokubacteriales > CSP1-6 > CSP1-6. The sequence goes on along the minus strand of JACPCF010000021.1, from coordinate 17,424 downwards.
GCAGTTGGGTCTTGTAGAGGCCGGTGCGGTAGTACACGTCGATGTAGTTGAGGCCCGCCGCCTCGAGCTTCACCACCGCTTCGCCTGGGCCCGGCTTCGGATCGGGAACGTCCTCCAGGGTAAGCACGTCTGGCCCGCCAACGGTCTTGACGCGGATCGCTTTCATGCCGTCTCCTCCTGAGGGTTCATTGTTTGACGAGGGAGCGGAGGAAATTATACATGGCGAAGGCCTCCAGCGCGAACGGCAAGAACCCCAGGTACCCCAGCACCGGCATCTCGAAGAGCTTCCACTCCCCCCCGTAGGGGAGCGTGTAGGTCCACTTCGTGAGCGCCCAGAAATTCCAGAACTCCCAGAGCACCCCGCAGCAGAGCCCGCTCGCGAGGAGCGCGGCCAGGGTCCGGTAATCGCCGGCCTCGACCTCGCGGAGCCAGGAGAGGGCGCCGCGCCGGTAGTTGATCGGCTCGAGGAGGAGCGCGTAGCCGAGCCAGACCAGCGGCACCAGCCAACGGGACACAACCAGGAAAGGCAGCGTCACCGCGACGGCCCCGAGCCAGATGGACGCCGCCAGCCCCCACGGCGGCAGCCTGAACGGGCGCCGGCCCCTCAGCCCGGCGAGGACGGACGCGCGCAGCGCCTCGGCGGTGAGGAAGAGCGCGGGGAAGATCGTGGCGAAAGCCCACGTGTAGCCGACCAGGCGGAGGGAGAAATTGGGCTCGAGGTTCTGGTATTGCCACCAGAGCCCCTGGAGGTCGCCCCCGCCCCTCCAGAAGCGCGGGGCGTTGTAGAGCTCGAAGAGCCACCAGCATCCGACCGAGGCGGTGGCGACCCCGACCAGCTCGCGGCGGCGCGTCGTGAGATAAGAGTGGCCGGTCCGCGCCCGGACCCACCCGTCAACGAAGAGGATGTAGCCCGTCCAGACGAGGGGCGTAAACCATTCGCCGACGGGACGCTGTCCCGCGAAGAGCAGGGCCTCCGCCGCGCCGATGATGAGGAGCCCGACCCAGCCGTGGGCCGTCACCGGCGCGCCGTCCCCTCAGGCTTTCAGCAGCCCGCGCACCTCGTCCACCACGGCTTGCCGCCACTCCTCCAGGTGCTCGGCCCGGAGGGCCCGCCGCACCTCGAGCATCCTCTTGTCGATGACCTCCGTGACCTTGGGTGGGCGCTCGATGAAGCGGGCGATCTCGTTCATGTCCGCGTCGAAGAAGGCGAACACCGGGATGGAGCGGTAGATCCCCTGGTTCAGGTACGGGTCCATGAGGTCCGGGTTCTTGTCGCGGAGGAAGACGCGCATCTCGACGGTGGGATTGCCCTCCACCAGCTTGGCGAGGACGGGGACGTTGTACAGCGCGTCGCCGCACCAGTCCTCGGTGATGACCAGCACGTTGAGCTTCTTGCCGAGCTTCTTGAGCGCCTCGCGGTCCTCCGGCTTGATCTTGATCTCCTTGAGGAACTCGACGAACTTCTCCTTGTTGGTCCCCATCTGGTCCAGGTACTGCTGGAAGGTCATCCCCTGCAGGAATCGCTCTTTCGTCACCATGTGTCTCTCCTTAGCGCATTGCCGAAAGGTCCACCACGAATCGGGCCACTTCCTTGTCGTCGCTGTCCCGGACCAGGAGGGTCACCCGGCTCTTGCCGTCCAGGTCGTTCGCCGGAAAGGCGTAGAGCGAGCGCGAGAGAAAGCGCCCGTCCGCTTGGCGGAGGGCCGTCCGCTCGTTCTGGACGAACGACGGCTTGATCTCTCCCTTGCCCTGCACCAGCAGCACGGGCTGGTACCAACGGGCGAAATCCTCGCGACTGCCTCGGAGGTGGGCCCAGAACCCCAGCCGGCCCTGATGCTCCTTGAGGAGGGAGTCGATGTCCCGCCGCTTCAAGATCTCCTGCTTGAACGCCGCGTTGCGCGCCGCTTGAGCCAGGCGAAAGAACGGGGTGACGACGGTCAGGGTTTCCCCTGACGCGTTGGTCGTCCTCCACTCGCGGCCGAAATCCTCGTTGACCACGCTCCGCTGGCCGAAGCGGATCGCCTCCTGGGTCTCGCGCGGGGTGAGGGAGAAGGAGGCCGCGGACAGGGGAGCGCCGCCGAGGAGGCAGCCCAGGAAGAGGACGCAAACGAGCGAGCCGCGCCGCATGTGGCGCCCATTCTACCATGGGGGCGGGGAGGACGATTAAGGTGACGGGAGATTTCCGACAGTCACGGAGGAAAACCCTGATGGGTCGAGGTATCGCCGCGCCACCCGCTGGATATCGGCGGCCCGCACCTTCCCAATCGCCTGGCGGTACCGCGCCGGATAGTCCAGGCCGAGCCCGTACTCCTCCACGGTCTGGAGCAGGCCCGCCACCTTCGCCGTCGTGTCCATGCGGAGGGGGAAGCTCCCGATCAGGTAGGCCTTCGCCCTGGCCAGATCCGCGTCCGGCACCGGCTCCTTCCCCAGGCGGGCTATCTCCTCGCGAACCAGGCGGCTGGCTTCGGCCACGCCGTCGGTCCGCGTCTGGAGGCTGATCAGCAACGTGGCGCCGTAGCGTCCCACGGCGAGGTGGCTCGACACGTCGTACGCCAGCCCCTGCTCTTCGCGCACCCGGGTGTAGAGGCGGGAGGCCGACCCGCCGCCCAGGATGTAACTGGCCACGACGAGCGGGTAGTAGTCGGGATGGGCGTGGCCGACGGCCGGACGACCGAGAAGGATCGTGACCTGGGTGAGCTCGCGCTTGATCGTTCGGGATCGGGCGGGCGGGCCGGCGGGGGCCTGGGGCGGGCGGGACGGGGCGCCACCAGCCGACCACGACGCGAGCCGGTGGAGGAGCTCCTGCCTGATCTCGTCGGCCTTGACGTCGCCCGCGACAACCAGGATGGCGCGGTCAGGGCGGTAGTGCGCCCGGTAAAACGCCAGCACCTGCTCGCGCGTGAGTTTGCCGACGGACTCCACCGTGCCCGTCACCGGGTGGCCGTAGGGATGCCCCGGGTACAGGAGCTCCCCCAGCGCGCGGGAGGCGACGCTCTCGGGGTTCTCCTCCGAGCGGCGGATCGCCGCCTGGATCTCCTTCACCTTGCGCGCGAGCTCGTCTGCGGGGAAGGTGGGCTGGGTCAGCACCTCGGAGAGGAGATCGAGTCCGAGCCCGAGGTCCTTCTTGAGCACGGCGAGCGACACCGTGGCGCCGTCGCGGCCCGCGGAGGCCTCCAGGCTGCCGCCGACGAACTCGATGGCTTCGTCGAGCGCGGGACCGGCCCGCCGGGCGGTCCCGCGGCTGAGCAGCTCGGCGGTGAGGTTGGCGAGCCCCGGGGCCTGGGGCGGATCGAACGCCGATCCCGCGGGCAGATACACGCGGAGCACCACGATGGGGATCGCCGGCCGCTCGGCCACCAGGAGCACCGCGCCGTTGGGCAGCCCCTGGCGCTGCGCGGCGAGGGGCTCGGCCGCGAGGGCGGGCAGCGCGAGGAGGACCGCGAGGAATGCCGCGACAAACCGCCGCATCAGTCGAGCGACTTCCTGAAGCGGAGGACCGAGAGCGTGAAGACCACCGCCCCGAAGGCCACGAGCGGCAAGAGGTGAGGCCAGAGGTAATCGAGCCCCACGCCCTTGAGGATGATGCCGCGCACGATCCTGAGGTAGTAGGTGAGCGGGATCACGTGCGCCAGGTACTGCGCGGCCTCGGGCATCCCCTCGATGGGGAAGAGGAGCCCGGAGAGGTACACCGACGGCAGGAAGGTGAGGAAGGACATCTGCATGGCCTGGGGCACGGTCTTCGCCGCGGTGGAGACGTAGATCCCGATCCCCAGCGTCCCCATCATGTAGACCAGCGACAGAACGTAGAGGAGCACGAGGCTCCCCCGGATCGGCACGTCGAAGACGAAGCGGGCCACCAGGAGCGCCATCGTCATCTGGCCGTACGCGACCAGCAGGTTCGGGATGATCTTCCCCAGCATCAGCTCCCAGCGCCGGATGGGGCTCACGATGAGGGCTTCCAGGGTCCCCTTTTCCCGCTCGCGCACCACGGTCACGGCCATGGCGGTGATCGTCGTCTGCATGAGCAGCGCCCCGATGAGCCCGGGGACGATGAAGATCGCGCTCACCAGATCGGGGTTGTACCAGGCGCGCACCCGGAAGTCCACCGGCGGGTCGTCCCGCCGCAAGAGGGGCGTGCCCTCCAGGTTCCGGGTCAGGATGCGGAGCGAGAGCTGGGCGCCGAGGGAGCTGGCGGAGTTGATCGCGGAGGTCGCCACCATCGGATCGGAGGCGTCCACGATCACCTGGATCTCGGCGGCCTGTCGGGAGAGGCGCTTGGCGTAGTCGGGGGGGATCACCACCCCGACCTTGGCGTTCCCCCTATCGATCAAGCGCGTCAACTCCGTCTGGCTCCGGACCCAGTGGTGGATAGTGAAGTACTGGCTGTTCTCCAGCGACTCCAGGAGCGTGCGCGCCTCGACGCTCCCGGACTGGTCGAAGACCGCAGTGGGGATGTGCTTGACGTCGGTGTTGATGGCCCAGCCGAAGATGAAGAGCATGGCGACCGGGACGAACAGGGCCAGCGTGACCGCGAGCGGGTCGCGGCGGAGGTGGATGAACTCCTTGCCGATCATGCCCAGCAGCCTGGATCCCAAGCTGATGCTCCTTTCCTTGTCTCCTCTCCCCTCTGGGAAGAGGCAGGGTGAGGGGCCGTTCCTACACTGCCCTTAGCTGCTCGCGCAGCCGGGCCTTCCGCTCCTTGTCCACGAAGGAGACGAACAGGTCCTCCACCGACGGCTCCACCTCGCGGGCCCACGCCACGGAGAGGCCGTGGCGCTTGAGATGTGCGGCGACGTCCTCGGCCGTGCCCCGCGCGTCGGCCAGGACGAGATGGAGCCGGACCCCCACGCGCGTCACATCCTCCACCGCCTCCCACTCGGCCAGCAGGTCGGTCGCCCGGCGGAGATCGTCGGTCTCGATCTCGACCACCGGTTTCCGGAAAGTCTCGCTCTTGATGGAGGCCGGGGTGCCCTGGGCGATCAATCGCCCCTGGTAGATGAAGCCCAGCGTGTCGCACAGCTCGGCCTCGTCCATGTAGTGGGTCGTGACGACAGCCGTGATCCCTTCTTCCACGAGGCGCCGGATCAGGCCCCAGAAGTTCCGGCGCGACACCGGATCCACGCCGGCGGTCGGCTCGTCGAGGAAGAGGAGGCGCGGCCCGTGGACCAGGGCGCAGGCCAGCGCGAGCCGTTGCCGGTAGCCGCCGGAGAGGTAGGCGGCGCGCTTGGTTTCCTGGCCGGTCAGGTCGGCGAGCCGGATCATGCGAGTGATCCGCTCCGCCCGCTCAGCCCGTGGGACCATGTACACGCGGGCGTAGAAGGTCAGGTTCTCCTCGGCGGTCAGGTCGTCGTAGAGGGAGAACTTCTGGGACATGTAGCCGATGGCCGACTTCACGCGCTCGGGCTCGCGGATGAGATCGATGCCCAGCACCGTCCCCCGCCCCTCGGTCGGCTCGAGGATCCCGCAGAGCATCCGGAGGGTGGTGGACTTCCCCGCGCCGTTGGGGCCGAGGAACCCGTAGAGCTCCCCCGTCCGGACGTGGAGGCTCAAGTGGTCCACGGCGACGAGCTTGCCGAATCGCCGCGTCAGCCCCTCCGTGACTACCGCGTATGCCATCACAAAAGGATGTCGGCGTCGGCGGGCATCCCCGGTTTGAGGAGCCCCTCGGGGTTGTCCAGGGCGATCTTGATCCGGAAGACGAGGTTGACCCGCTCCTTCTTCGTCTGGACGTTCTTCGGGGTGAACTCCGCCTCGGAGGCAATCTCCGTGATCTTCCCGGTGAAGGTCCGGTCCTTGAACGCGTCAATCGTGATCCGCGCGGCCATGCCGATCTTGATCCGGCCGATGTCCGTCTCGGGCACGTAGGCGCGGAGCCAGATGTCCGTCGGGTCCACCAGGGTGAGGATGGACACGCCGGGGTTGGCCATCTCCCCCACTTCGAGGTTCTTCCGGAGGCACACGCCGTTGATCGGCGACACGATGGTGGTTTCGCGCAGCCGGCTCCCGGCGAGATCCAGCGCCGCCCTGGCCTGCGTGACCTGGCCGCGCGCCGCTTCGACCTGGAACGGGCGGGGCCCCGCCAGGAGCAGGTCGAGGCGATCCTGGGCGGCTTTGAGCTGGGCCCGGGCCGCCTCGACCTGGTCGCGGCGCGGCCCTGCCTCCACCATCTGGAGGTTCGCGCGGACCGAGCGCTCCTGGGCCAGCGCGACCTCGTACGCCTGCCGGGCGCGGTCCACTTCCTGAGCCGCGATCAGCTCCTTCTTGAACAGCTCCTCGGCTCGCCGTAAATCGCGCTCCGTCCACACGCGGGTGACCTCCGCGCTCCGGACAGCCTCGCGCGCCTGCTCGATCTCCTCCCGGCGCGACCCGGCCAGCAGGTCGTTCAGCTGCGACTGAGCCCGGGCCACGGTGGCGCGGGCTTCCTCGATTTCTTGCCGGCGCGCGCCCGCCAGCAGGTCCTGGAGCTGGGCCTCCGCGCTCTTGAGCGCCGCCTCCGCGCGCTCCACCTCGGCCCTGAGCTCGGCGTCGTCCAGCCGCACCAGCGGCTGCCCCTCGGTCACCCGGTCGCCCTCCCGGACGCGCACGGACAGGATCCGGCCCGCGATCTTGGCGCTCACATCGACCTGCGTCGCCTCCATGTTCCCGGTCACCTGGATGGTGGGGACCCCGCGGGAGTTGAGGATCCGCGACACAAGCGGGCCCCCGATGCCGAGGGCGGCCACGACGAGCAGCACGGCGGCGGTGCGGAGGAGGCGGGATCGAGTCGAGGGGTGCACGCGCTCAGGGCCTCTTCGATTCTCCTGGAGGGATCGGAAGCAGGACCCCCACGTTGCGCCGCTCGTCGGGGAAGTAGGCACGCGCCGCCCGCTGGAGATCCACGGCGGTCACCGCGCGAATCGCCGGGACGAACTGGTCCCGGAGCCGCCAGCCGCCGATCAGCTCGAAGCGGGCCAGCAGCGAGGCGCGGCTGTACACCGAGTCCTGCTGGAACACGAAGGACGCCTCGATCTGGTTCTTCGCGCGCTCCAGCTCCGTCGCCGACACCGGCTCGGTCTTGAGCCGCTCCACCTCCTGGAGAAGGGCCCGCTCCAGCGCCTCGGGGGCCTGGCCGGGCAGGGCGGTGGCGAAGAACCAGAAGAGGTTCGGGTCGGCGGAGAAGTAGGAGTAATCGCCCCCGGCGTTCAGCGCGATCTGCTGCTCGTACACCAGCCGGCGGTAGAGCCGGGAGCTCCGCCCCTCCGACAGGATCGTGGAGAGCAGCTCGAGCGCCGGCGCGTCAGGCGCGCGGAAGTTCGGCACCGGGTAACCGATGAAGACCAGCGGGAGCTGGGCTTCTTTCCTGACCGTGACTCTGCGTTCTCCATTCTGCTTGGGTTCCACCACCTTCACGGGTGACGGATCGGCGGCCCGCGGGATGGGGCCGAAGGCCCGGCGGATGCTCTCGAGGAGCACGGAGGCCTTGAAATCGCCCGCGGCCACCACCAGGGCGTTGTTGGGGACGTAGTAGGTGCGGTAGAACGCCCGCGCGTCCTCGACGGTGAGCCCGCGAATGTCCTCCATCCAGCCCACGATCGGCGAGCGGTAGGGGTGCGCCACGAAGGCGATCGCCGACAGTTCCTCGCCGAGGAACCCCTCCGGGTCGTCCTCGGTCCGGCTGCGCCGTTCCTCCATGACGACCTGGCGCTCGGATTCGAATTCTTTGGCGTCGAGCAGCAGGTTCCTCATCCGGTCCGCCTCAAGCGCGACAACGAGGTCGAGCTTATCCGCAGCGATGTTCACGAAGTAGGAGGTGTGATCCTGGCTTGTGAAGGCGTTGTCCTGGCCGCCGTTCTGCTCGATGAGACCGGAAAACATCCGCGGACCATAGGTCGGCGTCCCCTTGAACATCATGTGCTCCAGGAGGTGGGCGAGGCCGGTGGCGCCGGCGCGGTCGTTGCGCGAGCCGACCCGGTACCAGACCAGCAACGACACGACCGGGCTGCGATGATCCTCGAGGAGCAATACCCGAAGACCGTTGTCGAGCGTGGCCTCCAGGACCCCGTCGGCCGCCGGAGCGGCCGCTGCCGTCAGGGCGACAAAAAGGACGAAACAGAGAGCGAATCGCAAGAGAATTTTCACGTATCGATTATACCGTGGAAGGGGAGGGGGCGCGCTTCGTGCGGAGCGCCTGGGGAAATGCCAGGGCCGCCGCCGCTCCCAGCCCCGCCGCCGCCGCCGCCCCGTAGCACCCCCCGGCGAAGGAGCCCGTCACGTCCTTGATCCAGCCGGTGAGGAACGGGCCCACGACCGAGCCGATGAAGCAGATCGTGTTCAGAAGACCGAAGGCGCTTCCGAGGACGCCGGGCGGGAAGCGCTCGGCCATGAGGGCGTAGGCAGGCCCCCACGTCCCCCAGACGAAGAAGCTCGTGGCCATCATGAAGAACGCGACGAGGGCCGCCGATCCGTTCGTCTGGAGGGCGCTCCCCATGCCCGCGATCGACGCGCCGGCCAGGAGAATCGTGAGCGCGATGACGACCTTGCGCGAGACGCCGCGCTCCTGGGCGCGGTCGGCGAGCCAGCCCATGGCGAAGAGGCCGAACGGCGCCGCCACGCCCTGGAAGCTCGCGTAGAGCGCCGAGCGCCCGAGGTCGCCGACGCCGACCTCGGAGAAAAAGAGCGGGCCCCAGGTGGCGAGGACGAACTGGAGGTACACCGGCATGATCCCCGCGAGGCCCAGGATCCAGAGAGCGGGGGTGGCGGCCACACGGCGGAAGGTCCACCCGGCGGCGTCCGCCACGGACGGGCTCGGGGGCTCAGGGACGAGCCGCCAGAGGAGAAACGCGGCCAGGAGCGGCGCCAGGGCAAAGAGGAAGAACACGCCGCGCCACGGCATCACCTCTCCGAGGGCGCCGGCCAGCACGAGGCCGAGGGTCGTGCCGACCCCGGGGCCGGAGAAGGAGACCCCCTGCCCCATCGCCATCTTCTCCTTGGGCGTGTAGGCAGTGATGATGACGCGGTCGTTCGAGAAGACGCATCCCTGGCCGAGCCCGGTGAGGAGCCGCGCCGCGAAGAGCGCCGCGAACGAGCCCGCGAGTCCCGTGAAGAGCGAGGCCAGGACGCCCAGGAGAATTCCCCCGAGGACGACGCGCCGGCGGCCCAGCCGGTCGCCGAGGAATCCCGCCGGCAGCTGCATCGCCATATAGGCGTAGAAGAAGGCCGTGGCGAGGAAGCCGGCCCGCGTGTAGGAGAGCCCCAGTTCGGTCATGATGGGCGGCAGGAGGGAGGAGAGCGCCATGCGGATCATGTAGTTGCCGACCCATGCGTAGATCAGGAGACCCCAGACGAGGTAGGCAGAAGGCACTGCCGGAGTATACGGCAGCGCCAGGGAGTGGCAAATAGCCAAATGGGTGCAGTATCTGGCTCATGCGCGCCATGCGCGGGGCTCACGCTGGCCACCTGGTGGCTGTCACGCTCCCGCGTGGGCCTGGCGCTCGTGGCGATCCGGGAGGACGAGGACGCGGTCGGCGCCTACGGGGTCGCGCCGTTCCGGTTCAAGTGCGGGACGCTCACGGTCAGCGCGGCGGTCGCGGGGCTCGTGGGCGCCGTTTATACGTGGCAGGTCACCTACATCACGCCGGGCGACATCTTCAGCCTGGAGAAGGCCGTCGGCCCCGTCGTGATCGCCATGATCGGAGGATCCGGGACCGTCCTGGGACCGCTCGTCGGGGCGCTCTTGATCGAGGTGATCCGCGAATTCCTACGGCTCAAGACCCAGTACCTCGCGCTCACGGTTTACGGCATCATGCTGATCCTGGTTGGGCTCTTCATCCCCGGCGGCCTCATGCGCCTCCGCCGCCGATGATGCCCCTCCCCTCTTCTCCCTCTCCCCGCTGGGGAGAGGGAGGGTGAGGGTCAGTCCCGGACGATCTCGCGGGCGCGGCGGAAGATGGTGCGGAGCATCCCGCGCGTGAGCTTGCCCGTGAAGGTGTTCTGCTGGCTCGGGTGGTAGGAGGCGAGGAGCCGCACGCCGTCGGGGAAGCGCGTGACGCCGCCGTGGCGGAAGCGGGGGCGGGGCTTCGGCACCGGCTTTCCCGCGATCTCCCGGGCCCGGAGGTAGGCGTCGAAGCCGAACTTCCCCAGCGCCACGACCACGCGCACCTCTGGCAGCAGCTCCAGCTCGCGGACGAGAAACGGCAGGCAGGCCTCCAGCTCCTGCGGCGTCGGCCGGTTGGCGGGAGGGGCGCAGCGGACCGGCGCGGTGATGTAGGCACCGCGCAGCCGGAGCGCGTCGCGCGCGTGGGTGGAGGTCGGCTGGGTGGCGAAGCGCGCGGCGTGGAGGGCCTCCATGAGCCACTCCCCGCTCCCGTCTCCCGTGAACATCCGCCCGGTGCGGTTGCCGCCGTGAGCCGCCGGCGCCAGCCCCACAATCAGGAGGCGCGCCTTCGGGTCGCCGAAGCCGGGGAGCGGGCGGGCCCAGTAGACCTGTCCCTGGAAGCGCTTGGGGGGCTCCTGGGCCACGGCTTCGCGGTGGGCGACCAGCCGGGGACAGCGGTGGCAGGCGACGATCTGCTCCCTGAGAGTCCGGAGCGAGGCCATGGCGTCAGCGGCGCTCCGCGGTGCCGAGGTAGGCCTCGATCACCTGCGGCGAGGCGGAGACCTCGTGGGGCGAGCCTTCGGCGATCTTCTCCCCGTGGTTGAGAACGATGATCCGGTCGGAGAGCGACATGATCGCCTTCATGATGTGCTCGATCACGACGACGGTGACCCCCTCGTCGCGGACGGCGCGGACCAGCGTCATCAGCGCCCGCGCCTCCGAGCCGCGGAGGCCAGACAACATCTCATCCAGCAGCAACAGTTCGGGTTGCGTGGCCAGGGCGCGGGCGAGCTCGAGCCGCTTCCTGTCGGCGAGAGGGAGCGTATGGGCCAGCGCGCCGGCGCGCGGTCCGAGCCCGACCCGCTCGAGGAGGCGGCCGGCGTCGGCGCGGGTCATCCGGCCGTCCCTGCGGCGGCCGAAGGAGCCGGCCACGAGCACGTTGTCCAGGACCGTGAGCTCGGGGAGCACCCGGACCAGCTGAAACGTCCGGGCGATCCCGCTCCAGCAGATCCGGTGGGACGGCCATCCCGTAATCCGCTCGCCCTTGAACCGGATCTCTCCCCCCGTCGGGCGGACGAAGCCGGTGACGGTGTTGAAGAGGGTGGTCTTGCCGGCGCCGTTGGGACCGATGAGGCCGACCATTTCTCCGCGCTCCACGCCGAGGCTGACGTGGGAGAGGGCGGCGAGGCCGCCGAAGGCGACGGAGAGGTCTTCCACCTCCAGCAGCGCCATGGCGGGCAGATGATATCACACTGCCCGCGGCGGCCCGGAGGTCCGACCGACGTCCGTTCCCTGACGCCGGCGTCAGAGCCTTCCTTCGTCTTGACAGTCCCCCCGGCCCCCGCCTAACCTCGCCACGATGACGGCACGGGTCCCGACGCTCATCGTTCACGGCGGGGCCGGGGCCGATCCCGCTGAGGGGCGAGACGAGCTCAGGAACGGCATCCGGGAAGCGGTGCTCGCCGGCTGGGCCGCGCTGACTACGGGCGGGACGGCGCTGGATGCGGTGGAGTCCGCGGTGAGGAGTCTGGAGGCTCATCCGCGCTTCAACGCGGGCCGGGGCGCCGTGCTCAACGCCGCCGGGGGGATCGAGCTGGACGCCTCGATCATGGAAGGCGACCGACTCCGCTGCGGGGCGGTGGGAGCGGTGACGCGAATCGCCCACCCCGTCACTCTCGCGCGGAAAATTCTGGAGGACGGCCGCCACGTGCTTCTGGTCGGGGACGGCGCCCTCGCCTTCGCCCGCCAGGCTGGCATCCCTGAATGCGACCCCGCCGAGCTGATCACCGAGCGCCAGCGGACCCGCTACCTGGAGCGCGCGGCCCGGGGGACGGTTGGCGCCGTCGCCCTCGATCTCCGCGGCACGATCGCCGCTGCCACCTCCACCGGAGGCACCGCCGGCAAACTCCCCGGCCGCGTCGGGGACTCCGCCCTGATCGGCTGCGGCACGTACGCGGAGAGCACGCTCGGGGGCGTGTCCTGCACGGGCGACGGCGAGGCGATCATCCGCGTGGTGCTGGGGCGGCGGGCCCTAGACATCCTGAAGGCGCTGGCCGACCCGGAGCACGCGGCTCAAGGGGCGGTGGACGTCCTCGTCCAGGAGGGCGGGGGCCAGGGCGGGCTCGTCCTGCTCGACTGGCGCGGGCGCGTAGGCTGGGCCCACTCCACCCCGCTCATGCCCGTGGGCTGGATCTCGCCGGCCCAGCCCGGCCCCGTCATCCCCTTCTAGCCTCCTCATCGGATGCGCGAGCGAAGGCGAGCCACCTTTACGGGCACCCAGCCCTTGCGGCTGGGTCGCGCGAGCGCAGCGAGGAGATAACGGGCGAAGCCCATCCTTTGCGGGCACCCGCGAAGCGGGTCGTGGCACCCAGCCCTTGCGGCTGGGTCGCGCCTTGACACCCCCGAGGTCATTGGATAAGGTGCGGGGCGTGCTGTCCCTCTCCGACGTCGAGGCCGCCCGCCAGCGCCTCAGTAAGGCGATCTACGCCACGCCGTGCGCCTACTCCGAGACGCTCTCCCGCCTGACCGGCAGCCGCTCGTTCGTCAAGCTCGAAAACCTCCAGATGACGGGCTCCTTCAAAGAGCGCGGGGCCGCCAACAAGCTGCTCACCCTCTCCGAGGCGGAGCGGGCCCGAGGGGTCGTGGCAGCGAGCGCCGGCAACCACGGACTGGCCATCGCCTTCCACTGCCAGCGCCTGGGGATCCGCTCGGTGATCGTGATGCCCGAGTGGGCTCCGCTCATCAAGGTGACCTCCGCGCGCTACCATGAGGCGGAGGTCGTGCTGGCCGGGGCCAACTACGATGAGGCCTACGGCCACGCCCGGAAGATCGAAGCCGAGCGCGGGCTGACCTTCATCCATCCTTTCGACGACCCGCAGGTGATCGCCGGCCAGGGCACGCTGGGGCTCGAGCTGCTGGAGCAGTGCCCCGATCTGGACGCTGTCATCGTCCCGGTGGGAGGCGGCGGGCTGATCGCGGGTGTGGCTCTCGCGATCAAGGCGAAGAACCCCAAGGTGAGGGTGATCGGCGTCCAGGCCGAAGAGATCGCGTCGATGCAGGCGTCGCTCTGGGGCGGCAAGCGCCTGACGCTGCCGGCCGCCGCCACCATCGCCGACGGCATCGCCGTCCGCGAGGTCGGCGAGCTCACCTTCGAGCTGGCGAAGAAGCACGTGGACGCGGTGGTCACGGTCAACGAGGAAGAGATCGCCAACGCGATCCTGCTGCTCCTGGAGATCGAGAAGACCGTCGTGGAGGGAGCCGGGGCGACCACGCTCGCCGCGGTGGTGAACAAGAGGGTCGCCCTCGAGGGAAAGACCGTGGTCCTGGTGCTGTCGGGAGGGAACATCGACGTCAACGTCATCGCGCGGATCATCGAGCGTGGCCTGGTGAAGGACGGCCGCCTGGTGCGCCTCTCCGTCCTGCTCCAGGACCGCCCCGGCGCGCTGGCGCGGCTCACGGCGCTCATCGCCGAATCCCGGGCCAACGTCCTCCACATCAGTCACGACCGGGCCTTCTCTCACGCGCGGATCGGGGAGACCGAGGTGGAGGTGACCCTGGAGACCTCGGGGCGGGAGCAGATCGAGGCGGTCAAGCAGCGCCTGGGCGAGGCCGGCTACCGCGTCCGGGAGGTAGACGCGCGCCTGTGAGTCCACACCCAGTCCAGCAGATCGCTTTCGTGGGAGTCGCGGAGTCCGATCTTGGGAAAGTGCCCCACAAGACGGCGATCCAGCTGGCCGCCGAGGCCTCCCGAGGGGCGCTCGAAGACGCCGGCCTCAAGAAGTCAGACGTGGACGGGCTTTTCGCCTTCGGCTTCGGCCGGATGGGAGCCGTCCAGTTCGGCGAGTACCTCCAGATCCAGCCCCGCTACTCCGACTCGAGCATGATGGGCGGCTCGACGCCCGTGGCCTTCGTCGAGCACGCCGCCGCGGCCATCAGCGCCGGGCTCTGCTCGGTCGCCCTCGTCGCCTACGGGAGCACTCAGGCCTCCGACGCCGCCCGGCGCTTCAGCGGGCATCCCGAAGATCCGCGCCTCCCGAACTCCCAGTACGAGCGCCCCTTCGGCCTCCCCCTGCCGCTCGGCGCCTACGCGCTGGCCGCCACGCGTCACATGGGCGTCTATGGCACCACCTCGGAGCAACTGGCCGAGATCGCCGTGGCGACGCGCCAGTGGGCCCAGCTCAACCCCGTGGCGATGATGCGCGAGCCGATCACCATCGAGGACGTGCTCAACTCCCGGCTCATCGCCTCCCCCCTGCACCTCCTGGACTGCTGCCTCGTGACCGACGGGGGCGGGGCCGTGGTGCTGACCCCGCTCGAGCGCGCCCGCGACCTTAAAAAGGCGCCCGTTGTGGTCCTGGGCACCGCGGAGACCCACACCCACCAGATCATCAGCCAGATGCCCGACCTCACCGTGACCGGCGCCGCTCTCACGGGCCCTCGTGCATTTGCGATGGCGGGGCTCGCCCCCAGCGACGTGGACGTGGCGGAGATCTACGATTCCTTCACGATCACCGTCCTCCTGACGCTCGAGGACCTGGGCTTCTGCAAGAAGGGGGAGGGCGGCGCCTTCGTCTCTGGCCAGCGCACCGCTCCGGGCGGCGAGTTTCCGCTGAACACCCAGGGGGGCGGCCTCTCCTACTGCCACCCGGGGGTCTTTGGCATCTTCACGCTGATCGAGGGGGCACGCCAGCTGAGGGGAGAATGCGGGGCGCGACAGGTCGAGGACGCGGAGGTAGCCCTCTGCCACGGCACCGGCGGGGTCCTGTCGTCGTCGGGAACCGCCATCCTCGGGAGAATCTGATGACTCCGACCAAGCCCCTGCCCCAACCGGACGCCGAGAGCCGGGAGTTCTGGGAGGGCGTGAAGGCGCGCCAGTTGAGGCTCCAGAGGTGCCGAGCCTGCCGGCGCTTCCGCTTCTATCCGCGCGCCGTCTGCCCCCACTGCCTCTCGGGGGAGTTTGAGTGGGTCGTGACCGCCGGCAAGGGGACGGTCTACTCCTACACAGTCTGCTATCGCCCCGCCGGCGAGGCCTTCGCGGCCGATGTCCCCTACATCGTCGCCCTGGTGGATCTGGCCGAGGGAGTCCGGCTCATGTCCAACCTGATCGGCTGCCCGCCCGATGAGGCGGAGGTCGGGATGCCAGTCGAAGTCGT
Organism: Candidatus Rokuibacteriota bacterium; assembly: GCA_016179965.1. Taxonomy (GTDB): domain Bacteria; phylum Methylomirabilota; class Methylomirabilia; order Rokubacteriales; family CSP1-6; genus CSP1-6. The sequence continues at coordinate 2,199 of JACPCF010000021.1, read as the reverse complement.
CTTCGAGGACGCCTCCCCCGACATCACCCTCTACAAGTTCCGCCCTGCCGCCCCCTAGAGCCGCAAGCGCGAGCGAAGGCGAGCCCTCAAGACGGCGGAGCCGCTCCTTTGCGGGCACCCGCCGAAGGCGGGTCGCGGCACCCATCCGTTTAGGATGGGTCGGGCTGCTGGTGGGGCGGCAGCCGGGAGGCGATGGCGGCGCGCACGCGACGGGCGAGTTCGGGCGCTGCGATACGCGGCGGCATGCCGGCCGCGGGCATGACCGGCGGATGGTACACGATCGTGATGCGGCCCGGTCGGGGAAAGGTGCGCTGCGGCGGCCAGGCTTCGTGGCCCCCCACGATCGTCACGGGCACGATCGGGGCTCCGAGAGAGCACGCGAGCCGAAACGCCCCCGGCTTGAACCGCAGGAGGCGACCATCCGGGGTTCGCCTGCCCTCGGGGAAGATCATGACCGCCTGGCCGGCCTTGAGCAGGCGCGCGGCTCCCCGGACCGCCGTCGGGTCGGCGCTCTCGGTCTCCAGTGGGAAGGCGCGGAAAAAGCGGATCACCCGCCCGAAGAGCGGCACGTCGAACAGCCGGTTCCAGGCCATGAAGTAGACCTGGCGAGGCATGGGCAGCGTGACCAGCGGCGGATCGGCGTAGGTCACGTGGTTTGGCGCGATGATGAGCGGCCCCGCTTTCGGGATATTCTCGACCCCCTCGAAGCGGACGCCGAAGTAAGCGCGCCCCAGGAGCCAGACGGCCGGAACAAAGATTTCGGGCCCAAACAGGCGCACGGCCCGATTCTTACACGGCGAAAAAAAAGCCGCAACCGGAGGTCGCGGCTCGGTTCTGTCGAGATCGGGATCGGCTCGGAGGGCTAGTCCTCTTCCTCGGGCTCGCCGAAGAGGACACCGGCGGGCTCGAGCCGCCGGGCCGACCGCTCCAGTTTGTCCTGGCAGCGGACGCAGGTGGTCACTTCGGGCATCGCCTTGAGCCGGGCCGGGGCGATGGGCTCCCCGCACTCCTCGCAGGTGCCGTACTCCCCCTCGCGCAGCCGCTCCAGAGCCTCGGCCAAGCGGTTGGCACGCTCCACGAGGAGGCTTCGGGTGGCGAAGCTGACCTCCCGCTCCCCATGCACCTGGATCTCTTCCGTCGGGTCGGCAAACGGGCTGTTGTCCCCCAGAGCCCCGGGGAACTCTTCGATGACCACGGCGCCTCCAAGCTGGCGGAGCCGATCCATCACGCTCCCCAGTTCTTTTTGAATTCTCTCTCGAACCTCGTCCATGACCATCCCCTCCTTTGGGGCGTTCCTGCCTTTTGACGTGCAATGGCCATGCCGCGATTCAATCCGAGAGGGGTACCTGGAATATCCTTACAAATCGAATAGATAGATGCCAGAAGGGGGATGCAGAGGCGAATTGGAGCGGGCAAATTGGGACAATCCGCCCCCGGGGTTGTTAAATTTTGACCACCGAGTGGCGGGTCCGGTCAGGGGGACGGAGCCAGAAGGTTTCTCCTGAGATGCTCCTCGAACGAGGCTTCGAGCTCGGCGGCGACGACTTGGGCCACGGCCTCCGGGCTCCCCGGCCGCTCGCCGGCCGACCCCCTCTGCCACCCTACCAGGTACACCTCGCTCTCCGAGGCCCCCTGGCGCATCGCCACGGCGTCAATCAGGTCCTGGAAGCGCTGGGAGAGGAGCACACGCGCCGTCCGGTCGCCGTCCTGAGCCTCCACCAGGGAGGGAATCCCCTTCCAGCAGATCACCCAGTACGTCGCCACTACACCGCCACGACCTTGCGCTTGCGGCGGGCCACGCCCGTCTCGTAGGCCGCCTGGGCGACCGCCGAGGCCACCGCCTCCACCACGCGCTTGTCGAACACCGACGGGGTGATGTACTCGGGGTTCAGCTCCGACTTCGACACGATGTTGGCGACGGCGTGGGCTGCGGCGATCTTCATCTCGTCGTTGAAGGTCCGGGCCCGGACGTCGAGGAGCCCCCGGAAGATCCCCGGGAAGCCGCACACGTTGTTGATCTGGTTCGGATAGTCGGAGCGCCCCGTGGCCATGACGCGGACGTGCCGGCCCGCCTCCTCGGGCATGATCTCCGGCACGGGGTTGGCCATCGCGAAGACGATCGGGTCCCGCGCCATCCGCTTGATGTCCTTCAGGGTCACCACGCCGGGCCCCGAGAGCCCGATGAAGACGTCGGCCCCT
>JACPCF010000026.1 GCA_016179965.1 Candidatus Rokuibacteriota bacterium | reverse complement strand
GGAGTAAGGACGACGGTCATGGGCCAGCCGCCGTGGCCGGTCATCGCCTGGACCGCTTGCATGTAGATCTGATCCACGTCCGGCCGCTCCTCGCGGTCCACCTTGATGTTGACGAAGAGCTCGTTCATCAGCCGGGCGATCTCCGGGTCCTCGAAGGACTCCCGCTCCATCACGTGGCACCAGTGGCAGGCCGAGTAGCCGACGGAGAGGAGGATCGGCTTGTCCTCGGCCTTGGCGCGGGCGAAGGCCTCCTCCCCCCAGGGATACCAGTCCACCGGATTGTGTTGGTGCTGGAGGAGGTAGGGGCTGGTCTCTTTGGCGAGACGATTCATGGCCGCGCTCAGCCCCGGCGATAGAACGGCAGTGGCGTGACCCGAGCGGTCAGGGTCAGATCGTTATCCTTCACCGTGAGCGGCGTCCCCGGATCGAGGTGCTCGCGCCGGACGAAGGCAAGCGCGATCGGCCGGTTGAGGGCGAACGAGCGAACCGCGCTGGTCACGCTGCCCACCTGGCGTCCGTCCACTTCAACCACCGCACCGGTCCGCGGCACGCGGTCACCATCGAAGGTGAGCCCGGTGAGCGAGCGATTGACGTGGCCCCGGTACTTGACCCGGGCAACGATCTCCTGGCCGATGTAACACCCCTTGGTGTAGCTCACGTATGGGTCAGACGGGATCTCCGGCAGCAGGACCGTCTCGTCCACGTCGTGGCCGTACCACGGCACGCCGGCCTCCACCCTCAGGACGTCGAGCGCCGTCACCCCGACCGGCCTCAGGCCGGCGGGCTTCCCCGCTTCGACCGTGGCTCTCCACACCGGTTCTCCGTGGGAGACAGGAGCGTAGAGCCACGCCTCGGATTCCCCCGTCTCCCCACCGCCCGTGACGACGCGTATCGGGACGTCTCCCACCGTTCGCTCGGCATGTCCCCAGGCGGCGGGGAGAGGCGGCTCGCCCGTCAGTCGCTGGATCACCCGCGCCGTCTTCGGCCCGCCCACCATGAAGAGCGCCGTCTCGGTGCTCACATCCTTGAAGTGCGCCTTCTCCGAGATCAGGTATTTGTCGAGCGTCTGGAGAGTCTTCGCCGCCAGCCCCGAGCCGAGGGTCAGGAGGAGCCGGTCCTCCAGGACCAGCACCGTGAGCAGCGCCTGAACCTTGCCATGAGCGTCCAGGAACGCCGCGGGGCATCCCTGCCCCGGCGCCAGCGCCTTCACGTCGTTCGACAGCATCCCCTGGAGAAAGCTCACCCGGTCGCGCCCCGTCACCTCCACGACTTCAGCGGTGGAGCGATCACAGAGGCCGACCCCCGTCCTGACAGCGCGGTACTCCGCTTCAGGATCGCCGTAGGAGAAGGGAAGCTCCCATCCCCAGGGCGACGCGAAGGCGGCGCCGATCTCGGCATGAACCGCGTGGAGGGGAAGGCGGTTAGCCACGGACTTCATTGTCAGGGGGCTCCGGGATGATGTCAACTTGCCAGCCCGGGGCCAAATGCTCATCATAGGAAGAGCGCCATGGACACCCCTGGAGACCATGCCCTCTGGTTAGCCCGTCAGGCCGTGGAGCACTACGTCCGGAACGGGGACTTGCTCACGCCTCCCGCCGACCCGCCCCCGCTGCTGAAGGACCCCGGCGCGGCCTTCGTGACGCTCAGGCTGGGCAGAGCCCTCCGGGGCTGCATCGGGACCCTGGGGGCCACCAAGCCGACGCTGGCCCACGAGATCGTCGCTAACGCCGTCGCCGCGGCAGCCAGCGATCCCCGCTTCCCCCCCGTGGCGCCGACCGAGCTGGCCGTCCTCCTCTACGAGGTGGATATCCTTGGGGGCCTGGAGCCCATCCCCGACGAGAGCCACCTCGACCCCGACCAGTACGGCGTCGTGGTCGAGGCCGGCGAGCGCCGAGGAGTCCTGCTGCCCGCCATCGAAGGCGTCACCTCGGCCCGCCAGCAGGTGGCCATCGCCAGATCCAAGGCGTTGATCCACCCCGACCAGGCTATCACCCTCTACCGGTTCACGGTCACGCGCTTCAGGGAAATGGAGTGACTGACGAGCGACTCCGACGGCGCTTCCAGCGGCGGCTCCTCACCTGGTACCGGCGTCACGGCCGGGACCTCCCGTGGCGGAGGACGCGCGATCCGTATTCCATCCTGGTCTCGGAGATCATGCTCCAGCAGACTCAGGTCGAGCGGGTGATCCCGAAGTACCACGAGTTCCTTCGGAAGTACCCAACGTTCGACGCCCTGGCCCGGGCGCCGGTCAGAGAGGTCAAGCGAACCTGGTACCCGCTCGGCTACAACACCCGCCCGGTCCACCTCCACGGGATCGCCCGGGAGACCGTGGCACGCTACAACGGCCGGCTCCCCGACGACGAGCGAGCCCTCCGCCAGTTCAAAGGCATCGGCCCCTACACCGCTGGCGCCCTGCTCTCCTTCGCCTTCAAGCGGGACGCCCCGATCCTGGACACGAACGTGCGCCGGGTTCTGGGGCGGGTCTTCCTGGGGCCGAGGCGGTTAAAAGTGCTCCGCGGCCAGAAGGCCTGGTGGGACCTCTCGGCCGCCCTCGTCCCGAAAGGGAAAGCCTACGACTTCAACCAGGCTCTCATGGACTTCGGCGCAACGTGGTGTATGCCACGCAATCCGCGCTGCCTCCCCTGCCCCATGAAGGCCTTCTGCAAGTCCTACCCCCTCTCCCTGCCCTCTCCCCCGCTGGGGAGAGGATTAAGGTGAGGGGGACTGATGACCGTGGGCGGTCAGCCCACAGTCGAGGTGGCGGCGGCGGTGATCGAGACCGACGGCCGCTACCTGATCACCCGTCGGGTGACGGGCCACCTCGAGGGGTTCTGGGAGTTTCCCGGAGGCAAGGTCAGGCCGGGGGAGACGCTCTCCGAGTGCGTTCGTCGAGAGGTCATGGAGGAGCTCGGCGTCGAGATCAGCGTCGGGGAAAAAATCGAGACTGTCACCTGGCGCTATCCCGAGCGGACGGTGGTGCTTCACTTCTTCCGCTGCCGTCACGCTGGCGAGATCGCGCCCCAGGAAGGCCAGGCCTTCGCCTGGGTGGCGCCGGAAGAGTTCGAGCGCTACCCCTTTCCTCCCGCCGACGCCACCCTCATCGCCCGCCTCCGAGGCGCCCGCCCGTAGCCGTGGGGCGGAGCTCCCCGCGCACGATCCCGGCGCCCGCCACCAGCGCCTTGAGTTTCCGGAAGGCGACTTCCCGCGGCAGATACTTCATCCCACAGTCGGGAGCCACGATCAATCGGTCAGGCGGAACGAATTTCAGGGCGCTCCGGATTCGCGCGGCAACGATCTCCGGCGTCTCGACCGCCATGTCGTCGAGGTTCAGCACACCGAGCACAATCGTTTTACTCGCGATCTTCGCGAGAATGGAGAGGTCGAGGTTGGGCTGGGCCGCTTCGATCGACAGTTGCCGAGCCAGGCAGTCGTTCAATTCTGTCAGGAACGAATACCCGCTGAGCCGTTTCTTCACGATGTGGGCGTAGCCGAAGCACGTGTGGAGGGCCGTGTCGCCTTCCACCCCTTCCAGCGCCCGGTTGATCGCCGCCAGCGCGTAGGCTTTCGCCTTCTCCGGCCTGGCTTGCAGATAGGGCTCATCCAGCTGAACGACGTCGGCGCCGGCGGCCCTCAGGTCCCGGATTTCCGCATTGACCGCCGCGGCGATGTCCATCGCCAGGCTTTGGTCGTCTGGATAGTAATCGTTCTGGGCCTGCTGGGCGATCGTGAAAGGCCCCGGAAGCGTAATCTTGAGGCGCCGGTCGGTATTCCGCCGCGCGAACTCGACGTCACGCACCTGGATGGGTCGGCTGCGACGCACGGGGCCGACCACGCGCGGCACCGGGTTCGGGTGGCCGGTGCGATTCAGCGCCACGCCGGGGTTGTCGATGTCGAACCCGTCCAGCGCTGTCGCAAACCGGTTGGAATAGCTCTCACGCCGAATCTCGCCGTCGGTGATGATGTCAATGCCCGCCAATTCCATGTCCCGAATCGCGAGCAGCGTGGCATCGTCCTGGGCCGCCTCGAGAAACCTCTCCTCCACCCGCCAGATCTCACGGGCTCTCACCCGCGGCGGTAACCGGTTTTTCAAGTTCTCCCGGTTGACCAGCCAGTCGGGCTGCGGGTAACTTCCCACGACGGTCGTGAGCAGCAGCTCGCTCTTCATGATTCACATATCTCCTTCGGTCAACGGGACGCACGCGGCGGGCGCCACGACCAGGCTGACCGCCTGTCCCGGCTGGAGGCGCAACGACGGGGGAGCCGCCACGCACAGGATCAGATCGCTCCCTTCTACCTGAACCTGATAGTCCACTGCGTCACAGGCTCCCCCGCGTCACGACGGCCGGCTCCGACGCCACACCATCCACCAGATTGGTCTTTCCGAGATCACCATCGCCTCGCCCTGGTCGTGGGTCACGTAGTTCAGCCTAGAACATGTTGGCTTCGGTGCTGACGGTTCCGGCCTTGAAGCGCTCCAGGGAAAGGCCGCCGATGTCCATGCTCGTGGCCCGGCCGTCGAGGATCAGCTCGGCCATCAGGAGCCCGATGGCGGGCGAATGCATGAAGCCGTGGCCTGAAAAGCCGCACGCAATATAAAAGCCCTGGGGATCGCGGGCCGCGCACAGGATCCCGTGATAGTCAGGCGTCAGGTCGCGCACCCCTGCGTAGGCCCGCATCACCTTGGCGTCCGCCAGCGGCGGCACGCGCTTGCCGGCGGCTTTGAAGACGAGGTCGAACGCCTCCCAGTCCACCGTCGTGTCGTAGCCGGGGTGCTCGTCCTTGTCGGTCCCTCCCATCAGCACCGCGCTCTTTCCCTGGCGGTGGACGTACCAGCCGGTGTCGAGGTCCACGATCAGCGGGAAGACCTCGGGGAAGTCGGGCAGCGGGTCGGTCACCAGGACCTGGCGGCGATACGGCTTGGAGGGAATGGCGACGCCGACCAGAGCGCCGACCCGATCCGCGTAGGGCCCGGCCGCGTTGACCACTACGGGGGCTCGATACCGGTCCCGGGGAGTCTCCACACCGACGACGCGCTCCCCTTCCCGGCTCACCGATACCACGGGCTCAGACGTCAGCACGCGGAGCCCGCGCTCCCGCGCGAGGGCCAGGAATCCCTGGAGGAGGCCGTAGGGATCCGCCGACCCATCGTCGGGGCAAAAGGTCCCGCCCAGGAGGTCGTCCACCACCAACTGAGAGAGCATCGCTTTCATCTCGCGTGGGTCAATCAGCCGGCTTCGCACGCCCCGGCGCCGCTGGAGGGCCACGTTCTTCTTGAGCTGCTCGAAGGTCCCGGGCTCGGTCGTCACGAAGAGATAGCCGTGAGGGATGAAATCCACCGAGCGGCCGAGGACCCGCTCCGCGTCGGCAAAGTAGGGATAGGAGAGCTGGGTGAGGCGAATGTTGGTCTCGGTAGAGAACTGGTGGCGGACGCCGCCCGTGGCCTTCGAGGTGGCGCCGGTGCCGACCTCGGCTTCCTTCTCCAGCAGGATCACCTTCAGGCGCGGATCGCGCGCCAGCAGGTGATAGGCGATGGATCCCCCGATGACCCCGCCGCCGACTACGATGACGTCCGCTGTGGCCATGAAACCGGAAGCGGCCGACTAGTTGAGGGCTGCCAGCGCCTGGCGGACGCGGCGGAGCCGCGAGCGCACTGCCTCGGCGTCCGGGGACTCGGGATTGCTCCGGAGGTAGGTCTCCCAATCCGCCGCGGCCCGCTGGAGGTCGCCGAGATTCGCGTGAACGACGCCGCGGTCGCGGATCTCGCAGGGGTTGTCGGGATCCAGGACGAGGAGCCGCTGGGAGACCTTCAAGGCCTTGTCCCACGCCTCCTGCTTGAAGTAGACCACCTTGAGATTGTTCAGCACGCGCGCGAGGAACTGCCGCTTGGTGACCGGCGCGAAGTGTTCCTCCTGAAGGGTGACCGGACGGCCGAGGGCTCGGGACACGACCTCCTGGCATCCTTCGGGAGTGAGGAGGGCCCCGCCGTTGAACGCGTCCAGCAGCACCCGGCACCCCTCCTCCGCGCGGAATCCTACAATGAAGTGGGCCGGGAGGCCGATGCCGTTGATCGTCAGCCCGAGCCGCCGCCCGACCTCGATCAGGACCAGCGAGAGCGTGATCGGGATGCCGAGGCGCCGGTCGAGGACGTCGTTGAGGAAGCTGTTCCGGGGATCGTAGTACTCCTCGCTGTTTCCCCGGAACCCCTGCTCCTCAAAGAGGAACTCGCGCAGGCGGTGGAGCCGGCGGAGAGGATCGGGCTCCCACCGCACCGCCCTGGCGCCCGCGGCGAGGCCGTCCAGCCGTCGGAGGTACGCCCCGACGTCCAAGTCGGGGTACTCCGCCCGGGCGATCAGCAGCGCGGCAGCCGCCAGATCGATCCCGGGCTCGGGCCGCTGAACCGCCAGGGCAAAGCCGCCCAGTGAGTCGTCGGCGCTAATACGAAAACCTCGCGTCCGCGTCGAGGGCCAGCTTGACGAGCGTCTTGGCGTCGCTCAGGGACGCGTTCTTGCCGGCGAGATCGCTGTCGGAGACCGCACGGGCCTTGGCGCAGGGCGTTCAGAGGAAGATCGTGGCCTTTCCCTCCCGGACCGCCTTGAAGTGGTCCTTCAAGGCGCCGGGGCCCACCCCGACGACGGTGTCGATCACGCTGTCCCGGATGAGGCCCGTCGCGTCGCCCACGAGGAAGATCGTGACCTCGTGGCCGAGCTCGAGGGCGTTCCGGGCGACGAAGAACGGCAGCACCGCCTTGGTCGGATCCTCGGGGCCGTGAGACGCGTCGATCAGTATCTTCGCCATCGCATCTCCTCCCTAACACCCGGGGGCGTGGTGGATCCCCGCGGTCTTGAGGGCGGCGGTCTGGAGCTCCTCGGCCAGCGAGAGGGTCCGGGCCGCGGCGCGGCGGGCCTCCTCCTGGGCCTCGGCCGTCGTGGCGAAGCGGAGGAGGAGCGAGCGGCCGAGCTCGTGGTGGTAGCGCTCGTCCGGCTCGATGACGTCCTTGTAGAGCGTCGCGGTGGCCTTGTCCCCGGCCCGCTCGCAGAACTCGATGAACTGGCGGTTCTTCACCACCGCGATGGCCTCCCGGGTGAACTGGCCCGCCGCCACGCGCTCCACGGTGGTCCGGAGCGTCGCGAGGTACTGAAAGAGGGGGCCGTATCCCTTCGCCAGGGGGTTGAAGCCCCGGGCGTCGAAGCCCAGCTCGCGGAGGCGTTCGACCACCAGGCGATAGTGCTTGGCCTCATCGCCCACCTGGCGGGCGAAGGCCAGCTTCACGTCCGGATCGTCGGTGGTGACCATCCAGCGGGCGGCGATCTCGCTGGCCTCGATCTCATTCTTCAGCGCGACCTTGAGGAGGTTGAGGACGTTCAGGTCTCCCTCCACCTCGGGCCGCAGGGTGTCCTCCGGCGCCAGGCGCCGGAGCAGCTCCCCGTTCGTCGCGTCCAGCTCTTTCACAAACTCTTCGGCGGTCATGGTGGCTCCGTCGGCGGCGATCAGGCGCGCGGGTGGGCGGTCAACCCGTGAGCCAGGATATCGGCCAGCTCCTGGGTCAACGTCTCCTTGGTCACCACCCGATCGCAGCGCCCGTGCCAGGACTGGGTGGTCTTGGCCAGCACGTGGGTCGTGAAGCCGAGGACCGACGGGCGTGGCTCGCGGCGCTCGAGGGCGGCGAACAGGGCCCCGTAGTCCCAGCCAGAAGTGGTGAGGTCCACGATGACGAGGTCGGGCCGGGCGTCCGCGAGCTTCGACGGGAGCTGATCCGGGTGCTCGACGAACGCGACGGGGGTCCCGACCAACTTCCCGGTCTGCCCGATGCGCGAGGTGAAAAACAGGTCCTTACAGACTGCCAGAACGCTCAATCGTCCTGCTCCGTGACCCCCAGCCAGTACTTGCTCCACTCGGCCAGGTGGGTCAGCGTGGAGAGGTCCTTCATCCGATCGAGATAGACGATGCCGTTCAGGTGGTCGGACTCGTGCTGGAGGACCCGGGCGAAGAAATCCTTGGCGATCAGATTCATCGGCTCACCGCCCCGGTCGTAGGCCTGGAGCCGCACCTCCGTGTAGCGCGGCACCATGCCGCGCAGGTCGGGGATCGAGAGACACCCTTCCCACCCCTCCTCCATCACGTCGGTCAGGGGGGTCACGGTGGGATTGATGATGACCGTCAGTGGGATCTGCGGGGCGTCGGGGTAGCGCGGGTTCGACAGGACCTCGATCACCGCGATCTGCTTCCCGGTGTGGACCTGGGTGGCGGCGAGGCCAGCCCCGCTGTACTCGCGCATCGTTTCGATCATGTCGTCGATCAGCCGCTGGGTCTCCGCGAGCCGAATCTCCGAGAGGGGAACGGGAGCTGCCACCTTGCGCAGGACCGGATGGCCGAGCCGCGCCACCTTCAGGATCGCCATGCCCCGTATTGTACCCTACTTCTTCTCCTCGATCCTCCCGACGCGCTTGATCGCGTCGGCGAGCATCTTGGCGTCCTTGTCCCAGAACTTCTGGAATTCGGGAGCGTCCATGTAGGCGACGGGGGTCTCGATCTTCGCCATGGCCGCCTTGAAGTCCGCCTCCTCCACCGCCTTCCGGACGGCCTCCCGCAGCGTCGTGAGCACGGGCGCCGGCGTTCCCGTCGGGGCGAAGACGCCCGCCCAGATGTAGAACTCGATGTCGTAGCCGAGCTCCTTGAAGGTCGGCAGATCAGGGAGCGCCGCGACCCGCTTCGCCCCCCACCCCGCCAGCGGCCGCAGCTTGCCGGCCTTTATGTGAGGGAGGACGACGGCGGGGCCCGAGGCCAGCGGCCTGGCTCAGCATCTCGGTGGCCATGTGGAGCGTCCAGTAAATGCCCGAGGACGAGAAGGGGATCTCCCCGGGACGGCGCTTGGCGTCCTCGACGAACTCCTTTACGCTCTTCCAGGGACGATCGGCGTGGACCACGAGGATCGTCGGGTCGGCCGAGATGAGCGCGATCGGCAGCAGCTGATCCATGCTGTAGGCCGGCTTCCGGTCGAAGAGCTTGTCGGCCTCCGGGATGATCGAGATGCTGGAGAGCGAGAGCAGGAGCGTGTAGCCGTCGGGCTTGCTGTTTGCCACGAAGGACATCCCCACCGCGCCGGCCGCCCCCGTCTTGTTCACGACCACAACGGGATTCTTCAAAACCTTCTCCATCGCCGCCGCCACGGGGCGGGCCGTGAGGTCGGCCACCCCGCCCGGGGGGAACGGCGCGACCAGGGTGATCGGGCGCGCCGGGAACTGTTCCTGGGCCGCCACGGGCCCGGCGAGGAAGAGCGTCAAAAGCGCCGCGAGCCATCGGGTCAGCATCGGTGTTCCTCCTTTGGATTCGAACTTACTTGCTCTCGATCCTGCCGATGCGCTTGATGACGCCCGCGAGCTTCTGGGCATCCCGCTCCCACCACGCGCTGAACTCGTCGCCGCCCAGGTGGGCAATCGGCGTGTGGACCTTCTCCATCGCGTTCCTGAATTCGGGATCCTGAACGGCCTGTCGCGTCGCGTCCCGCAGCGCCTTCACGACGCTCGTTGGAACGCCCTTTGGGGCGAACAACCCGGCCCAGAGGTAGTACTCCACATCGTGACCCAGTTCCTTCATGGTCGGGACATCCGGGAAGGCCGCAAGCCGGGTCGCCCCCCACGTCGCAAGGGCGCGGATCTTGCCAGCTTTAAGGTGCGGGGAGGCGACCGCCGGGGGCGACGCCCACATCGCGGCATGGCCGCCGAGCACGGCGGTCATGGCCGGGGCGCCCCCCGTCGTCGGCAGGTGACGCATCCGGAGGCCGCCGGCGGCGTGGAGGAACATTTCCATCGGGACATGCGAGGCGCCGTACACTCCGGAGGACGAGTACGTGACCTCCCCGGGCCGCTTTTTGAGGTCGTCCACCAGTTCCTTCACGCTCTTCCAGGGCGTCTCGACGCCGACCACAAGGATCGGCGGATCGGCATTCAGGCGGGCGATCCCGACGAACTGGTCCCGGGTGTAGGCGGGCGTCCGCGCGAAGAGCGCGTCCACCTCGGGGATGATCGAGATGCTGACGAGGCCGATCAGGAGCGTGTAGCCGTCGGGCTTCGCGATCGCCACCGACTGCATCCCCACCGCTCCGGCGGCGCCCGCCTTATTGGCAACGACGACCGGCTGCTTCAGTACCCGCTCGAGCGCCGGGGCCAGCGGGCGCGCCGTGAGATCGGCGATGCCGCCCGGGGGAAATGGCACGACGACGGTGATCGGGCGCGTGGGGTAGGTCTCCTGGGCCTGAACCATCCCCGGCCCCAGCAGCGTGACAAGCGCGATCAACAGGCGAATCGTCATGGATTTTCCTCCCTTAGCGCGCGTTTTTCCTCGAGGCCGACGCTGCGGCGCCAATCCTTTCCCCGGCTGATGAGAGGCCGCAGACTCAGCAGCATGAGCGCCACGGCCACGAAAAGCATGGTGGCTGCGATCGGCCGGTTGAAAAAGATGGCGTAGCTCCCCGACGACATGGCCAGCGACTGCCGGAAGCTCATCTCGAGCATCGGGGCCAGGACCAGGCCCAGCACGATGGGCGCGGTCTCGAAGTCGAACTTGCGAAGCAGGTATCCGAGGGCCCCCATCGCCGTCATGATCCAGATATCCACCACGCTCTGGTTGACAGCATACACGCCGAGGACGCAGAAGGCCAGGATGGCCGGGTAGAGGAAAGGGTACGGGATCCTGAGCAGGTTGACGAAAAGCCCGACGAGCGGGAGGTTCAGGATCAACAGCACCACGTTCCCCACGTACATGCTGGCGATAAACCCCCAGAAGAGCTCCGGCTGTTGCTTGATGAGCAAGGGCCCGGGGGAAATGCCATGGACCATCATCGCCGCCATCATCACCGCGGGGATGGGCCCGGAGGGGACTCCCAGGGCGAGCATCGGGACGAAGGCGCCGGAGGTGGCGGAGTTGTTCGCCGATTCGGGCCCCGCGACGCCTTCGACGGCGCCGTGGCCGAAACGCTCGGGTCGCTTCGAAAGCCGCCGCTCCAGCGCGTAGGAAACGAAGGAGGAGATGATGTGCGCCGAGCCCGGGATGATCCCGATCAGAAACCCGAGGATGGTCCCCCGGCCGATGGGCGCCGCCGAGTCCCGCCATTCCTGGCGCGACGGAAGGAGCTCCCGCAGCCGTGGCTTGTGAACCGCCGGCGGGACGGGCTGGCCTGCGGTCAGCAGGATTTCGGAGATGCCGAAGAGCCCGACGGCCACGGGGACGACCCCGATCCCGTCGCCGAGTTCGACCAGCCCGTAGTGGAACCGGAAGAACCCCGTCATCGTGTCGATGCCGATCATCCCAAGGAGGAGCCCCAGGGCCGCCATCACCAGCGCCTTCGGCATGGAACCGCTGCTCATGTACGCCAGGACAAGCAGCCCGAGGATCAGGAGCGCGGAGTACTCCGGCGGGCCGAAGCGAAGCGCGAAGGACGCGAGCGGCGGAGCCAGGAACATCAGCCCGACCACGCTCAGCGTCCCCGCAATGTACGAGCCGACCGCCGCGATGGCGAGGGCGGGACCGGCCCGCCCCTTCTTCGTCATCTCGTAGCCATCGATGCAGGTCATCACCGAGGCCGCCTCGCCCGGAATCCGCATCAGGATGGAGGTCGTGGAGCCCCCGTACATGGCGCCGTAATAGATCCCGGCCAGGAGCACGATCGCGGTGGTCGCGTTGAGGCCGAACGTGGCGGGCAGGAGCAGGCTGATCCCCGCGAGTGGGCCGACCCCCGGCAGCATGCCGACGAGGGTGCCGATCACGCAGCCGGCGAAGGCGTAGAGGAGCACCGACGGCGTGAGCGCGATCGAAAAGCCGAGGTGGAGGTTCTGGAGCGTCTCGACCACTAGAGACCCCAGGGGCCGCGTGGAAGCGGGACTCTGAGGAGGTTGGAAAAGAGGAAGTACGAGCTGAACGAGAGGCCGAGCGCCACGGCGGCCACGACGGCCGGGCGCTTCCGTTCCACGAAACCGAGCAGGAATGCCAGGACGACGAAGACCGTCAGCCGGTAGCCCAGCCGTTCCAGGGTGAGGGCGGCGAAGGCGCAACCAGCGAGGATCGCCACCGCGTGACCGGCCTCGGGCCAGCGGAGCGCGCCCAGCGCCGGCGACCCTCCTCCCCGGAGGGCCACGACCAGCCCCAGTGAGCCGAGGATGAGGGCGAGGAGGAGCGGCATGTAGGCGGGACCCGGGTTGTGGAGCGTGCCGAGCGGAAGGCGGCGCGTCTCCCAGGCGGTGACCACCGCCAGGAGAACGAGCGCTGAGCCCGCGATACGATCGCTGGTGAACATACAAGAGCAAGGAGCGGAAGCCCGCGCTATTGTCAGGCCGGGCCGGCGCGGGTGTCAAGGGATGGAAGAAGTCAGCGGAGGACTCGCGCAATGGCCAGCCCCTCGACCGCCGCCATGATCCCCTGGTCTGGGACTTGGCATCGAGCGTGGCCATGGGTGACCGCCGAGCACGCCAACGCCGTACGAGAGGACCGTCAGGAAGAGCGCCTCCCAGACGGGAACGGGAGACGGCAGGCCGAACGCCGAGAGGGGAGCCGTCACCGGGCCGCGGCGCGGCGGTAGCCGACGAGCTCGAGCAGATTGCCGTCGGGGTCCAGGAAGTAGAGGCAGTCGTGGTCGCCCCAATCAATGGGGGCGTGATGAGGGATGCCCTCTGCCTTGAACAGGTCGAGAGCGCGGCGGAGGTCCTCGTAGGAGACCTCGAAGGCGTGATGGCTCTTGCCCAGGGGGTTCTCGATCTGCTCGAGGCCGCCCGGCGCGCGGCCGGGCTTCCAGAAGAGCGCGCAGCTCCCGTCGCCGTAGCGGAGCAGCACCTGGTCGGGCAGGCGCATCTGGACGCTCATGCCGAGGAGCCCGGTGTAGAAGCGCTCGGCCCGGTCGAGGTCGGCGACGTCCACCCCGAAGTGATCCAGCCGCTTGAGCTGGAGCATCAGAGGTCGTCGAGGGTCGCGAAGGTGGCGCCGGCGGCGCGCATCTCCTCGATGGCCCGCTCACCGTCGCCGGGCTTGACGTCCACGGCGCCGATCGCGTCCTGGAGGACGACCACCTGGAATCCCTCGTGAAGCGCGTCGAGGACGGTGGACTTCACGCAGTAGTCGGTGGCGAGGCCGCCGATAAACAGGCGCTGGATGCCCCTCTCGCCGAGACTCACAGCAAAGTCGCATCCTTCCGCGTCTTGGGCCTGAAAGCAGGAATACGCGTCCTGCTCCGGATCCATCCCTTTGGACACCATGACCGTTTCGGGCGTCAAAGCCAGGTCGGGGTGGAACTCCGCGCCTTTCGTTCCCTCGACGCAGTGGGGCGGCCACACCCCGCCGTAGGCCTGGAAGTGCTTGGTCACCGGCGGGTGCCAGTCGCGCGAGGCATAAATGGAGGCGTTGAGCTTCCGGAAGCGCTCGATGTAGCGGTTGAGGACCGGCACCACGCGGTCCCCATCGGGGACGGCCAGCGATCCGCCCGGGCAGAAATCGTTCTGGACATCCACGACCACCAGGGCGTCGTAGGTCGGATCAATCATTGGCGATCCGGGCGAGCGCCCAGGCGGCGTGCTCGCGGACGAGCGGCTCGGGGTCCGACAGGGCCCGGGTCAGCGCCGGGACCGCCGCGGGGTCTTTTCGGTTACCGAGGGCCACGGCGGCGTTCCTCAGCAGCCCGCGGCGCTTGGGCCTCGTGAGGGGCGTTCCGCGGAAGCGCGCCCTGAACTCTGCCTGGGTCATCCCGAGCAGCGACGGAAGCGAGAGCGGCTCCGCCTCCGGCATCAGGGCGGCTTCGCTCGTCACGGGGGCTTTCCGGTTCCAGGGGCAGACCGTCTGGCAGAGATCGCACCCGAACACCCACTCCCCCATCGGCTCCCGCAGGGTCTCGGGGATCGCTCCCCGGTGCTCGATCGTGAGATACGAGATGCAGCGACGGGCATCTAACACATAAGGGGCCACGAACGCCTCGGTCGGGCAGACGTCCAGGCAGGCCCGG
Organism: Candidatus Rokuibacteriota bacterium; assembly: GCA_016179965.1. Lineage (GTDB taxonomy): Bacteria > Methylomirabilota > Methylomirabilia > Rokubacteriales > CSP1-6 > CSP1-6. Next base: position 8,996 of record JACPCF010000026.1, on the reverse strand, counting down.
CACGTCCCGCACCGGTCGGGGAGGGGCTCGTCGCCGTCCAGATCCGCCGTCGTCAGAACGATCCCGATGAAGAACCACGAGCCCAGCTCGGGATGAAGGAGGTTGGTGTTCTTTCCCACCCAGCCGAGCCCGGCGCGCGCCGCCAGGTCGCGCTCGAGAACGGCGCTCGTGTCCACGGCGGCGCGGCTACGCACGGAAGGCCCAGCGGCCTCGCGGATAAACTCGCAGAGCCGCTGGAGCGGCGGCGGCATGATGTCGTGATAGTCGCGGCCCCACGCGTACCGCGCCACGGGGGCCCACGCGTCCCCGTCCGGTGGCTCTCCCTGGTAGTAGTTCAGCGCGACGGCCACCACCGACCGGGCTCCCGGGAGGAGACGACGGGGGTCGAGCCGCTCGGTTCTCCCACGCTCGAGGTAGTCCATCGTGCCCGCGTAGCCGGCCTCGAGCCACGCGTCGAACGCCGCAGCGTGATCGGGGGGGTCCGCCGGGCCCACAGCCACGCGGTCGAACCCGAGGGCCAGCGCCCGCTCTTTGATCGCCTGGGTGAGCGCGGTGCGGGCGAGCGTCATTTTTCCTCGGAGGGGGGCTCCGCCCCCCTTCCGAACCCTCCCCCCGTAGCGTGCGCCGGCAAAGCCGGCGCTCGAGCAAGCGCGGACTCATGCAGTGGCTGGGTGACGGTTGACACAGGGAGTCTCATTGACGGCGTGCCTTGACGATGAGATGGCTCCGCGTCAGCGTGCGGCCCCCCTGCTCCAGGAACTCCATGTAGCGGAGCCAGCGCCCGTCCGTCTTCCACTTGTCCTCGAGCCCCACCGCCGCGGCGAGCCCTTCCTCGACGGTGTCGAAGCGGGTCACCTCCCGGTCCACCTCGAGGTGCTCCGGGTGAAACCCGCTCCCCCGCAGGACCGCCGCCAGCCGTGCCTCGTCGTAGGCGAAGCGCGAGGGCCTCCCCGTCTCCCGCCACTGATCCACGTGGAAGCAGACGAAGGCCAGGCACTCGCCCGGCGCCAGGGCCCGGCCCGCGCGGGCGATGATGGCGTCGGACATGCAGAGGTAGGCGACGATCATAGCGGCCCTGTCGCGGTCTATTCCCATCACGCTCCGGCACCGCGGAGCCAGGAGAAAGGCGAGCTGGCCCGCCCCGCAGCCGACATCCAGCACCACCTTGTCTTTGAGGTCTTCCTCCTCGAGGAGGACGAGGAACTTCGGGCTGACCATCCCGCCTCAGCTGGTGACCGCGCCCTCCGAGGCCGAGGAGACCAGGCGCGCGTACTTGGCCAAGGCACCGGTCACGTACCGGGGCTTGGGCGGCTTCCAGGCGCGCAGACGCTTCTTCAGCTCGGCCTGGGAAAGCTCGACGTCGAGCCGACGTCGTTTGATGTCGATGACGATCGTGTCCCCGCTCTTGAGGGCCGCGATGCATGAACCCGTGCGTGGCTCCGGAGAACCGCCCGTCGGTTATCAGGGCCACGGAATCCCCCAGCCCCGCTCCCTGGAGCGCACCCGTCACCGCCAGCATCTCGCGCATGCCGGGGCCGCCCCTGGGCCCTTCGTAGCGGATCACGATCACGTCGCCGGCCCTGACCTTTCCTTTCTTCACGGCCGCGAAAGCGTCCTCCTCCCGGTCGAAGACGCGCGCGCGCCCGCTGTGACTCGTCCGGGCCTGCCCCCTTGGCCACCACCGCCATCCCACCGGCCTTGTACATCTCCGGCGCGGTGAACCGCCCCCACGGCTTGAGGTCGGCCAGCAGCGGGGTCTTGCGCGAGATGCGGTCGAAGTCGTCGATGGAGAGCCTGACCCCGGCCTCCCGCGCCACCGCCAGGAGGTGCAGCACGGCGTTGGTCGAGCCCCCCGTGGCCATCACCCCTGCGATGGCGTTCTCCAGGGCCTTCCGCGTGATGATCTGCCGCGGGGTCACCCCCTTCCGGAGGAGATCCAGGACCAGGCGCCCGCATTGGAATGCCACCTCTTCCTTGGAGGAATCCATGGCCGGGACGCCGTTGAACCCCATGGGCGAGACCCCGAGCATCTCGAAGGCGGTGGACATGGTATTGGCGGTGAACTGGCCGCCGCAGGCCCCCGCCCCCGGGCAGGCGCGGTTCTCGATCTCCTTGAGCTCGGCCGCGCTCATCTTCCCCGAGTTGAACGCTCCCACCGCCTCGAAGACATCCTGGATCGTGAGGCGACGCCCCTGATACTCCCCGTACATGATGGATCCGCCGTAGAGCATGAGGCCGGGGAGGTTGAGTCGCGCCAGCGCCATGACCATCGCTGGGATCGTCTTGTCGCACCCGGAGATGCCGACCACCGCGTCGAAGAGGTGGCCGCGGGCGACCAGCTCCACAGCGTCGGCCACGTTCTCCCGGCTGATCAGGGAGGCCTTCATCCCCTCCGTCCCCATGGCGATCCCGTCGGTGACGGTGATCGTGTTGAACTCGATGGGCGTCCCGCCCGCGGCGCGGACCCCCTCCTTCACCTTTTCGGCCAGCTTCCGGTGGTTGAAGTTGCACGGGGTCACCTCGATCCAGCAGTGGGCGACGCCGACCAGCGGGCGCGACAGGTCCTCGTCGGTGAAGCCAACGGCCTTCATCATGGACCTGGCGCCCGCGCGGTCGGGTCCCTCGAGGAGCGTGCGGCTTTTGTGGCGGGGATCGAAAGTCATAGGAGGCCTCCTTTGGGTGGCCTGATTCTAGCCCATGCCTTGACCGACTTCCAGCGGGCGTGGGAGAGTGGGGGCGTGCTCCGCCCCATCCTACGCGGGTACGATTTCCTCTACCGGTGGCTCCACGGGCTCTCGACCCCGGACGCCGCGGTAGGCCCGGTCCTGCGCGTCCGGGTCGCGCGCCACCGCGGGCGGCCGTTGACCCTGAAGGACGGCACCCTGATTCGGCCGGGAGACCGGATCGGAGACTTCCACCTCGACAACGAGCGGATGGCGGCCCTTCACGACGGCGGCAGGCGGTCCCGCTGGGCCGGCCTGGCCTCTCGGCGGGCGTTTCACGCCTCCCTGGAGGCCCTGGCCGAGCAGGCGCTGGCGGCGCCGCGCTACGACGGGGTCCGGGCGTTCACCGCCACGACGATCTTCCACGAGGTGACCGACCTGATGGGCTTCGAGATCCGTCCCCTCCTGAGCCGGTTCGGAGCCCGGGTGGTGGCGGCCTACCAGCGCTCCCTCATCACGCGGTTCCATCCCCTGGGAAGGCGGCGGCCGGGTCGCTTCCGCTTCGGCGAAGCCCGGCGGATCTGGATTTCCCGGGACGAGCTGATCCGGCGCTACGCCGGGGAGAGGAGCTCGCCGAGGGGCACGCACGCGTAGCCGGCGGCGCTGAGCCCCTCGAGCATCGGCGGCAACGCTTCGAGCAGCCTCCCCGGCGCGCCCGGCACCCCTTCGGCGTCGTGGAGATCCACGATCGCCCCCGGCTCGATCCCGCGGAGAACCCGCGAAGCCATCTCCTGTGGCGCAACCGGCCTGAGGCCCTCGGGCTGAAGGGACCATAGCACGCACGGGGTCCCGAGCCTCCTGAGCGTCGGGAAGACGGCCAGGTTCACCATGCCCCAGGGCGGGCGGAAGAACCGCGGCGGACGGCCGGTCAGCTCGGCGATCGCTTCGTGAGCGCGCGCGATCTCTCGCTCGGTCCTCCGCGGGCCGCAGAACCACAGGTTGGCGTGAGACCAGGTGTGGTTCCCGACCTCGTGCCCCCGGGCGACCATCTCGCGAACGACGTCCGGAGCGCTCGCGGCGCGCTCGCCAACGACGAAGAAGGTAGCCCGCGCGCCGGCGTCGCCCAGGAGGTCGAGCACCTTCGGGGTGTTCACCGGGTCGGGACCATCATCGAAGGTCAGGGCGACGCGGTGGGCGCCCCGCGGTCCCCGGCGGATCGCCGTCAGGGTGAAGACGTGGGCGCCCGCGGCGTAGCCGACCCAGAGGGCGCCCGGGAGCAGCCAGAGAGGAAGCTGCCTCACGACGCGGCCTCCCTCAGCCGCGCGGGCTTTCCCAGGAGCGATTCCACCACGAGGTCGGCGGCGAGCGGCTGGCGCACGCGCCGGATGTTCTCCCGGAGGCTCCGGAGCACGGACGGGTCGTCGAACGGCCGGAAGATCGCCTCGCGGAGCTCGGCCCGGGACTTGGCGACCAGCGTGACCCCGACGGCCGTGGCGAACCGCTCGTTCCTCGATTCCTGTCCGGGAAGGGAGCCGAAAAAGACCATGGGGAGTTCGGCCGCCATGGCTTCCGCCAGCGTCACCCCGCCCGCCTTCGTCACGAGCAGGTCGGCCGCGGCCATGAACTGCCGCACCGACTCCGTGTAGCCGAAGACGCGGAACTGCCCCTCGCGCCCGCGGCAGAGGTGACGAAGCCGCTCCGCAAACCCCTCGCCGCGCCCCGCCACCACCAGGGCCTGGAAGGAGCGATCCATCTCCCGGAGCACCCGAACCGCCCCCTCAACCCCTCCCAGGCTTCCCTGCCCGCCCCCCATCAGCAAGAAGACGGGAAGCCGCGCGGAGAGTCCGAGGGCCAGCCGGGCGGCCGACTTGTCGAGGGGGCGCGTGAACTCCTCGTCCACCGGCACCCCGGAAACGACCACGCGATCTCGGGAGATCCCGTGGGCGAAAACGTCGTTGGCGATCTCCTCTGCGGGGACGAAATAGCGATCCACTTGCTCGAAGATCCACTGGGTATGGGCGACGAAATCGGTGAAGACCGTGGCATGGAAGACCCGGCTCCGGCCGCGCCTCCGGAGCTCGCAGAGCGCCGCGGCGGGCGTCGCGTGGACCGTCACGACCAGATCGGGAGAGGTGGCGTCGAGAAGCCTCTTGAGCTTCCCGGTCCCGAGCCTGTTGACCCCCAGCAGGAGCCGGGAGGATGTGGGGATCTGGTCGCCCAGCCAGTAGGCGACACCCCAGAGGGGGGAGGCATTGCGGAGGACCCAGTAATAGAGAGCCCGGCTGGCGGTGTCGAAGGCGGGGTGGACCAGCTCCCGGAAGTGGTCAACGACCGTCGGCTCGGCGGCCGCCCGCCTGAACGCAGCCGCGAGCACCTGGGCGACGCGGTGGTGTCCCCAGCCGTAGCTAGCGGTAAGGATCAGGACACGGGGAGCGGCTGCCATGGGAGACCCCCCATGCGCGGGTCTCGCGCGCTCAGCCTATCACTTCGGCGGTCGCTTCGCCACGAGCACCGTCAGGCGCCCGGACTGCACGACCTCCCCGCGCTGGTTCAGGATCTCCCGCTCCTCCACCACCACGCCGCCGTCAACTTCCACTCGAAGCCCATGAAGGCCAGGACGGCGAGCGGCGGCTGGGGCACCCGCCAGCCGAGGCCGGAAGACATGCAGAGCGGGAGGAGGTCCGGGATCACACGGCCGCCAGTCTCGGTTCGGCTCGCCGCCACCTCGTCAGTCGTCGGAGGTTCCCATTCCCCCGTGAGCCCCACGTACTGGACGATGTCGGCCTCGGTGAGCGTGCGCCCCGGCGTCTCCAGCGGATCGCCCACCACCACATCCTCGAAGTAAAACACCGGGATCAGGAACTCCGGCGCTCCACCATGAGGTCGGTCTCCCCTTCCTGGACCACCTCGCCCTTCTGGTTCAGGACCTGGCGCTGGAGCGTGATGATTCCCCGGTCCTTCTTCGAGGTCTCGCGCTTGTCCATCACCTTGGCCCGGACCGTGATGGTGTCGCCGATCTTGATGGGGCCCTTGAACTTCCACCGGAGGCCGAGGAACGCGATCGTCGCGAAGGGGCGCATGCCGCGCGTCAGGAGGCCCGACTGGATGGCCAGCCCGAGCAGGCCGTGGGCGATCCGCTCCCCGAAGATGGAGCTCTTCATGAACTCGGCGTCGGTGTGGAGGACGTTGTAGTCGCCGGACAGGCCGGCGAAGATCACGATGTCCGCCTCGGTGACCGTCCGCCCGGGCGAGACGTACTCCTCCCCCACCTCGATCTCGTCGAAATACCGCCGGTCTTCTCCTGCCATATTTCCCTCCTCGCCCGCTCTAGGATAGCACGGCCGGACGCCCCCTCCGGTCCCCTGTCAAAGATCTGAGGGCTGTGCGAAAAGACCCTTGACAAGTGGGACCCGACCGACAAGGATTCGAACGCGGGGGAGTGTGTCCATGTGCGGCATCGTCGGCTTCTTTGACAAGCGCCCGGATGGGGTGGGGCCGGTCGGGAAGATCGTCCTCTCGCTGCTCACCACGTTGGGGCGGCGGGGCCCGGATTCAGCGGGCGCGGCGCTCTACGCCGACCCAGAGGGACTCGTGGTGCGGGTCAAGCTGGGCGAGCGGGGCGACCTCGGTCCCCGGGCGGCGGAGGTGAGCGAACGGGCTCGGCAGCTCACCCGGGTGTTGGCAACGGACGTCCAGGGCCACTACCTCCGTCTCGTGCTAGAGGCGCTCAGAGAAGTTCGCGCCTTCGAGTTGGCCCTGGAGACGGTCCACCCGGAGGTGGAGGTCGTGAGCGTGGGACACCGCCTGGAAATCGTGAAAGAGTTAGGCAGCCCCGCCAACCTGGAGACCACCTTCGGGCTCTCGGCCTTCACCGGGAGCCACGGGATCGGCCACACGCGCCTCTCCACCGAGAGCCGGGTGGACCTCTCCCACTCGCAGCCCTTCTGGGCTCATGGCACTCTCGACCTCGCCATCGTCCACAACGGCCACATCACCAACTACCACAAGCTGCGCCGGCGCTACGAGCAGCGGGGCATCCGCTTTTACACGGACAACGACTCTGAGGTCATCGGCATCTACCTGGCCGACCGGATGGCCCAGGGCCTCCCGTTCGACGAAGCCCTCCGGGCCTCTGTGAGAGACCTGGACGGCAGCTTTTCCTATCTGGCCGCCACCGCGGAGGCCTTTGGCTACGCCAAGGACCCCTTCTGCCTCAAGCCTCTGATCGTCACGGAATCAGAGGAGTTCGTCGCCCTGGCGAACGAGGAAGTCGCCATCAGGACCACCTTCGAGGGCACGCTTGAGACCTGGGAGCCCTCGAATCGGCAGGTCCAGGCCTGGTTCCTGCCCCGGGGCGGCGGGCGCCAGGCCGCCTGAGGACTGACCTTGCAGACCGTAGACTGCGAGGGGAAGACAACCCGCGAGATCAACCGAGAGATCCACCGGGTGATCGAGGCCGGAGAAAAAGAGATCACGCTCCTCAACCCCAGGGCTCGGCACAACCTGGCAGTAGCAATTCTCCGGCCGGTGCGGATCATCATCGAGGGGAGCGTGGGGTATTACTGCGCCGGGATGATCGGCGGCCCCACGGTGGAGATCCGGGGCTCGGCGGGATGGGGGCTGGCCGAGTGCATGATGGCCGGCACCGTGGTCGTGGACGGCAACGCTGGGAATGGTGCGGCCGCCTCCATTCGCGGTGGGACAGTGGTCATCAGGGGCGACGCCGCCGCCCGTGCCGGGATCTCGATGAAGGGCGGCTGCCTTATCATCGAGGGGAACGCCGGCTACATGACCGGCTTCATGGCGCAGAAGGGGACCATCGTCATCCTCGGCGATGCTGACGAGGCTTTAGCCGACTCTATGTACGAAGCGGAAATCTTCGTCGCCGGGCGGATCGCGGAGCTCGGGAACGACGCCGTGGTCCACGAGCCGAGCCCCGGGGATCTGGCAGCTGTCAGCGCCACGCTGAGCCGCTTCGACCTCTCGGTCCCCCGGACCCTCCAGAAGGTCGTGGCGGGCCGCAAGCTCTGGAACTTCGACAAGAAGGATTTTGAGCTATGGAAGGAAGCCCTGTGAGCGCCGATCGGGTTCTGCGGCCCAGCGGGATCTTCTCGCCCGACGTCATCGAGGACATCCAGGTCAAGGCGGAGCTTGGGCGCTACCGGATCCGGGGGTTCGGGACCTTGCGGAGTCGTCCCCTCCCGTCCTTTGACGACCTCACCTTCCTGCCCTGTACGCTCACCCGCATCCCGCTGGAAGGGTACCGGGAGAAGTGCAGCACCAGGACCGTCCTGGGCACCCGCTACGCCGCGCGTCCCATCGAGCTTGAGATCCCCGTGATGATCACGGGGATGAGCTACGGCGCCCTCTCCTATAACGCGAAGGTGGCCCTGGCCCAGGGCGCGACGGCGGTGGGGACTTCCACCACGACGGGTGACGGCGGCATGTTACCGGCAGAACGCGAGCATTCAAAGATCCTCATCTACGAGGTCCTCCCGAGCCGCTACGGCATGAACGTCCATCACCTGAAGGTGGCCGATGGGGTCGAGCTCACCGTGGGGCAGGGAGCCAAGCCGGGTACCGGGGGCGTGTTGCTGGGCTCCAAGGTCTCAGCCGAGATCGCGCGGATCCGGGACCTGCCGGAGGGCGTGGACCAGCGAAGCCCGGCTCGCCACCCCGACTGGCTTGGCCCCGACGACCTGATCATCAAAATCGAGGAGCTCCGCGAGGCCACGGACTGGCGGGTCCCCATCTTCGTGAAGATGGGCGCCACGCGCGTGTACGACGATGTGAAGCTCGCCGCGAAAGCCGGGGCCGACGTGATCGTGGTGGACGGGATGGAGGGGGGCACCGGCGCCTCCCCCGAACTCCTCCAGGACCACACCGGGATCCCCACCCTCGCCGCGGTCTCCGAGGCACGGCGGGCCCTGGAGGAGATGGGTCTTTACGGTGAAGTCCAGCTCATCATCGCCGGGGGGATCCGGAATGGGACCGATGCCGCGAAGGCTCTGGCCCTGGGAGCGGATGCGGTGTACATCGGCACGGCGGCCCTGATCGCCCTCAACTGCAACCGGCCCCTCTACGTGGAGGACTATCGGAAGCTCGGCGCCGAGCCCTACGCCTGCCACCACTGCCACACCGGCCGCTGCCCGGTCGGGATCACCACCCAGGACCCGGAGTTGATGAAGCGCCTCCCGATCGACGAGGCGGCGCAGCGGGTCGCTAACTTCCTCCACGCCATGACCCTGGAGATTCAGATGCTGGCCCGGGCCTGCGGAAAAGCCGATGTCCACGACCTCGAGCCGGAGGACCTCCGCGCCCTGACGGTGGAGG
>JACPCF010000020.1 GCA_016179965.1 Candidatus Rokuibacteriota bacterium | reverse complement strand
CCTGAGAGCAAGGCTGCCTCTCCCGCGTTGGGCGTGAGGTAATCTACCAGCGGATACACGTCGTCCGGCAGCGGCTGGGCCGGCGCCGGGTTGAGGATCGTCAGGACGTTGCGCCGCCGCGCGGCCCCAAGCGCCCACGCCACCGTCGGGAGCGCCGTCTCCAGCTGAATCAGCAGCACCTCCGCCCACTCGAACTCCAGTTCGCGCTTCTCCACCATCTCAGGTGTGAGGGCCCGGTTAGCCCCCGGCGCCACGGCGATCTGGTTCCGCCCCTCGCTATCCACGATGATCAACGCCGTCCCCGTCGCCGCCTCGGCTGAGCGGTGGAGGCCGTCGGTGGCGATGCCCTGGGCGGCCAGGCGCGCGGCGATCTCGTCGCCGAACGGGTCCGCCCCCACGCAGCCGATGAAGCGCACCTCGGCGCCCAGGCGCCGCGCGGCGACGGCCTGATTCGCCCCCTTGCCGCCGTGGCCGACGTGAAGCCGCCCGCCCGACACCGTCTCCCCTTCCCGCGGCAGCCGGGACACGGTGACGGTGAAGTCCACGTTCGCTGAGCCGATTACGAGGACGCGGGGCATAGCCGATTGAGGAAGAGGTCGAGGAACGCGTCCGTCCGCAGCCAGCGCGCCACCCGGCAGGTGGCGGGCGCCTTGCGCCCCACCGGAATGGCGCGCCGGTCGGCCACCGACACCCCGCGCGTCAGCGCCCCCTCGCACTCCACAGCCACGTGGAGCGATTCGAAGTGGGTCAGGGATGGCGCCAGCGCGATCCCCAGCGCCACGGGATCGTGGAGGGTGATCCCTCCCTCGCCGATCTCCTCGGCGAACTGAAATCCGCGCTGGGTCATGTCGGTGATGAACCGGGCGAGCGGATCCGGACACATGGCGAGCCGCTGCTCGAGGACGCTGCGCGGAAGGATGGCGCTCTGGGTGACGTCAAGCGGGACGAGCTCGACGGGCAGCCCGGAGGCCAGCACTTGGGCCGCCGCCTCGGGATCCACGTAGAAATTGAACTCGGCCGCCGGCGTGACGTTTCCCGGCACCCCGACCGCCCCACCCATGATCACGACCCGCCGCAGCAGCGCCATCCGCCGGGCATCCCGCTGGAGCGCCAGGGCGACGTTGGTCAGCGGCCCGAGGGCCACCAGAACGAGTTCCGCCGGAAAGCGGTCGATGGTATCGAGGATCAGGCCCGGGCCGTCGAGGGGCGACAGGGCGAGGCGCGGCTTCGGATAGCGGAGGCTCCCGTCGGCCTCGCGCAGCTCGCCCAGATTGCCCAACCCGTCGTCGCCGTGAACGTGGGGGGCGGACACGAGAGAGCGCGCGAGGGGCTTGTCGGCCCCGCGCCCGACGACCGGCGCGCGCGAAGGCTTCGCCGCCTCCAGAATTCTGAACGCGTTCAGCGTGCTCCGCTCCACGCCGACGTTGCCGGCGACGGTGGTGATGGCCTCCACCGAGCACTCCGGGGACCGGAACGCCAGGAGCAGCGCGAGGGCGTCGTCAATCCCCGGATCGGTGTCGATCAGGAGCCGGATGGCCATGTCAAAGGTTTGACAGGTCCTCAGAGGACCCGTATGATAAAGGCGCAGTCATCACTTCAAGGAGGATCGGATGGACATCCTGATCACGTACTGCGGAGAGTGAAACTACCTCCCCCAGGCCTCCGGTCTGCAGGCCGCCATCAAGAAAGAGTTCGGCATCACCGCCAGCCTCAAAGAGGGCCACAGCGGCATCTTCACCGTCGCCATCAACGGCAAGCTCGTGTACGACAACCGGGAGACGCATCGTTTCCCCACCGACCAAGAGATCTCCGAGAAGATCCACGCCCTCAAGAAGTAGCCAGGCTTCGCTCCAGCTCGTCGCGAAACTTCGGATCCGCGAGTCCCAGGAGGGCCCGCGCGCGCTCGGCAACGCTCAGGCCCGTCAGCCGGGCCTCGCCGTGCTCCGTCACGACCCAGTCCGCCAGATAGCGCGGGGTCGTCACGGCGGCACCGTCGCCGAGACGCGCCACGATCCGGGATACGGCGCCGCCCTTCCCCGTTGAGGGCAGGGCGATGATCGAGGCGCCCCCGGGGGCGCGCGAGGCGCCGAGGACGAAATCGAACTGCCCCCCGATCCCCGCCAGCTGGCGCGCCCCCACGCTTTCGGCGTTCACCTGGCCCGAGAGATCCACCTCGAGCGCCGAGTTGATCGAGATGAAGTCCTGGATCCGTCCCACCACCTGGGGGTCGTGGACGATATCCGAGGGCTCCATGCGGACGAGCGGATTGTCGTGGACGAAGTCGAAGAGGGCCCGCGTGCCCATCACCTCGCCGATGCGCGTGTTGGTGATCACGCCCTTCTCGATCAGCGGCAGCATGTGGTCCACCAGGAGCGAGTGGACGCCGAGGGCCCGCTTATCGCCGAGGGCCTCCATGATGGCCTGGGGGATCGAGCCGATGCCGAGCTGGATTGTCGCGCCGTCGGGGATCAGCCGGGCCACCCGGGCCGCGATCTCCCGCTCCACGGACCCCAGGGGGCTGGGTGGGTACTCCACCAGCGGCGAATCGGCCTCGGCCCAGCAGTCGATCTGGGAGCGGTGAAGGAAGGCGTTGCCGAGCGTCCGCGGCATCCGCGGATTGACCTGGGCGATCACGAGCGGCGCCTCGCGGGCCGCGGGGAGCGGGTAGCTCACCGACACCCCCAGGCTCAGGTAGCCGTGGCGGTCGGGAGGCGTCGCGTGCACGATCACCGCGTCCGGCGCCCAGGGCCCGCCCCGGCCAAAGAGCCTCACCGCGTCGAAGTAGCGCGCCGGGACGAATCGGACCCGGCCGCGCTCCCACGCCGAGACCGCCGGCGGCATCAGCTGCCAGGTGACCCACTGGAAGTGGCGCGCATGCTCCGGCTTGAGGAACGGATAGTCGCCGAGGAGGAGCCCGCCCATCAGGGTGAGCGGCGCGAGACGCTCCGCCTGCCGGCAGAGTTCCTCGATGAAGGCCGTCGGCTCGGCGCTGCCCGGCGGAAGGAGAACCCTTTGGCCTAGGCGCAAGCGTCCCACGGCGTCGGCAAGCGTCAGCTTCTCGAACGCGCGTCCCATCGGGAAAACGGCAGTAGTATAATCGCTTGTGCAATGAAAATCACGGTCGTGGGCGCCGGGCCGGCCGGGCTCTATTTCGCCCTCCTCATGAAGAAGCAGAACCCCGCGCACGCCATCACCCTCCTCGAGCGCGACGGACCCAACGACACCTTCGGCTGGGGGATCGTCTTCTCCGAGCGGACGGTGGCGGTGTTGAGGGACAGCGACACCGACACCTGCACCGAGATCACGCGGCGGTGCGAGACCTGGGACCACGTGGCCGTGGTCCACCAGGGGGAGCGGATCACCGTCGGCGGCAACCGCTTCTACGGCATCGCCCGCCTCGCCCTCCTGAACATCCTCCACCGGCGCTGCCTGGAGCACGGCGTTGAGATCCGCTTCCGGACCACGGTGGGCGACCTGTCGGAGCTCGGCGCGTCGGACCTCCTCGTGGGGGCGGATGGCGCCAACAGCCTCGTCAGGCGGACCTACGCCGACTTCTTCCTCCCCTCGGTGGACCTCCGCCAGAACAAGTACATCTGGCTTGGCACTGAGCAGCCTTTCGACGGCCTGACGATGACCTTCCGGCAAGCCGACGCCGGGCTCTTCATCACCCACTCCTACCGCTTCAGCCCCACCATGAGCACCTTCATCGTGGAATGTCCCCCGGAAACGTGGCTGCACGCCGGCTTCGACAGGCTTCAGCCCGAGGAGACCTGCGCCTATCTGGCCGAGGTCTTCAAGGAGGACCTCCAGGGGCGGCCCCTGCTCTCCAACAACTTCGTCAAGTGGTTCAACTTCCCCCTCGTGAAGAATAAGCGCTGGCGCCACCGGAACGTGGTGCTCCTGGGCGACGCGCTGCACACCGCGCACTTCTCCATCGGCTCCGGGACGAAGCTCGCGCTCGAGGACGCCATCGCCCTGGCCGGGTGCTTCGCCGAGCAGGGGACGGTGGACGAGGCGCTGCAGGCGTTCGAGCGGGTGCGCAAACCGATCGTGGACGAGTTCCAGCAGGCCGCCTACGAGAGCCTCACCTGGCTGGAGCACGTCGGCGAACATCTGCACCTGGAGCCGGTACCCTTTGCCTACCGCTTGATGACGCGGAGCAAGCGAGTCGGCTACAACCGGCTCAAGCAGAAGGATCCCGCCTTCATCGCGCGCTACGACCGCTGGCGCCGGGAGCATCCGTCCACCGGCCCCATCCCCGAGGAGTTCCTGGACCTCTTCCAGAAGCCGACCTTCGCCCACCTCGCCACCCAGATGCCCGACGGCACGCCCCAGGTCACCTCAGTCTGGGTGGACTACGACGGCCGTCACATCCTGATCAACTCGGCCAAGGGGCGGCTGAAGGACCGGAACATGGAGCAGCGGCGCTACGTCGCCCTCGAGATCACGGACCCGGACGATCCGAACCGCTACCTGGCCGTCCGGGGCCCCGTGGTGGAGATCACCGAAGAGGGTGCCGACGAGCACCTGGACAAGCTCGCCCGGCGCTACCTCGGCCGGGATCAGTACCCGCCCGGCTGGAAATTCCCCGGGGAGATCCGCCGCATCTACAAGATCGCCCCCGAGCGCGTAACCCCCTGGGCCCCGTTCAGATAACGCCCCTCACCTCTTCTCCTCGAGGAAACGATGAGCCTTAAAGGTCGGGTAGCCCTGGTCACGGGCGGTGGGCGCGGGATCGGCCGCGAGGTCGCGCTCGCGTGCGCGCGGGAGGGCCTCGCGGTGGCCGTCGCCGCGCGGACAAAGAGCCAGGTGGACGACACGGTGTCGGCGGTGCGCCGTCTCGGCGTGGAGACGCTGGCCCTGCCCCTCGACGTGACCGATGCCGAGGCAATCGCCGCCGCCGTCAGAGCGGTGAGCGACGCGCTGGGGCCAATAGACGTTCTCGTCAATAACGCGGGTATTGCCGAGTCGGCGCCCTTCGCGAAGACCGATCCCGCGCTCTGGGAGCGCCACCTGAGCGTCAACGTAACGGGCCCCTTTCTGCTCACCCGTGAGGTGCTGCCCCGAATGCTCGAGCGGCGCTGGGGGCGTGTGATCAACGTCGCCTCGCTGGCGGGTCTCTACGGCGCCCCGTACATCACCGCCTACGCCACCTCCAAGCACGCGCTCGTGGGCTTCACGCGGGCCCTCGCCATGGAAGTGGCCGGCAAAGGGGTCACCGTGAACGCCCTCTGCCCGGGTTACGTCGCGACCGACCTGACCTGGAATGGCGCGCGCACCATCGCGGCGAAGACGGGGAAATCCTTCGACGAGGCCGTTCAGGCCATGGCTCGGATCAACCCGGGCGGCCGGCTGATCGAGCCGGCTGAGGTGGCGGCGGCGGCCGTCAAGTTGCTCTGGGACGAAGGCAGCAACGGCGAAACGGTTATTTTGGATGGATCTTAGGAGGCGCAAAATGCCAAAGACGCCCGTCAATCCCCCCGCCATGGTCAAGCCGGTCGGCTACTCCCACGCCTTCGCCGTCACCGGCGGGCGGATGCTCTTCATGGCCGGCCAAGTCGCCTTCGACAAGGACGGCAACGTGGTCGGCAAGGGCGACATCGTCGCCCAGTTCCGCCAGGTCCTGGAAAACATCAAGACCCTCGTGACCTCCCAGGGCGCCACGCTCCACAGCATCGTGAAGCTCACGATCTACGTGCTCGACAAGGCCAACTACAAGGCCCACAGCAAGGAGATCGGCCAGGTGTACCGCGAGTATTTCGGCAAGCACTACCCGGCCATGACCCTGGTGGAGGTCAAGGGCCTCTACGACGCCGATGCCGGGTGCATGCTCGAGATCGAAGGGATCGCGGCGTTCGATTAGCCGCACAAAGCCCCCTTGACCGGCCCCCCATTTTCCCCTAGAGTCATGGCACGTTTCGGCCTTTTCTTCCCAAGGAGGGACACCCTATGAGAGCCAAATGGTTCGTGCTCCCCGCGCTGCTCCTGGTGGCCGTCGCCCTCGCACTGGGGCCGACCCGGGAGGCCTCCACCCAGGCCAAGGCCCCCGACACGATCCGGATCGGCGCCACCCTGGCCGTGACCGGGCCCTTCTCCCCGGAGTGGGGGCCGCCCATGCTCAAGTTCATGACGGAATGGACGAAGGTTGTCAACGAGGAGGGCGGGATCTTCCTGAAGGAGTTCAACGCGAAGGTGCCCATCGAGCTGGTCATCTACGACGACGAGAGCAAGCCGCCCAAGTCGGTGGAGCTCTACGAGAAGCTCAACGCGGCGGACAAGGTGCACGTGTTCCTCGGGCCCTCGACCAGCCCCATCACGATGGCTGCCTCCACCGTGGCGGAAAAGCTGAGCATCCCCATGATGGCCTGCGAGGCCAACGACACGGCCCTCTTCACGCGGGACCTCAAGTGGTTTGCCGGGGTGTTGGAGCTCGGCTACCCCTGGTCCGAGACGTACTTCGACATGATCGGCGCGCTGAACAAGCGCGGGGCCACCAAGTACAGCAGCGTCACCATCATCTCCTCGGACCGGCCGCACACGCTCGACGTCGGCCGCGGGGCCGACGACTTCGCCCGACGCGCCGGTCTGAAGGTGGTGTTCCACGAGAAGGTGCCCTTCGGCACCACCGACTACTCAGCCCTCATCGCCAAGATAAAGCCGCTCGACCCGGACATCGTCTTTCTCTCCCTCTGGCCGCCGGAGATGATCGCCTTCGTGAAGCAGGCCGAGGAGCTGAAGCTGAAGCCCCGGGACCTCTACTCCCGATTCCTCGGGGCGGGGTTCATCACCGGCGTGAGCCCGCGGCTGGCCGAAGGGGTGACCGGCGCCACCTACAACGCCAAGAAGTGGTTCGCCGGCACCCGTGCCGAGAAGGTCGCCAAGCGGCTGGGCGTGGACCCCTACGACGTTGCCTGGCTGGCCATCAAATACAACTGCATGGAAGCCCTCCTGACCGCCCTCCAGGACGCGGGCACCCTGGACAGGGCCAAGGTGATGGCCACGATCCGAGCTTACAACAAGGCCAAGCCGATCAAGGCCGTCTACGGGCCGCTCTTCTTCAGCTGGAACGTTCAGGTGGGGGACAAGCAGGCCAACGGCTTCGGGACCCAGAAGCCGATCGTCATGCAGGTGCAAGGGGGCAAGCTCCAGGTCATCTGGCCGGAAGCGGCGGCGGACGCCAAGTACAAGGCGACCCCCAGACCCTATTAGCCTCGCCAGGGATGATCGGCCCACGGGGCGGAGCTTTCCGCCTACCACCCGACGGACGGGACGAGTAGGCCCTGGCCGTCTGGTGGCGCGGAAGCCCGCCCCGCGCTCGTATCGGGACACTCCTCCGGATTCCATCCCGCGAGAAGACCGCCACGGACGGGCCGCGACTGGCCTGTCGGGGGTTCTCGAATGCCGTTGCTGGAGGTGATCCACGTCAGCAAGACGTTCGGCGGCCTCCGCGCCCTGGACGGCGTCAACCTCTCCGTCGAGCGCGGGGAGACCTTCGGGCTGATCGGTCCCAACGGGGCCGGCAAGACCACCCTGTTCAACGTGATCTCGGGCTTCCTCCAAGCCGACGAAGGGCAGGTCCGCTTTCACGGCCACGATCTGGTGGGTCTGAGACCCCATCAGATCTGCCGGAGGGGGGTCGCCCGGACGTTCCAACTGGTCCAGCCCTTTTCGGACATGACGGTCCTCGACAACGTCGCCGCCGCGTGCCTCTTCGGCCGGCATCGCATCGCCTCCATCCAGGGCGCCAGAGAACGCGCCCGCCACCTCCTGGAATTGGTCAGGCTCGACGCAAAGGCATCCGTGCCCGCCGGCAGCCTGACCCTCTCCGAGAGGAAGCGCCTGGAGATCGTGCGGGCGCTGGCCACCGGACCGGACCTGCTGCTGCTGGACGAGGTGATGGCGGGGCTCACCCCCGCCGAGGGCCAGGAGATGGGCGCCACCATCCGTCACATGCAGGCGGAGTTTCACCTGACGTTGCTGATCATCGAGCACAACGTCAGGCTGGTCACGGGGCTCTCGCATCGGATGGCCGTGCTCAACCACGGCAGCATGATCGCCGAGGGAGAGCCGACAGAGGTGGTGAGACACCCGGAGGTCATCAAGGCGTACCTCGGGGAACGCCGGAGCAGAGGAGCCTGACGTCGTGCTGGCGGTGGAGGGCCTATCCGTCTTTTACGGCGACCTCCCGGCCCTGCGGGAGGTTTCCTTCGAGGTGAGACGGGGAGAGGTCGTTGCCCTCATCGGTCCGAACGGGGCAGGCAAGACGACCACGTTGAAGGTGATCCTGGGGCTGCTGACGCCGAGGTCGGGAGAGGTGAGCTTCGAGCGCAAGAAGCTGGGGCGAGAGCCGTCCTATCAACGGGTTCGCGAGGGGATCGCGCTTGTCCCCGAGGGGAGAAGGATTTTCCCCGACATGACCGTGGAGGAAAACCTGGAACTGGGTGCGTACGCCGTGGGAAACCATCGCGAGCAGGTCCGCGAACGGCTGGAGCGGGTCTACGCGCTCTTCCCGCGGCTCTACGAGAGGCGCAGGCAACTGGCCGGAACGTTCTCGGGCGGAGAGCAGCAGATGCTGGCCATCGGCCGGGCCCTGATGTCCGCGCCGAAGCTCCTGATGCTGGACGAGCCGTCCCTGGGGCTCGCCCCCCGGGTCATCGACGCCCTCTACGATCACCTGCAGGCGCTCCATCGGGAAGGGCTGACGATCCTGCTCGTGGAGCAGTTCGTGTACGGGGCGTTGGAGGTGGCCGACCGGGGCTATGTCCTAGAGAGGGGCACGATCGTCCGGGAGGGAACCGGGAGCGACCTGCTGCACGACGATTACATCCAGCGGACCTACCTGGCCTTGTAACGACGAGGGAGAGCGAGCGATTAGCCTTCAAACCGCCACCGACCTCCTGGTCGGGGGAATGACCCTCGGCGGAGTGTACGCCCTGATTGCCTTCACGCTCTCCGTGGCCCTGGCGACCACCCACGTCCTCAACGTGGCGCACGGCACCCTGATGGTGCTGGGCGCGGCCCTGGCCACGCTGTTGACGAGGTTCATGGGTCTCTCCCTCCCGCTGTCCGTCCTCGGCGTCGCTGGTTGCTTCGCCCTCATGGGCCTTCTCTTTGACGCCGTGTTTGTCAGGCCGATCCTGCACAAGTCCCGGGAAACCATCCTTATCACCTCCATCGTGGCAACGTTCGGCCTGGCGCTGGCCATGGAGACGCTCCTGGGATTCTACTGGGCCCGCTGGGTGGACCCGGAACCTTCCTTCTCCCTTTCCTTGCCGGCGCCCCACATCGAGGTGCGCGGCATCGTCCTCTCCACCCAGAGGCTCCTGATCTTCGCCTACGCCGTCGTGGCCATCGGCGTGTTCCACCTGGTCTTGAAACACACGCCGGTGGGCAAGGCCGCGCGCGCCTTGGCCCAAGACTACGAGGGTGCGCTCATCGTGGGGGTGAACCCCCGGGCGGTCTCGCGCGCGATCTATACCCTGGGCGTGTCGTTCACGGCCATCTCCGGGGCCTTCTACGTGCTCACGGTTCCGCTGGACCCCTATCAGGGGATCTGGCTCACGCTGGTGGCCCTCATCGTGGTGGTCATCGGCGGGGTCGGGAGCCTGCCGGGAGCCCTCCTGGGCGGTCTCCTGCTTGGCATGATCCAGGCCCTCACCGTGTTCTTCGTTGGGTCGGGCTGGTCTCCCATCATGTTCCTCCTCGTCCTCTTCCTCATCCTCGTCTTTCGCCCGCAGGGGCTCCTGGGAGGCAGACGGTGAGAGTCTGGATCGGTTGGGCCCTGCTGCTGCTGGTACTCGTGGGCCTGGCCCTCGTCCCCATGGTGCTGACCCGGGATCTGGTCACGGCGCTGTTCTTCACATTCATCTTCCTCACCCTGGCCGCCAATTACGACGTCCTGGGCGGCTTCCTCCGGCATATCAACCTCGGCCAGGGCGCCTTCTTCGGGCTGGCCGCCTATGCCACCGCCGTCGTGCTGACCCGAGCACCCTGGAGCCCGAAACTGGGGGCCCTCGCCGTCTGGGTCGCGGTGGGGGTAGCGATCCCCCTGACGGCCATCTTCGCGGCGCTCGTGGCGTATCCTCTCTTCCAGGTGCGGGGGCCATACTTCGCCGTCATCACGTTCGGGCTCGTGCTCATCCTTCAACAGATCGTGCTGAATACGTCGCGCCTCAGCGGGGGGTCCTACGGCGTCACGATCCCTGCCCGGTACTACCCGAGCCTCCCCACGGCCTACTACGCCGGCCTGGCCCTGGCCATCGGGGCCGTGCTGATCAATTCCTTCATCGCGAGGAGCCGGCTCGGCATCGCCTTCCACGCCCTGCGCGACAGCGAGGAGGCCGCGGCCGCCATCGGAATCGATCCCTTCCGCCACAAGCAAACGGCCATGGTGATCGCTTCCGTCCCTTCCGCCGCCGCCGGATGTATCTTCGCCCTCTTCATGGGGCACCTGTACATGGAGACCGTTCTAGGCACCGACGTCACGCTTCTCCCCGTGATCATCGCCATGGTCGGTGGGAGCGGCCACGTGCTGGGGCCGGTGCTGGGGGCCGTGATCGTGCGCGGCCTGGACATCGGTCTGGTCTATGCCGCCCTGCCGGTGCCGAACCTGGCCCTCTACGGGCTGATGCTCGTGGGGATCGGCCTGTTCCTGCCGGGCGGCATCGTCCACGTGCTCACGCGCAAGGGGCGCTGACCCCCGGAGTCCCGGAGGCCTCCCGCGCCAAGAGAGGGAGATTCCCGCCCCCTTTTGTTTTTCTGCTACAATCGCCGGCAGAGCGGAGGGGGCAAGGAGGATGACCGTGCCTGGCTTGCGGTATGACCATCCCGGAGACCGTCAAGGAATACCCCGGCCACGAAGGAGGTGGACGATGAAAACAATCCAGGTCGAACTACCCGACAAACTCGCCGCCGAGATCGAGACGTATGTGAAAACGGGATGGTTCAGCTCGGAGGCTGAAGTCATCCGGGCCGCGCTGGTGGAGTTTGTCCGACGCAATCGAGTCGAACTGCTGGAGCGCTTCATGCGTGACGACATTCGGTGGGCGCTTCGGCAGAAAGGACCGACTGCGTGAGGGTCGTGGTCTGTGACACCGGGCCGATTCTGCATCTCCGCGAAGCGGAGGCCCTGAGGCTCCTGGAGAAGGCGGGTGAGATCATCGTTCCGTCGGCCGTGGAAAGGGAGCTGGAAACTCGGATTTCCAACTGGTCTGTCGAAAGGCCGGCGTGGGTACGCATTGAATCAGTGCCCGCGACCGCGTCGCGGCAGGTCGAAGAGTGGAGAGAGATCGGAGGGCTGGGAGCCGGAGAGGCCGAGGCTATCGTCCTCGCGCGGTCACTCGCGACGTGGATTTCTGGACGTCGAAGCCCGTTCGGGAGTGCCAGCGCTCCCACCTGAACTACGTGGTGATGGACACCGAGAGGTGGGAGCAGAGTGCTGCCTTTTACCTGGATACGGACGCTCAGGTCATCACGTTCGTGAAGAACTTCAATCTCGGATTCCCCATCCCCTACACCCACAGTGGGGAAGCCAAAGAATACCTCCCAGATTTCCTCGCGCGGCTTGGGAAGGACGGCGATGAAGTTGGGGCGCTGATCCTGGAGACCAAGGGCTACGATCCCCTCTCGGCGATTAAGGAGGCAGCAGCGCGCCGATGGGTGGCTGCCGTCAACGCCGAGGGATCATACGGCCGCTGGATCTACCGACTGGTCAAGCTGCCGACCGACGTTCCCGGCGCAGTCCGCTCGGCCGCCGACGAGCTTGCCCGGCTTTAGGCTGGGCGGTACTCTGTCTTTCGTGACCTCGTCTGCCGAGTTTCTCCCCGTCGTCGCTGAGTGGTTCAGGGAGACCTACGGCGAGCCGACGTACCCCCAGCGAGAAGGCTGGGCCGCCATCTCCGAAGGCCACCACACCCTCATCGTAGCGCCCACCGGCTCGGGAAAGACCCTGGCGGCGTTCCTCTGGACGCTGGACCACCTCTATCGCCTGGGGCTCGACGGCCGGCTCGAGGAGCGCGTGTACGTCGTCTACGTCTCGCCCCTCAAGGCCCTCAACAACGACATCGAGAAGAACCTCCGTCTCCCGCTCCAGGGCAACCGCGAGCGCGCCTCACGCCAAGGTCTGAAGCTCCCCGAGATCCGCGTGGCGGTGAGGACCGGAGACACGCTGGCCCCGGCGCGTCAGGCCATGACCCGGCGGCCGCCCCACATCCTGATCACCACCCCGGAGTCGCTCTACATCCTCCTGACCGCCGAGAAATTCCGCCCGGCGCTCAAGACCGTCCGATACGTGATCGTGGACGAGGTCCATGCGCTGGCGGGCTCGAAGCGCGGCGTGCACCTGTCGCTTTCGCTCGAGCGGCTCCAGCACCTGGCTGAAGGGCCGATTCAGCGCATCGGGTGCTCTGCCACCGTGCGCCCCCTGGACGCCACCGCACACTTCCTAACAGGCGTAGGCCGCCCAGCGAAGATCGTGGACGCCGGCTTCCAGCGCCGGCTGGACCTCCAGGTCGTCGCGCAAGTTCCCAATTTCCTCACCGCCCAGAGCGACACGGTCTGGGAGACGCTGCTCCAGGAACTGTCGGAGTGGATCCTCCAGCACCGCACGACGCTCGTCTTCTGCCCGAGCCGCCGGATGGCCGAGCGCCTCGCCCGCAACCTGAACGACCGCCTCCCCGACGGCCAAGTGGCCGCCCACCACGGCAGCCTCTCCCGCCGGACTCGCCTGGAAGCCGAGGAAAAACTGAAAGCCGGTGCCCTCAGGGCTCTGGTCGCGACGTCCTCCTTGGAATTGGGCATCGACATAGGTTCCATCGACCTCGTGGTGCAGGTCCAGTCCCCGCGCAACATCGCGGCGGCGCTCCAGCGTGTGGGCCGGGCGGGCCATCTCCTGAGCCGCGTCGCCAAAGGGCGCATCGTCGTCACCAAGGGCGAGGAGCTGGTCGAGGCGGCGGCCGTCGCCCGCGCTATCCGCGAGGGCGAGCTGGACCACCTCCACACCCCCGAGCAGCCGCTCGACGTCCTGGCCCAGCAGATCGTGGCAGCAGTGGCGGCCGAGCCGTGGGACGTCGAGGAACTGTACCAGCTCGTCAGGCGCTCGGCCTGCTACGAGCGTTTCGGGCGCGACGACTTCGAGGCTGTGATCCGGAGTCTGTCCACGCCGCTCCCGGCCGAGGTCAAGGGCGCCGGCCCTCGCCTCATCTGGGACAAGATCAACGGGCGGCTCCATCCGCGCCGGGGGAGCCGGCTCCTCGCGCTCACCTCCGGAGGCACAATCGCCGACGCTGGGCTCTACGACGTGTACGTCCGCGACACCGACCTGAAGGTGGGGACGCTGGACGAAGAGTTCGTCTCAGAAAGCCTCCCAGGCGACGTGTTCCTTCTGGGCTCCCACGCCTGGCGGCTCGCCCGGGTGCGGGCCGACCGCGTCCTCGTGGAGGACGCGGCGGGGATGTCGCCCACGGTTCCCTTCTGGCGCGGCGAGCACCCGTCGCGCTCGTGGGAACTCGGCATACTGGTCGGCAGGCTCAGGCGCGAGGCCGCCGGGCGCCTCGACGATCCCGATTTCGAGGAGTGGGCCGCTCGGGAGTGCGGCTGCGACGCACGCGCAGCCAGCGCGCTCAGGGCGTGGCTGGCCAAGGGGCGCGAGATCCTCCAGCGCATGCCCGATGATCGGACGGTCATCGTCGAATCGTTCCCCGATGAACTCGGTGGCCGGCAACTGGTCACCCATTCGATCTTCGGCATGCGCGTGAACGGAGCCTGGGGGCTCGCGCTCAAGGAGACGCTCCGCCGCCGCTTCGGCCTCCAGCCCGAGGTGAGCCATACAGACGACGCGATCCTCCTCGCCTTCGCCCCGGGCCAGACCCCACCTCCCGCCGAGCGGATCCCGTCCCTCGTCGTCCCTGAAGAGGTGGACGGGCTCCTCGCCCGCGCCCTCATCGGCTCGCCGCTCTTCACCACGCGCTTCCGCCACGCGGCCGTCCGGGCCCTCTTCATCCCGCGGATGATCCACGGCAGCCGAACCCCCGCCTGGCTCCAGCGGCTCAAGGCCGACGCCCTGATGGAGGCCGTCGGGGGCCAGCCCGACTTCCCGCTGGTGGCCGAGACCCTCAGAGAGTGCTGTCACGACGCCCTGAACGTGGAGCGTCTGAAGGCCATCCTGACTGAAATCCGGACGGGTGGAATCGCCGTGGGCAGCGCCGAGACCGTCCTTCCTTCGCCCTTCACATACCCGCTCCTGCTGGCGTGGGACTGGGCCTACCTCGACGCGGGCCACGCCGAGGAGCGGCGGAGCGACGCCGTCCCGCTCCTGAAGGCGCTCCCCGGCGCCCCCGGCCCACTTGATCGCCGTGTGGTCGAAGAGGTGGAGGCCGAGCTTCAGTGCACGGCCCCCGGCCGCCGGGTCCGGGACGCCAACGAGCTGGCGGCGCTGCTGGAGGACCTCGGCGATCTGGATCCTGACGAGGTCGCGCTGCGCGTGGAAGGGGAGGCCGCGCCGCTCATCGAGGAGCTCCGCCGAGCCAATCGAGCGGTCCAGATTGACCTGGGAAGTCGGCGCCCCTGGATCAGCGCCGGAGACGCTGACCTCTACGCAAGGAAGGCCTGGGACCAGATCCTCCTCCGATTCCTCAAGCGTCACGGCCCCGTGCCGCTCGCGACGCTCGCCGCGCGCTCCAGCCGTTCCCCCGAGGAGCTGACGCCCGTCCTCAAGACGCTGGAGCCGCGCGGTGTCATCCGGCGCGGGGAGGAATACGCCCACACGGCGGTCCTCGAAGAAATCCGGCGCCGCCAGATCAGAGCGCGACGCCCCTCTCAGCCGGTGGCCTCGGCGGAATCCTTCGCCGCGTTTCTCCTCCGGTGGCAGCACGTTCATCCCGACCACCGCCTCGTCGGGGCCGAGGGGCTCCTCAAAGTCCTCGAACCGCTCCAGGGTGAGGATTTCCCCGTCGCCGTCTGGGAGCAGGAAGTCTTCCCCTGCCGGCTCGAAGCATACGACTCGGCGTGGCTTGACCAGCTTGGCCTCACCGGCCAGCTCGTGTGGCTCCCCTTTGAGCGCGACCATCCCGGGCGTCTCGGCTTCGCCCTCAGGGAAAATCTCCCCTGGCTGATCCCGCCGGCGTCCGACGAGCAGCGCCTCGACGAGAAGGCGAAGGCCGTGCTGAGACATCTCGAGCTCCGTGGCGCATTGTTTGTCACGGATCTCACTAAAAGCACGAAGCTCGAACCCCATGAGGTCCTGCAGGTCCTCTGGGACTTGCTCTGGAAGGGACTGGTCACCACCGACACGTTCCAGACGGTGCGCCTGGCCGCCGCCGGCGCCAAGGCCGAGTGGGCGAGCGCCGTGCCGGTCGCCCGCCGCTCCTCCCACCGCGAGGCGCGGCGCCGCGTGAGAAAGCGGCTCAGCCGCCCCGCGCCGCTCATCGGACGGTGGAGCGCTCTCGCCGCCGATGAGCCGATCTCCACCGACGAAAGAGAAGAGGCTTGGGCCCGCCTGCTGCTCGGCCGCTACGGCGTCCTGAGCCGTGAGCTGGCCCGCGGCATCGAGTGGGCTCGCCTCCGCTCGGTGCTGACCCGCCTGGAATTCGCGGGCGAGGTGGTCAGAGGATATTTCGCCCAGGGCCTCTCGGGAGAGCAATACGCCCTGGAAAGTGCTGTGGAAGACCTGCGTGCGACCCCACGGCGAGAGCCTGCGCTCCTCCTGAACTCCTGCGACCCGGCGAACCTCTGGGGCCACGTCCTCCCGCTGGCGCGCCGTGACGGGTCGAAGCAGCCGGTGACCCGCATCCCCTCCAACCTCCTCGTGGCGAGAGGCGGCAGCCCCCGCCTCCTGGCCGAAGGCCACGGACGCAATCTCACCTCGCTGGCGGCGTTCGAGATGGAGGAACTACCCGAGTTGATCCGGGTCCTCCAGGACGTGCTGAAGCGTCCCCCAGCGCTCCGCCCGCTCAGGCGGATCGAGGTCCACACCTGGGACGGCAAGCCCGTCAGGGCGAGCGAGGCGGCCGGTGCGCTTCAGAATGCGGGGTTCTATGGCGATGGCCCCCGCTTCCTCTGGGATGGCTACCCCGGCCCGCGACCGCGGAGTTGACGGTGAGTGTCAAGACGAAGCGGGTCTATGATCCGAAGGCCCCTGGCGACGGGACGCGCGTCCTCGTGATGCGACTCTGGCCCCGGGGCATCAAGAAGAGCCAGGTTGACGCCTGGCTCAAAGAACTCGGCGCCGAAATCCCCCTCATCAAGGCCTGGAAGTCCGGCAAAGTATCTTCATGGCCTGAATTCCGGCGCCGCTACCTCGCCGGCATCAAGAAGCCCGCCGCCCAGACCCAGCTCCGAGAGTTGAAAGCGCTCGCCCGCAAAGGCCGCGTCACCCTCCTCTGCGCGTGCCCCGGCGAATCCCGCTGCCACCGCGGCCTCCTGAAGCCCCTCGTTACCTAGACCGCAAACGCGATTCGAACGATTCGAACCCGTGTTTCAGCCACGGCGACGTTTTCACCCGTCTTTTCAGCGGCTTTCGATTCATCACATCGGCAGGAATACGACGAGACTAAAACCTGCAAGCGACAATCGCACCTGCTCTGGCTTAGGCGGCTGTCTGCCTCAAGTCCAGTCCACAATCATTTACTTTTGACCCCGTCCTGAGTATTCCAAGACCTATGCGGAAATCCAGGGTTCTTGCAGTCGCTTCTTGAGATGGTTTTTGACGCTCCCTCGCCGAAGGGGTCGCAGGCGGTGACATTGGCGAGGTGGGAAGTGGACGAACCATCTGGTGGATGGATTGCTCAGCCTTTGGCGCACTCGGGGCAGCCCTCGAGGTCCGCGTCGAAGGCGATGCCGTGGATGGGGCAGCGGACAATAGTCACGTGACGGAGGGAAGTCAGCGGTAGCCGCCGAGGCGGACGGCGTAGGGCCGGGATGGAACCAGCCGGCCCCGCCGAGAATCGACGACGAGCCCCAGCGCCTCCAAGACTATCGCGGTATCCACCCCAAGGCGAAGGCGCCGACCATCGGCCAGACGGACCCTCGCCGAGCGACGCGGTCGTTCGATGCCGAGCGCTTTCGCCACTCTCTTGTGAATGTTGCCCATGACGGTAGCAGAAGCCGGCGCGTGGAGCAACTGTTGCCAGTATGATACACTCCGGCGCATGAAACCGCTCGTCGCGAGGAACCTCTGGCCGTGGATCGGGCTGGCGTTCTCTCTGGTGGCGCTCCCCTCGTTGGCGACGGCCGAGCACGAGGTCTTCTACCGCTACGTGGTACTGGGCTACGTGAAGGATGTCAAGGGCGCGCCGCTCCGCGGGGTCACCGTCGAGCTGATCCGGGAGAAGACCGGCTTCTCCTACCTGGGCGAGACCGACGCCGAGGGGTTCTACGTGATCGTCTCCCGGCTCGGGGACGAGAGCGTGGGCGAGCGCCTCCGGGTGAAGGCCGGGTCCCTGACGACGACGATCGTCGCCCGCTTCGACCCCGACAATCACACCGCCGACCGCGGCACGCGCCTGGACTTCCTCGGTAAGAACGCGGTCGAGCGCCCGACCTGGTTCGCCTCCACCCTCAAGCGCTTCCTGGCCCGGTAGGACGTCCATGGACCCGCTCTACGCGTTCGTCCGCTTCGTCGGCCGCTTCTGGATCTGGTTCTTCTTCAGGGCCGTGGAAGTTCGCCACCCCGAGCGGGTGCCGCGCGAGGGCCCCGTCCTCCTCTGCATCAACCACCCCAACAACCTGATCGACTCCCTCCTCGTGGGCGCGGTGGTTCCGCGCACGGTCCACTACATGGCCACGGCGGCGCTCTTCAGGAATCCGCTGCTCGCCCGCTTCTTGGGCGCCTGCGGCGTGATCCCCGTCCATCGGCGGCAGGACGACCCCGACAAGATGGACAAGAACGTGGCGACCTTCGAGGCGTGCTTCAGCACGCTGGCCGAGGGCCATTTGATCGGTCTGTACCCCGAGGGCACGACCCACGCCGAGCCCCGCGTCCAGCGGATCAAGACGGGCGCCGCGCGGATCGCGCTGGAGGCTGAGGCCCGTCACGGGGGGAAGCTCGGGCTCGCGCTCATTCCGGTGGGGCTGACCTTCGAAGCGCGCAAGTCCTTCCGAAGCCGCGTGCTGGTGACCTTCGGGGAGCCGATCGAGTTCCAGCCCTACCTCGACCACTACCGGGACGACCCACGAAAGGCCGTGGACGCGCTGACGACCGCGATCCAGTGGGCGATGGAGGCCCAGGTCATCCACGTGGAGCGGATTGACGCCGACGACCTCGTGCGCGAGGTGGAGGCCCTCTACCGCGGCGACCTGATCCGGGAGCTCCAGGAGGAGCGTGGGCTCTCGCCCAAGCAGATCGACGTCATGCGGCTCACGCGCGCCATCGTGGCCGCCGTCCACCATTTCAAGGAGCGGGACCCGGAGCGCGTCGAGCGCATCTGGCAGAGGATCCAGGAGTACAAGGCGTTGCTGGCGCAGTACCGGATCAAGGACCAGGCCGTCCAGTCGCGGCTCCGGGTGGCGCCCCTCCGCCGCCGGCTCGGGAGCTCGGGGCTGGGCTTCCTTGGGCTCCCCATCTTCGCGTACGGGGCGGTGGTCAACGCGCTTCCGTACTTCGTCCCGCGCTGGATCGCGCGCACCATGACCACGAAGGAGACCGACTACGCCACGGCCCGCCTCCTCTCGGGCATCGTCCTGTTTCCCTTCTTCTGGGCCCTCGAGACGTGGGTCGTCTGGCGCCTGACGAACCTCTGGATCGCGGCGCTCTTCCTGGCCTCGCTCCCCGTCAGTGGGCTCCTTGCCTATCGCTATCTCGGTGGGCTCGCCGGCCTGCGCGATCGGCTGAGATTCGGGATCCTCGCCCTGACCAGGAACCACGCGGCCAGGCGCCTCCTCGTCCGCCGCCGCCAGATCCTGGAGGAGCTGGAGCGCGCCAAGAACGATTATCTCGCCGCCACTCACGGGAGCTCGTTTTGAGCGTCCACAAACTGGAAGAGCTGTCTTCCGCGCGATTGGACCGGCTGGATCGCCAGCGGACAGCGGTGATCATCACCATGAGCCCGCTGGAGCAGCACGGCCCGCATCTGCCCCTGGGGGTGGACGCCTTCACCGCCCAGCACTTCGCCCGGACTCTCGCCGAGCGGATCGTCGCCGAGCGCTCGGGCTGGCAGGTCGTCCTGGCTCCGCCGCTCTATCTCGGGAGCTTCACCTTCGATCACGTGGGGACCGTGAACGTCCGCCAGCGCGTCGTGCGGGACGCCCTCGTGGACTACGGCAGGGCCCTGGCGCGCGCCGGCTTTCGCTACATCCTGGTCGCCAACGGCCACGCCGGTCCCGGCCACCTGGTGGCGCTCGAAGAGGCGGCGCGGACCGTCTCCCGGAAGCACGGCGTGGTGATGGCCTCGTTCACGGGCCACCTGGCCTGGGAGTTTCTCCGGGGGAAATACCTCGCCCGCGTCGAGGCGGCGCTGGGGCGCCCGCTCACCGATACCGAGCGGCAGGCGTTCTCCGAGGACGCCCACGGAGGCTGGTGGGAGACCTCGATGATGCTGCTCCTCCGCCCCGACCTTGTGGACGACGGCTACAAGGACCTGCCGCCCGCCCGTTACGGCGCGATGGAGCGGCTCAGGCCCAACTACCCGCTCAAGAACGGCGGCCAGGGCTACGTGGGCCACCCGGCCCTGGGGAACCCGGCCTTTGCCCGCGCCTCGAGCCAGGTCCTCGTGGAAGCGTCCATGGAGCTGGTCCACGGCCTCCTCGACGGCCGGCTCTCTCCCGGGCAGCACCGCTCCCCGTTCTTCGTGATCCCGTTTTTCAGGACGAACTTCTGGTGGACGCTCGCCGCCGGCGCGGCGGCCGGAGCGCTGGCGGCCTACTGGCTCCTGACAATGTAGAGGCAAGGAGGACAGCAATGAGGGCGTACGTGCTGATCGAGTCGACGGCAGGAAAGACCAAAGCGGTGAAGAAGGCGCTCAGCAAGATCAAGGGCGGTCGGACCAGCGTGCTGTCCATGGACGCCGTGACCGGCCCCTATGACTTCATCGCGGTCCTGGAAGGGCCGAGCCTGGACGCCATCGGCCAGCTGGTGACGGAGAGCATCGGGGTCGTGGATGGCGTGACCCGCACCACGACCTGCGTGGCCGTCTCTATCGGCTGACGGCCGTCGCGTGAGCGCCGCCTCGCGTCCGCTCGGGGTGTCGGTGATGCCGCTGGAGACCCGGCGGGAGGCGATCCTCCACATCGCCACCACGGCCGATCGCCTGGGCTACGAGGCCTTCTTCCTCCCAGAGACGTGGGCCCACGACACGACCGTGACCCTGGCAGAGGTGGCAACCCGGACGCGGCGGATTCGCTTCGGGTCGGGGATCCTGGGCGTCTGGGGGCGAAGCGCTGCGACCCTCGCCATGGCCGCCTCCACACTCAACGCCATGTCCGGCGGCCGGTTCATCCTCGGCCTGGGAGCCAGTACGCCGCAGCTCACCGAGGGGCTCCACGATGTCCCGTGGGACGCCCCCATCAAGCAGCTGCGGCGGGTCGTGACTCAAGTCCGCGCGCTGTTGAGGGGGGAAAGAATCCCGCTCGCCGGCTCCACCGGAGCCCGGCCACTCAGGCTGAACCTCCCTCCCGCCCCGAACCTTCCCATCTACCTGGCCGGGCTGGCGGACGAAACGCTCCGGCTCACGGGGGAACTGGCCGACGGCTGGCTCCCATTCATGTATCCTCGCGATCGTCTGGGCAACGGGCTCAAGCTGATGAAGGAGGGCGCCGCCAGATCCTCCGATCCCGGCCGGTTCCCGCGCGTCTGCCCGTCAGTGCCGACGGTGGTCGCCGACCATCCAGCCGAAGCCAGACGCTGGGCGGCTTGGTTTCTCGCCTTCTACCTGACCACCATGGGACCGCTCTACCCGCTGGCGCTGGGCCGCTATGGATTCGAAAAAGAGGTGAAGGCGATCGTTGCCGCCAATCCCACGCGGGAAACCGCCGTCGTGCCTCCCGAGGCCGAGACGCTGCTCGAGCAGCTCACGGTCTTCGGGACTCCGGAGCAGGCTCGCGCCCGGCTCGAGCGCTGGTACGAGGCCGGCGCGGCGCTGCCGATGGTCTTCCTCCGCCCGAACCTCACCCCGGACGAGATCAACTTCACCCTCGGCGCCTTCCGCCCATAGCCGCGGAGCAACTTGAAGTGCAGACGGTGCTTCGGGTACCGTGAACGTGGAGGGAGAGAGATGAGTCGCACGCGCGGTGCCCTGGGCCTCCTGATCGGGTTCGCGCTCGCCGGATGCGCGACGCTCTCGGAGCTCGCCCTCTCGCCCCGGGGACAGCCGGGAGAGCCGGAAACCGACCCCGCCCGCCTGGTCGGGACCTGGCAGGGCGAAGTGGACCTGAGGTTCCCCGACCGCACCCTCATCGTCCATTCGGTTCGCCGCCAGGAGGGCAAATGGGTCGTTGAAGCTGAGTACGGGACGACGAACGTCTACCTGACGCCTGTCGCGGCCACGGTGGAGACGACCGAAGGGCGGGTCCAGCTCCGGTTCGTCACCCAGCTCCAGTCGGAGGTCAGGCTGACGCTCCACACGGACGACCACCTGCGGGGCGTCTTCCGGCTTCCCAACGAGGACCGCGAGCGGCCGATCGACCTGAAGCGCGTGGTGTCCCCCGAGACGCGCCCGTCCACGGCCCTCGAGCGCCTCAGCCAGGCCGTCTCGCCCCCGAGCCCCCCTGCGCCGGCCGCCCAGCCCGCCGTCGCGGCGCCGCCCGGCGCCCCGACGCCCCCGCCGTTCGCGCCGTCACGGGAGCGGGAGCTCGAGGTCGCGCTCCCGAAGCTCCTCACGGGGAGGTGGGAAGGCGAGCTCGACTTCGCCGTGTCCGCCCGGATCCTGGTCATCGACTCCGTCCGGCGGGAGGGCGACAAGTGGATCGTCCAGGCCAGGTTCGGCGTGGCCGACGTGGACCTCCAGGCGACCCCTGTGACGCTGGAGACGGCCGACGACCGGGTCATCCTCAAGTTCACCACGTCGCTCGGATCGCGCCTCAGTCTGATCCTCTACTCGGACGCCGCGCTCCGCGGAACTTTCAAGCTGGCCTTCGAGGCCCGGGAGCGCCGGATCGAGTTCAGAAAGGCCACGACGCCGCCGGCCACCGCCGGCGTCCCCGAAGGCCTCACCGTCGCGTTCCGCCACCCGCCCGACCAGGCGCGCGTGACGGAGGCCTCCAGCGTCGTCGCCGCCATCGTCACGTCGGGCAAGGGCGTGGCGCAGGTGAGTGTGACGCTGAATGGGACGGAGGTCCACAAGCAGACGGAGCGCACGCCAGCCAAGTCAGTGGTAGTCAGCGTCCCGGTCAACCTCCGCCAGGGTCCGAACGTGATCGCGATCACCGCCACCGAGCCCGACGGCACCGTCCGCCAGGAGCTCCGCACCATCAGCTACGAGAAGCCCCCGGTCGCGGTCGCCACCCCCGCTCAGCCTGCGGCGCCGAAGCCTCCCGCCGACCGCTGGGCGGTGGTGATCGGGGTCGGGCGCTACGACAACCCCGGTATCCCGCGGCTCCGCTACACGGTGCCGGACGCCGAGGCGATCTACCAGATCCTGACCGGCCCGGTGGGCGTCAAGAAGGAGAACGTGCTGCTCCTGACCGACAAGACGGAACGGAAGCCGACGCTCCGGAACATCAAGTGGGCCCTCGGGACGTTCCTGGCGCGGGCGGCGAAGAAGGACGACATGGTGCTGATCTTCTTCGCCGGGCACGGGGCGCCGGAGGTGGATCAGCGCGGCGTCGAGCAGGACGGGCTGGCCAAGTACCTCGTGCCCAGCGACGCCGACCCCGACGACCTCTTTTCCAGCGCGCTGCCCATGGACGACATCCAGACCATCTTCGGTCGGATCGAGGCCGAGCGGGTGGTCGTCTTCCTCGACTCCTGCTACAGCGGCGCCGGCGGCGGCCGGACCTTCGCGTCCAAGAAGACGCGCGCGTCCTACGTGGACGAGCTCTTCCTGGAGCGGCTGACGCGGTCCAAGGGGCGGGCCATCATCACCGCCTCGCGCCCGACGGAGGTCTCCATCGAGCTGCCCGAGCTCGGGCACGGGATCTTCACCTACTACCTCCTCCAGGGGCTCAAGGGGGCGGCGGACCTGAACCGCGACGGGATCGTGTCGCTCCAGGAGCTCTACGAGTACGTGGAGCAGCAGGTGACGCAGAAGTCCCGGGCCGTCGGGGCCAACCAGCACCCTGTAATGAAGGGCGAGCTGGAGGGCGTGCTGCCGCTCGTGAAGGTCAAGCCGTGACGGGGCGGCTGGGCGCTGTGGCGGGGAGCCTCCTGGCGCTGGCGGTGGCGGCTCCCGCGTCCGCCCAGTCGCCGACCGACCAGATGCGCCAGTACACGGAGCAGGTGCTCAAGATCCTCCACGACGCGACGGTCGAGGAGAAAGACTCCTTTGCGGCGCTCCAGGCCGCCATCCGGAAGATCGCGCTCCAGATGTTCGGCCTGGCCGAAACGGCCAAGGAGGTGCTCGGCTCGCACTGGAACGCGCGGACGCCGGCCGAGCAGGAGGAGTTCGTCCGGCTCTTCGCCGACCTGCTCGAGGCCACCTACATCGCGCAGATGGACCGGCAGCAGGGGCTCAAGATCCGCTATCTGGGCGAGCTGATCGAGGGCGACCGGGCGCTCGTCGGCGCCAAGCTCATCACGAAACGCGGCGACGAGGTGGCGGTGGACGCGCGGCTGCTTCGCCGGGACGGGCGATGGTTCATTTACGACGTCACCATCGAGGGCGTCAGCCTGCTCTCCAACTACCGCGCCCAGTTCGACCGGATCATCCGGCGCTCGTCCTACGAGGAGCTGGTCCGGCGGCTCAAGGCCAAGCGCGACGAGTTCCTGCCCCGCCGGCGCGTCACCGGTGGCTGATCTCGATCTCCCCCTTCAGCGCGCGGTGGACAGGGCAGCGGTCGGCGATCTCCCGGAGCCGTGATTCCTGCTCGGGGGTGAGGTCGCCGCCGAGGAGCAGCTCCAGCTCGATGTGATCCCCCCTACCCGTGGGGCCCTCCCGCCTGGAGTGGCTGAGCCTGACCTCCACCCGGTCCACCGTCCAGCCCTTGCGTCTTGCGTACAGCAAGACCGTGATGGAGGTTCAGGAGCCGAGCGCGGCCAGCAGCAGCTCGTAGGGCGACGGACCCGCGTCGTCGCCCCCGGCCTCGGGCGGCTCGTCCGCCACCAGCGCGTGGCGGCCGACCCGCACCTCGTGCCGCAGATTCTCCAATAACGTCACGCTCACCGGTCTGGCCACTGCCGTCTCCTCCTCCCCCTCACCTTCATCCTCGTGGTATTATGTCCGCCGTCATGCGCGTCCTCGTCGTCGGGGGAACCGAGTTCATCAGCCTCGCCCTCGTGCGAGCGCTGATCCGAGACGGCCACGCCGTGACCGCGCTCAACCGCGGCCGCAACAACGACAGGCTGCCATCGGACGTGAGTGTGATCCCCTGCGATCGGAAGGATCACGCCCGGCTCAAGTCCGTTCTCGCCGGCGCCCGCTTCGACGGCGTCTTCGACATCGCCTACGCCCCGACCACGGGCGAGGATGTGGCCACGCTGGCCGACGCGCTGGCCGGCGCCCCCCACGTGCTCTTCGTCTCCACGGGGCGGGTGTACGACCACGCGCTGCCGATCCCCTTCAGCGAGGCGACCCCCCGAGGATACTACTGGGGCGACTACGCCCGCCATAAGATCGCCGGCGAAGATGCGCTCCTCGAGCGCCATCGGAGCCGCGGGCTTCCCGTCACCATCGTGAGGCCGACCCACGTCCTCGGCCCGCTCAACACCCGGAACAACGAGACGTTCTTCTTCGACCGGATCCTCCGGGGGCGCCCCGTGCTGGTGCCCGGCCACGGCGGCTGGCTCCGCCAGCTCGGCCACGTGGACGACCTGGCCGACGCGCTGGCGGCGATGCTCGGAAACCCGAAGGCGGTCGGCCAGGCGTACAACGTTACCGGTGAGGACTGCGTCACGCAGGTCGGCTTTGTCGAGCAGATTGCCGAGGTCCTGGAGCGGTCCGTGGAGTTCCGCCACTTCGATCCCGCCCTCCTCAAGCGCTTCGACACGCCGGGCCTCGTCTTCGGCCAGAATCTCGTGTATGAGTGCCACGCCGTGTACACGACGTCCAAGGTCCGCGCCGAGCTCGGAATCCGCCCGCGCTACACGCTGGCGTCGGGCCTCAGGCAGACCTGGGAGTGGTACCGCAAGGAAGGTCTCGACCAGCGCCCGGTGGACTTCGCTTTCGAGGATCAGCTCCTCTCCCTGCTCCCGCGGTGACCCCCCGACGGATCCTCGTCTATCATCCCCATGAGGCGGAGGCGTATGCCCGCCTGGTGAAGGCCCCGAAGGCGGCCATCCGCCTGGATGTGTGCGCGACTCCGGAAGAGGCCGCCGCGTCGATCGCCGAGGCGGAGATCCTCTACGCCTGGAAGTTCCCGACCGACCTGCTCGCCGAGGGCGCCAACCTGCGCTGGATCCAGGCTATGGGAGCCGGCGTGGAGCGCTTCCTCGTCCACGACCTCCCTCCCCATGTCAGGATCACCCGGGCGACGGGGATGTTCGGCCGGTGGATGGCCGAGTACACGCTCGGCTGGTGCGCCTGGGTCGCCCAGCGGATGGAAACCTTCCGGGAGGCGCAGCGACAGCGCCGCTGGCTCGCGCTGGACCCCCAGCCGCTCCACGGCCGGACGCTCGCGATCCTCGGGCTCGGCGATATTGGAAGCGCCATTGCGCGCGCTGGGGCGTCTCTCGGCATGAGGGTGATCGGCGTGAGCCGGAGCGGGAGGAACCAACGGGGCGTCGCCGCCGTCTATCCGCCGTCGGCCTTGACGCGGGCCCTCAGCCAGGCCGACTTCGCCGTCGCCGTGCTTCCCCTGACCCCCGAGACCCGCGGCCTGATCGGCGAGGCCGAGCTCAGGGCCATGAAGCCCACCGCCTGGCTCCTCAACATCGGGCGCGGCCCCGTGATGGACGAAGGAGCCCTGGTGGGGGCGCTTCGGCGAAAGCGGATCGCGGGGGCCATCCTCGATGTCTTCGAGACGGAGCCGCTGCCGCCTGACCATCCGCTCTGGGCGCTGCCCAACGCCGTCATCACGCCCCACATCTCGGGGCCGAGCGTGCCCGCGGAGATCGCGCCCGTCTTCAACGACAACCTGCGGCGCTACCTGGCCGGCCGCCGCCTCCGTCACCTCGTGGACCGATCCCGCCGCTATTGAGGCTCCCCCCTCACCTTTATCCTCTCCCCCTGAGGGGGAGAGGGCAGGGTGAGGGGGCTACTGAGAACGCGCCCAGCCCAGCCGCACGACCTCCTCTGCGATCGCCTCGGCGGCCACGCGGTAGCCGGCGGCATTCGGGTGGCGGTCGTGCGGAAGGAGGAAAAGCTTCTCGGTGCGGCTCGCGGCCCGGAGCGCCGGCAGCGGGTCCACGGTGGGGATTCGGTGGGAGGCGGTGCACTCCTTGAGCCGGCGCTGGGAGATGAGCGGATCCGACGGGGCCAACTGCTCGACGTCGGGGAAAACCACGTAGAGCAGCCGCCGGTTCTGGGCCCCAAGCTCCCGCTGGAAGCCGCCGAGCAGCTCGCAGTAGCGCCGGAAGTATCCCCAGTAGTCCGGGGTCCACTCTGCGTTACGCGCCTCCGTGTAGGAGACGCGCTCCCTGAGCGGCCGGGGATCCACCGTCCCCAAGTCGAGCGACGTCTTGAGCCTCAGCAGGACCCACTTCCGGTAGAGGAAGTTGTAGACCGCGGTGTTGCGCACCGGCTCGATCAAGGCTTGGAGGATCGGGTGCCGCTTCTCGTATCCCGTGGCCAGCTTCAGGAACGCCCGGTACTGGATCGGGCGCGAGAGGTCAGCGACGTCGTTGAGGGCCGACACGAGCACCACGGCGTCGGGATCCAGGCGATGTCCCTTCTCCCGGAGGTAGTCCATCTCGTCGGTGATGGTGTATCCCGCCCTGCCAATGCCCACGACCTCGATCCGATCTCCCAGGCTCCGGCGGAGGAGGGCCTCCAGCCGCTCGGCCAGCGTCGAGCCGTCGTCCACGTAGGAGCCCTCCACCAGCGAATCGCCGAGGACGAGCAGGCGATAGACTCCCCTCGGCTTGGGGACGGCGACCGGCCGCCCCCGGTACCCTTCCACGTTGATCGTGACCTTCCACTTCACCCGGGGCTTGCGGGTGTCGTAGAGGCTCTGGTTCGGGAGGAACTCGCCGACCACGTCGGGCGAGTAGGCGTACCTGAGCCGGGTCGTCGTCTCGCTCTTGGAAAAGCGCAGGGCCACTTCGGCGGCCACGAGGCCAAGCAGGAGGGTTCCGTAGATTACCGCCAGGAAGAGGAGCTTCTTCCGAAGCGTCACCTCTTCAGGACCAGGAACGGCCCGATGGCGAGGACGTCCAGGCCGGAGCCCTCGAAGCACTGCCAGGCGTGCCCTGGATCGCACACGATGGGCTCCCCTCTCCGGTTGAAGGAGGTGTTCATGAGGATCGGCACGCCCGTCCGGGCCTGGAAGGCGCGCAGGAGGTCGTAGAAGGGCGGGTTGTCCTCGCGGCGCACCGTCTGATGCCGCGCCGAGCCGTCCACGTGAGTGATGGCCGGCACCAGCGCGCGCTTCTCGGGCCTCACCGGTGAGGTCAACACCATATAGGGGGACTCACCCGTCCTCTCGAACCAGGCCCCCGTCTCCTCCCAGATCACCGCGGGGGCGAAGGGGCGGAACAGCTCGCGGAACTTGATCTTCTCATTGACGATGGCCTTCATCTCCGGGTCGCGCGGGTCGGCCAGGATGCTGCGGTTGCCGAGGGCGCGGGGACCGAACTCCATCCGCCCCTGGAACCAGCCCACGACCTTCCGCCGCGTGAGGAG
This sequence comes from Candidatus Rokuibacteriota bacterium, assembly GCA_016179965.1. GTDB lineage: Bacteria > Methylomirabilota > Methylomirabilia > Rokubacteriales > CSP1-6 > CSP1-6. Next base: position 10,223 of record JACPCF010000020.1, on the reverse strand, counting down.
TTCCGCCACCCGGCCCACCAGCGCAGGCGCGTCGAGCCGCTCGAACTTCACGCCCTTGGCGCGGAGAAAGCCCTCGATCTCGGCGTCGCTGTAACGCGGCCCCAGGTAGGGGGAGCGGAAGACGCGCTCCCGGGGCTTTTGAAGCATGCCGTGCCAGATCGTGTACGCGACGCCGAGCGAGCCGCCGTCGTCCCCGGCCGCGGGCTGGACGAACACGTCGCGAAACGGCCCCTCGGCCAGGATGCGCGCGTTGCCCACGCAGTTGAGCGCCACGCCGCCCGCCAGGCAGAGATGGGGGATCTTCGTCTCTTTCCACACGTGGCGCGCCATGCGGAGCATGGCCTCCTCGCAGAACGCCTGGATGGAGGCGGCGACGTCACAGTGGCGTTCCTCCGGATCTTTGTCGCCGACGCGCGGCGGGCCGAAGAGGTCGACGAAGCGCGGCCCGAACGACCGGACGCCCCGGTGGAACTCGAAGTAGCGCATGTCGAGCCAGAGGCTCCCGTCCTCGTAGAGGTGTGCCAGCTGCTCCACCTGGGGGAGGTAGCGCGGGCGCCCGTAGGGGGCGAGCCCCATGACCTTGTACTCGCCCTCGTTCACCTCGAAGCCGAGGAACGCGGTGAAGACGCTGTAGAGCATCCCGAGCGAATGGGGGAACCGGAGCTCGCGGAGGAGCCGGAGCTCGGTCCCCCGCCCGTAGCCGTAGCCGCCGCACGCCCACTCCCCCACCCCGTCCAGGGTGAGGACGGCCGCCTCGTCGAAGGGGGAGGCGTAGAAGGCGCTCGCCGCGTGCGAGTGGTGGTGGTCGCCGAACAGCACTGCGCCGCGGTAGCCGAGCTCCCGCTTGATCAGGTCGCGGATCCAGAGCTTCTCCCTGAGCCAGAGAGGCATGGCCCGGAGGAACGCGCGGTACGAGCGCGGCGCGGTGGCCAGGAGGCTCGAGAGGATGCGGTCGAACTTCACCATCGGCTTCTCGTAGAAGCCGACGTAGGAGACGTCCCCGATCCCGACGCCGGCCTCGCGGAGGCAGTACTCGGCGGCGAGCCGCGGAAAGCCGAAGTCGTGCTTCTTCCGGCTGAAACGCTCCTCCGCCACGGCGGCCACCACCTCGCCCTCGCGGAGGAGGCAGGCCGCAGCGTCGTGGTAGAAGAACGAGAGCCCCAGGATGTCCATGAAAACTTAAAACTGGCGGTGCAACGAATCGAGATGGACCGGACGCTTTTCGTGCCAGAGCGTCCGCTCGGGGCCGCGGCGAAGCCGGAGGGGGTCCTTGCCCAGGAGCCGGAGGATGAGGCCCAGCGGCGCGACGACCAGCCAGTAGAGCACGGTGAGGAGGACGACCGTGTTGACCGTCCCGATCGCTCGCGCGATCCTGAGCCAGCCCTTCCACAGCGCGCGGAGGCGATCGCCCATCAGAAGAGCGTGTAGATGAGCGGCCCCAGCCCCGTGACCTCGGCCAGCGTGATGATCAGCCCCAGGATCAGGAGCAGGAACACCAGCGGGAGGAGCCAGAGTTTCTTTTCGGTCCGGAGAAACTCGAAGAACTCGCCGAAGATCGACAGGCGGCCGCGCATCATTCACTCATTCTATCACAGCGCGAGGAACCGGAAGGTGAAGCGGCGGAGGAAGTCGGCGTTCCGCTTCAGGCGCCGGCGGTGCTTCGCCGCCTGCTCCCGCCGGGCCATAAGGGCGTAGGCGGCCAGCTTGAGCGTGCTCTCCAGGCACTGGGAGAGGACGTTGGCGAGAAAGAGGATCTTGAAGAGGGGTTTCAGGACCCGCGCCTTCCCCCGCCCCTCTCCCTCCAGATAATGGAGGAGGCTCTGAAGCGCCACGAGGCGCATGGCGCTCGGCCGCTCCTGCTCCGCGCTCTTGCCCTCGTGATGGAAGACGCTCGTCTCGTGCGTGTAGAGGAGCCGCCGTTTCGCCCGGATCACGCGCCGGCAGTAGTCGGTGTCCTCGCAGAAGAGGAAATACTGCTCGTCCAGTCCGTCGATGGCGTTCAGGAGGTCCCGGCGGATCAGGAGGCAGGCCCCGATCAGCCATCCGTCGGTCGTGGGGCGGTCCACCACCGGCTGCCAGCGCGGCGACGGCCAAAGGCGCAGCACGGGCTTCGCCAGCGTGTAGTGGCTGAAGGCGGTACGCCACGAGGGGAACGGGCGGAAGGACGGCTGGAGCTCTCCGCTGGCCGGGTCGTGGAGCGCCGGCCCCACCAGCGCGGCTTCGGGCGAGCGGTCCGCCATTTTGACGAGCTGGGTCAGGGCGCCGGCGGGCACCACGGTGTCGGGGTCGAGGAGAAGGGCGTAGCGCCCACGGGTCAGCGCGAGCGCCCGGTTCACGGCGCGGGCGAAGCCGAGGTTCTCGGCGTTGACCAGCAGGCGCACGTCGGGGAAGCGCCGCGCCACCAGTTCGGCGCTGCCGTCGGGCGAGGCGTTGTCCACGACGAAGACTTCCACCGACAGGTCGTCGGCGCCGGCGGGGAGGGATTCGAGACAGGCGGCGAGGTAGCGCTGGACGTTGTAGCTGACGATGACAACGGACAGGTCGGGGACCCCCTCACCCTGCCCTACTCGAAGGCCCCTCACCTCTTCTCCTCTCCCCACGGGGGAGAGGCAGGGTGAGGGGAGAGGATGAAGGTGAGGGGGATGCTCCGCCACGATGGCCCTCTACCGCTTGCTGATCAGCCAGTGGCCCAGGGCGAGATGCGGCAGGCCGGAGCGCTCGAAGGTGTCCACGCCGTCGGCGGGAGTGCAGACGATCGGCTCGCCGTGGAGGTTGAACGACGTGTTCAGCACCGCCCCGATGCCCGTGCGGCGCTCGAACTCGCGGATGATCCGGTGGTACTCGGGGTTCCAGGCCTCTTCCAGGATCTGGGGGCGGGCCGTGGCATCCTGAGGGTGGATCGCCGCGATGATTTCCTCGTGCCGCTTCTCCTGGCTGCGAAACGCCAGCATCATGTAGGGCGAGGCGAGCCCCTTGGGGTTCACGAGGTAGTCGGCCTCACGCTCCTTCAGGATCGTGGGAGCGAAGGGCATCCAGAAGTCCCGGTTCTTAATCATCCGGTTGATCAGCGGGACCACGCGGTGGTCCGACGGGTTGGCGAGGATCGAGCGGTTGCCGAGGGCGCGGGCGCCGAACTCCATCCTGCCGGCGCACCGGGCCACCACCCCATCGGACACGAGCAGCTCCGCGATCTTCTCCTCGATCCGGTCGTGGAACGCCACCTTGTAGCGTGCGTCCAGGTTGCGCTCCCGGATCACGGCCTCGGCCTCGGCGTCGGTGGCCTCGGGCCCCAGATAGGCCGGGCCGAAAGGCTGCGGACTCGGGGTGATCCCCCGCCGCCCGCACTCCTGGAGGTACGCCAGGTAGGCGGCGCCGACGGCGTTGGACTCGTCGCCGCAGCTCGGGAAGACGAAGAGCTCCTCGATCCCCGGCTCCTCCCCGATGAGCATGTTGGCCTTCACGTTCATGAAGACGCCGCCGCCCAGGGCGAGCCGGGAGCCGCCGTGGCGCGCGCCCGCGATGCGGACCCAGCGCAGCAGGAGCTCCTCCAGCAGCTGCTGGGCCCCGGCCGCCACCCAGTCGAAGCGGAGCCCGAGACCCGCCCGCAGGAGGAGCTGATAGCGCTCGCCGGGCTTGAGCCAGGCGAAGCGGCACGGCCGGCCCTCCACCAGGTCGAAGATCTCCTTGAGCGCCTCGTAGCCGCGGCGGCGGCCGCTCTCGGAGGAGTAGGGGGCGAGCCCCATCACCTTGTACTCGTGCTCGCCGAACTTCATGCCGAGATACAGCGTGACGAATGAGTAAAGCGCTCCGAGAGAGCCCGCAGCGCTCGGCGTCGCCTCGTGGCGGGTGAGGCGGTGACCGTCGGCGGTGGAGATCGTCGCGCACAAACCGTCTCCGGAGTTGTCATTGGTGAGGACCAGCGCGGCAGCCCCGCGATACGGGGACCCGAAATAGGCCGCGGCGGCGTGGCAGGTGTGGTGATCGAGGCAGACGATCCTGTCGGCGGGAATGCCCAGATGGTCCGTGACGAGCGCCAATCTCTCGGCCTGAGGGATGCCGAACTTGCCGCGGGAGGCGTCGATCAGGCCGAACTTGGCCCCGAGCTTCCTGAAGCGCTTGCCGAGCGCGCGCCGCGTCGAGGGCAGGCGCACCCCGTAGTAATCGCGGATGTAGGCCTCGTCCTGGAGGACCCGGTCGAGCCACTCCTTGGCGGCCATGCGCGCCCCGGCCAGCGCCACCAGGTCCACGTCGCGCGGCGAGAGGCCGAGATACGCCAGGAGAGCGGCCACCGCGCGGCGGGGATAGCCCGCGTCGTTCTTCACGCGGGTGAAGCGTTCCTCGCTTGCGCAGCCGACGATCTTTCCGTCCTTGAGGACGGCGGCGGTGGCGCAGTGGGTTTCGTTGATGCCGAGAATGACCATGCGGCGCTCAGTTACGGAGCATCATATCACCACCGGCGTGTGATGAAGTAACGGACCGCCTCGCCCCGCTGGAGCGGCCGGGCCAACGGCATGAGGAGCTCCAGGATGAGCTTCAGGACGCCGCCCCCGAGGCGGCTCGTGACGAGTGCCAGGCCGATCCGCGACCCGAGGCCATTCCGGTCGGCGAGGCGGTGGCGGAGGCTCCGGATGAAATAGCGGGGCTTGGTTCGGTGGGCCGCGCTGAGCACGGACGCCCCGGCTTTTTCCACCATCGCCCTCATCGTGGCCGGGGTGAAGTGGACGAGGTGGCGCGGGAAGTCGAGCCCGGACCAGTAGCGGCCGAAGAGGCGCGCTCCCCAGCCGGCGGCGTTCGGCACCTCGACGATGATGAGGCCGCCCGGGGCCAGCCAGCGCACCATGGTCCGGAGGGCGCCCAGTGGGTCCGGCAGGTGCTCGATGACGTGAAAGGCCGTGATCAGATCGAAGCTCGCCTCAGGGAACGGCGCCTCCGTGGGATCGCCGACGAACACGTTGGGCGTGACTTCCCTCGCCTTGGCGGCCGCCTCAGGGTCCACCTCGATCCCCGTCAGGCGCCAACCGACGGCGCCCATCTGACGCAGGAACTTCCCGCTCCCGCAGCCGACGTCGAGGAGCCGCCCCTGGCCGACCCACGCCGGGAACGCCTTGAGGATCCTCCCGCGCGAGACGACGCCGCGGAGCTTGTCCCTCCACACGACGTCGGCGACGTCAAGGTGTTGATAGCCAAGCCGCCTTGAGAGCACCCAGCGGACCGCGGCCCCCATGTGGCGGAGCGTCCGCGAGAGCTCGGGATCGCGTGTGTGGGCGGCGTACTCGGCGGGATAGGCGCGGGCAAGCTGGTCGGCGCGCACCCGGGGGTTCTGGTAGAGGAGCCCGCAGCCGTCGCAGCGGCTAAGCGAGAACTCGCCGGGGACGCCGAGGGCCAGGTCGCGCTGGAGGAACAGACGCGAGAACGCCTCCTCCCCGCACAGGGGGCAGGCGATGGTCTCGAGGGGAAGCGGCGCGTTACCCCTTGGAGAGCGCCCGGACAATTTCCCGGCAGAAGGCAGGGAGGTCGTCGGGCTTCCGGGAGGTGATGAGGGTGCCGTCCACCACCACCTCCTGGTCCAGCCACGTGGCGCCGGCGTTGACGACGTCGTCCTTGATGGCGAAGAAGCTCGTGGCCTTCTTCCCCTTCAGGATCCCCGCGGAGGCGAGCATCCAGCCGGCGTGGCAGATGGCCGCCACGACCTTGCCCTGCTGGAAGGCCTCGCGCACCAGCCTCACCATGGCGTCATGGCGCCTCATCATGTCCGGGGCATATCCCCCAGGGATCACGACGGCGTCGAACTCCACCGCGCTCACGGCGTCGGCCTGCACGTCCACGTTAACCGGGTAGCCGTGCTTCGAGGTGTACGTCTTGGCCCCGCCGGCCCCCACCACCCTCACCTCCGCCCCTTCCTCCTTCAGGCGGTAGTAGGGGACCCAGAGCTCCATCTCCTGATACATGTTCTCAGCCAGGACGGCGACCCGCTTCCCCTCCAGGCTCATTCAGGCTCTCCTCTCAGCTCTTCCGTGAGGTCTTGGAAAAGAACGTCCCCATGAGCGGCTGGAGATCCTTGCCCCCGCAGGTGGGGCACTGGTACTCGCCGCGCTCCCGCTCTGAGATGGTGAGGGTCAGGGACACTTCTTTGTTGCACTTCGGGCAGAAAAACTCATATGAAGGCATACCCACCCCTCCTTCGGCCCCTCCTGAGTTTTCGCCCTTTGTGTAGCACGCCCCGAGCGGGCCGTCAAGACGGCAGAGACACCACCACGGACTTGACCTCCGTGTACTCCTCGATGCCCTCGTGCCCGCCTTCCCGGCCGAGCCCGGACTCCTTGAACCCCCCGAAGGGGATCTCGTGGGTGTACCCGGCCGCGTCGTTGGCGCCGACCAGCCCGTACTCGAGCCCCTCCGACACCCGCACCACGCGAGCCATGTCGCGCGAGTAGAAATAGGCCGCCAGCCCGAACTTGGTCGCGTTGGCGCGGCGGAGGACCTCCTCCTCCGTGTCGAACACCAGGATCGGCGCGGCCGGCCCGAAGATCTCCTCCTGGGCGATCGGCATGTCGTCGGTGACGTCGAGGAGGACCGTCGGCGCGTAGAAGAAGCCCTTGGCGTACACCCCCTCCGTGAGGTAGTGGCCGCCCCCGACCAGGCGCGCCCCGCGCTTGACGGCATCCTCGACGAGCCCGTGGACCTTGGCGCGCGTCTCCTCGTTGATCAGCGGCCCGATCTGGGCGCCGGGCTCGAAGCCGGGCGCGACTCGGAGCCGCTTGACCGCATCGATGAACGCCGGAATGAACTGATCCGCGACCCCACGCTGGACGTAGATGCGGTTGGCGCAGATGCAGGACTGGCCGCCGACCCGGAGGTACTTCATCGCGACCGCCCCCTCCACCGCGCGGGGGAGGTCGGCGTCGTCGAAGATGATGAAGGGTGCGTTCCCGCCCAGCTCGAACGACAGCCGCTTGATCTGCTTCGAGGCCATCTCCATGATCCACTTCCCGACCTCGGTGGAGCCGGTGAAGCCGATCTTCCGGATCAGGGGATGGGTCAGCAGCTCGTTTCCCACCAGCCGGGAGCGGTTGGTGGTGATGACGTTGAAGACGCCCGGGGGCAGCCCCACGTCCTGGGTGATCTTGGCAATGGCGAGCGCCGTGAGGGGGGTCGCCGAGGCGGGTTTCAGAACGACGGTACAGCCGGCGGCCAGCGCCGGGGCGATCTTGCGCGTGACCATCGTCGCCGGGAAGTTCCACGGCGTGACGGCGGCAACGGGGCCGATCGGCTGATGGAAGACCCAGTAGCGCTTTCCCGGCTGGGGCGAGGGGATCCACTCGCCGGTCATCCGCCGCGCCTCCTCGGCGAACCAGCCGAAATAGCCCAGCGAGAACTGGACCTCCTTCTTCGCTTCCTCGAACGGCTTACCGTTCTCGAGCGTGATGAGGCGGGCCAGCTCGTCCCTGCGCTGCTCCATCAGGTCCTGGATGCCCAGCAGCAGCCGGCCCCGCTCCTTCGGCGCCAAGAGGGACCACTCCTTGAACGCCGCCTGGGCCACCTCCACCGCCCTGAGGATCTCGGGGCTGGCGCCGTTGGCCACGCGCGCGACCACAGACTGGTCGGCGGGATTGATCACGTCGAAGGTCGCGCCCCCTTCGGCGAGCACCCACTTGCCGTCGATGTACATGTGCCGAACGTCGTCGCTCATGGAAGCCCCCTCCTCAGCGCCTAACGCCCTCCTCACCATAGCGCAGGGTCCGCACGAAGTCGTAGAGCAGCAGGAGGACCACGACGACGACGATGATGGTGAAGGGCAGGTCCTTGATCCACCACACTAGAAAGCCCAGGAACCCCACCAGCATGGCAATGCCGATGATTCCGGTGACCAACATCATCATGACGACTTCCTCCTGCCGGTGCGTGGCGAATCCGCTCGCCCGGCGGTCCTCTCCTTCTGGCCACGACGACGTCTCGTGCTGCTGAGGGTCGCGACGAGCCAGCGAGCCGTGCGCAAGAGGCGCGCATCGCCGTCACGACGCCCGACCAGCTGCACGCCGAGCGGCATCCCCGCCGCCGATCGCAGCAGCGGCAACGTCACCGCCGGAGTGCCGAGATAGGTCCACGTGGTGCAGAAGATCGGATCGCCCGTGGTCTCGAGTCCGTGCGGCGCTTCGCCCGGCGCCGCCGGCGTGAGAATCGCGTCGAACTCGTCGAAGACCAGCTCGAGCGCGACGTTGAGTGACCGAATGCCGGCGACCGCGGCAGCGTAGTCGACCGCCCTATGGCCGCGGCCGCGCTCGATGAGCTTGCGCAGCACGGCGCTGAACCGGTCGCGGCCCTTCTCGTAATCGCGGTGGAGGTTGTGCGCCATCTCGACTTCCATGATCGTGCGGTGCATCTCGACGCCGCGCGCGAAGCCCGCGCCGAGCTCGATCTCGGCGACCGCCTCGCCCAGCGTCCGGACGAGCTCGGCGAAGGCCTCGCGTGTCACGGGCTGGGCGTGCTCCCAGGCGGGCGAGCGCACGAAGGCCAGGCGCGGCGGCAGCGGCGGCTCCGACGCGGCCACCGCGGCCAACGGCGGACGGGCGACGGGTCGCGTGTCGGGGTCCTCCTCGTCGAAGCCGACGAGCGTCTCGGCGACGAGCGCCACGTCCTCGACCGTGCGCGCGAACACGCCGACGTGGTCGAGGGTGCGCGACAGGAGGAGCGCACCGCTCAGGAGGAGCGCACCGCTGCGCGGGATGAGGCCGTGGGTGGGCTTGAAGCCGACCACGCCGCAGAACGCCGCCGGCCGGATCACGGAGCCGTTGGTCTGCGAGCCGACGGCGCCCGGCACCATGTGCGCCGCCACCGCCGCCGCGGAGCCGCTGGAGGAGCCACCGGGCGTGCGGCCCGCATCGTGAGGATTGGTGGTCTTGCCGGAATGAAAGTACGCGTACTCAGTGGTCACGGTCTTGCCCATGATCACGGCGCCCGCCGCGCGCAGCCGGGCGACGACTACCGCATCCCGTCGCGGCGTGCGGCCCGCCCACAGTGGCGATCCGAGCTCGGTGGGCATGTCGGCGGTATCGAAGATGTCCTTGATGCCGATCGGCACCCCGTGCAGCGGCCCCACCGCCTTGCCCTGCTTGCGACGCCCGTCGGCGGCCTCCGCTTGCCGCATCGCGTGGTCGCGGTCGAGAAAGGCCCAGGCCTGGACCTTCGATTCGACCTCGTCCACCCGCTCGAGGCAGTCACTCACCAGCTCTGCCGAGGTGATGCGGCCCTCGCGGATATCCGCCGCCGCCTGGGTGAGGGACAGTGCGCACAGGCTCATCCCGAGCGTTCCTCGACGGAGTGTCCCGCGCGGCTCACCGCGGGGTGTACAGGTAGTCCGGCAGCCACAAGGCTAACCCAGGAAAGATGTAGACCAGCACCATGGCCATGAACACCATCCACACGAAGGGCAGGGCACCCTTGAAGATATCCGCCAGCGTGATGTGCGGCGGAGCGACGCCCTTCAGATAGAACGCGGCCATCGCCACGGGGGGCGTGTTGAAGGCGGTCTGGGTGTTGAGCGCGACCAGGACGCCGAAGAAGATCGGATCGACCTTGAAGTCGTCGAGCAACGGCAGGAAGATCGGGACGAAGATGATGATGATCTCGGTCCATTCCAGCGGCCACCCGAGCAGAAAGATGATGAGTTGGGTGAGGATCAGGAACTGCACCGTCGAGAGGTTCATCCCGAGGAAGAATTGCTCGACCACCGACTGGCCGCCGAGAAGAGCGAACACGGACGCAAAGGTCCACGACCCGATGAAGAGGTAACAGACCATCGCCGTCGCGCGCGCCGTCAAGAAGACGGACTCCTTCAGCATCTGGAAGTTGAGCGCCCGATACGCGCCTGCCAGGACCAGGCTCGCCAAAGCCCCGGCGCCTGCGGCTTCCGACGGCGTCGCCAGTCCGAAGAGGATCGCGCCGAGGACCGAGATGATCAGCATCGCGAGCGGAAAGAACGAGGTCAGCAGCAAGCGCGCCACTTGAATGAATGGAACGTCTGTCTGCTCCTTGGGCAACTTGGGGCAGAGCGCCGGATTCAGCACCGCCCGACCGATCACGTACAGGATGTAGAAGCCTGCCAGGATGAATCCAGGAATCATGGCGGCCGCATAGAGCTTGACCGCCGAGAGTCCGGCGGTGGCGGCATAGACGATGAGAAGGATGCTGGGTGGGATCATGATGCCGAGGCAGCCGCCCGCGCA
>JACPCF010000007.1 GCA_016179965.1 Candidatus Rokuibacteriota bacterium | reverse complement strand
GGCTACAGAGGCGGCCGGCGCCCGCAAAGAGGGGGCAGTAAGGCCTCGGCGCCAGCGCGGTCACGAGGTGAAGGCGCCGATGGTGGGCATCTTCTACCGGGCGCCGGCCCCCGGCGCGCCTCCGTTCGTGGAGGTGGCGAGCCTCGTCACTGAGAACGACACGGTCTGCATTATCGAGGTCATGAAGCTTATGAACTCGATCCGGGCCGGCTGCCGGGGGCGGGTCGTGGAGATCTGCGTGGAGAACGGGGCCGTGGTCGAGTTCGGCCAGACCCTGATGGTGATCGAGCCCCCCTCCGGTGGGTCGAGGAGGAGCTGATGGCGGCGCGGAGCGCGGCGTGAGGAACGTCTCATTCATCGACACCACGCTCCGGGACGCCCACCAGTCGCTCTGGTCCACCCGGATGACCACCGCGATGATGCTCCCCGTCGCGCCGATCCTGGACCGGCTGGGCTTCGAGGCTATCGACCTGGTGGGCGGCGCGGTGTTCGACGTCTGCGTCCGGTACCTCCTCGAGGATCCGTGGGAGCGGATGCGGATCATGAGCCGGGTGATCACGAAAACCCCGCTGATCGTGATGACCCGGGGGCAGAGCCTGTTCACGTTCGAGCTCTTCCCGGACGACGTGGTGGAACTGACGGCCAGGCGGATTGCCGCCAACGGCATCCGGTACACGACGCCCTACGATGCGCTGAACGACATCCGGAATCTCGAGGTCCCGGTGCGGGCGGCCAAGGCGGCGGGGTTGTACGTGGCGGCCGGGATTGTTTACACGATCAGCCCGGTCCACACGGACGAGTACTACGCGGGAAAGGCGCGCGGGCTGCTCCGGCTGGGCGTCGATGCCGTGTTCTTGAAGGATCCCAGCGGGCTCCTCAAGCCGGAACGGGTTCAAACGCTGATTCCGGTGCTTCGGACGGCGGTCGGCGCGCTGCCGCTCCAGCTCCACACGCATTGCCTGACCGGCCTCGGGCCGATCTGCGCGCTGGAGGCGATCCGGCTGGGGGTGGATACCGTCCACACGGCCACCTCGGTCCTCGCCCACGGCGCCTCCCAGCCGCCCACCGAATGGGTGGCGCTGAACGCCAGACGCATGGGCTTTGAGGTCACGCTGAACGTCGATGGGCTCCAACCGGTGGCCGATCACTTCCGGTACGTCGCCGCGCGAGAGGGCAAACCGCTCGGCATGGTCGCCGAGTACGATCCCTTCCACTACGAGCACCAGATCCCCGGGGGGATGATCTCGAACCTCCGGAGCCAGCTCCGCGACATCGGCCTCGAGCACCGCCTCGAGGAGATGCTCGAGGAGTCCGCCCGCGTCCGGCGGGAGCTGGGCTACCCGATCATGGTGAGCCCGTTCTCTCAGTTCGTGGCGACCCAGGCCGCCCTCAACGTGATCCAGGAGGAGCGGTACGCGACGGTGCCCGACGAGATCCGCAAGTACGCCCTCGGCTACTACGGCCAGCTCGCCGCGCCCGTGGACCCGAACGTGCTGGACCGGATTGTCGGGAAGGAGCAGCCGGTGACGGGCCGGCCGGGCGGGTTGCTCGCGCCGGCCCTCGAGCGCGTGCGGCGCGAGCGCGGCCCGTTCGCGTCGGACGAGGACCTGCTGCTGGCCGTCTTCTACAACCCGGAACAGTCCGCCAAGCTGGTTGCCGCTCGGCCGATCAAGACCGACTACCCCACGGGACGGACACCCCTGCTCACGCTGATCAAGGAACTCGCCGCGCGGCGCGATATCGCTTCGGTGAAACTGATCAAGAAATCGCCCGCCATCGAGGAGGCAGCGAGATGAGTCGAGACGTCGTGATTCTCGGTGGGGCTCGGACCCCGATTGGGAAGTTCGGCGGGAGCCTTCGCCCCCTCACCGCAGTCGAGCTGGGGGCTCATGCGATCCGGGAGGCGCTCGGGCGCACGGGCACCCCGGCCGATCGGGTGGACCTCTGCGTCGTGGGGCACGCCCGTCAGGCGGGCAACGGCCCGAACCCGGGCCGGCTGATAGCCGTCGGCGGCGGGCTTCCGGCGACCACGCCGGCGTACACGGTCCAGCAGGCGTGCCTATCGGGGCTCCTCGCCGTCGTCCAGGCCCGGTACGCGATCCTGGAGGGCGACGCCTCGGTGGCGGTGGCCGCCGGGGCCGAGCACATGACGAACGTTCCCTACCTCTCCTTCGAGGCGCGCTGGGGCGCCCGGATGGGGCACGTGGGCTTGGTGGACGCGATGTTCAAGGACGGCTTCATCGACCCGCTGACGGGGAAGCACATGGGGGAGCTTTGTGATGCCCTCGCCAGGCGCTACGGCATCGGCCGGGCGGAGCAGGACGCCTTCGCCCTGGAAAGCCAGGAGCGCGCGGCGAAGGCCCGCAAGGACGGGTACGTGGACCGGGTCCTGGCGCCGATCCCGATTCCGCGGGGCAAGGGAGAGCCGCTGCTGTTCGGAGAGGACGAGCATGCCCGCTCGGACACCACGCTGGATAGCCTCGCCAAGCTTCCCCCGGCGTTCGGGAAAGACGGGACCATCACCGCCGGGAACGCCTGCGGGATCACCGACGGCGCCGCCGGGCTCGTGCTCGCCTCGGCCGAGGCGGCGAAAGGCTTGGGGGTGCGTCCGCTCGCGAGGATCCTGGGGGCCGCCGTCGCCGCCGTGGCGCCCGGGGATTACGCGATCGCGCCGGTGGCCTCCACGCGGAAACTCCTCGGCCAGCTCGGGATGGCGGTGGAGCAGTTCGACTTCGTGGAGATCAACGAGGCCTTTGCCGCTCAGATGCTCGCCTGCATGCGGGACCTCGGCGTGGAGCACGGGCGGGTCAACGTGTGGGGAGGCGCCATCGCGCTGGGGCACCCGATCGGGATGTCGGGCACCCGCATCCTCCTGAATCTGGTCCATCAGCTTCAGGCGCTCGGGGGGCGATACGGGCTCGCCGCGATCTGCGGCAACGGGGGGCACGGGGCCAGCCTCGCCGTGGAGCGTCTGGAGTAGATGGCCCACGTCCACTCCCTTGAGCCGTTCTTCCGCCCTGGGTCGATCGCGATCCTGGGCGCTTCCGAAGACTTCGTCAAGATCAGCGGGCGACCGCTGAAGTTTCTGCTCGACAAGGGGTATCGGGGGAAAGTGTTCCCGGTGAACCCGAAGTACGAGAAGGTGGCAGGCCTCCCCTGCTATCCCACGGTCACGGCCATCCCCGAGCCGGTTGATCTGGCGATCGTGGCCGTCCCGGCGGCGGCGGTCCTGGAGGCCCTCGACCAGTGTGTGGCCAAGGGGGTCCGATCGGCGGTCGTCTTCAGCTCGGGCTTCGGCGAGATGGGGGAGGAGGGACGCGTGCTCGAGCGCCGCGTGGCCGAGCGGGCGCGGCGCTCCGGGCTCCGCCTCTGCGGGCCCAACACGCTCGGGTTCGTCAACACCTTTGACCGCGTCATGGCGACCTTCAGCCAGGCGGGGGAGGGGGAGACTCCGCCGGGTCCCATCGCCTTCGTCACGCAGAGCGGGGCCTTTGGGACCGCCATCTTCGCGCTCGCCCGCCAGCGCGGCCTTTCCTTCGGGTACTTTGTCAACAGCGGCAACGAGGCCGACCTGGAGTTCGCCGACCTCCTGGACTACGTCGTCGCCGACCCCAAGGTGCGGGTCATCTCCGGCTATATCGAGGGGCTCAAAGACGGGCGGAAACTCCTGGCCGTGGCCGACCGGGCCCTCGAGCTCGGCAAACCCATCGTCATCGTCAAGGTCGGGCGGTCCGCGGCCGGCGCCCGCGCCGCCCTCTCCCACACGGGATCGCTGGCCGGCTCGGATCGCATCTATTCGGGCGTTTTCCGGCAGAAGGGGATCATCCGCGCCGCCCAGGAGGAGGAGTTGCTCGACCTGGTCTCGGCCTTCTCGCTCTGTCCCCTCCCCGAGGGGCGCGGCCTCGGGATCGTCACCCAGTCCGGAGGGGCGGGGGTGCTGATGGCCGATCGGGCCGAGGAGATCGGCCTCTCTGTGCCCGAGCTGGCCCCCGAGACGAAGAGCGCGCTCCGAGACGTTATTCCCGCCTTCGGCTCGGTGAAGAACCCCGTGGATGTGACCGCCCAGTTCATCGCCGATCCCGCGCTGCTCCGGACATCGCTCGAGGTCGTCCTCCGGGATCCGCGCGTGGATGCGGCGATCTTCTATCTCGGGCTGATGGAGCGTTTCGCCGATCAGGTGGTGGCCAACCTCCTGGAGGTCAAGCAGAAGACGTCGAAGCCGTTGATCGTGGCGTGGGCGGCGGCTCCCGAGGCGGCGCTTCGGGCGCTCAGGGAGGCCGGGATGTGCGCGTTGCCGAGCGCAACGCGGGCCGTCAACGCCCTCCGAGGACTCGTCGAGTATGCGGAGGCCCGCCGAAGATCGGAGTCGGCGCGTGGCGGCAGGAAGACGCTCGACTGGGGGAGAGGCGCCGGGAGCGCCGAAGGGCGACGCGTCCTCACGGCGGGGGAGTCGCTTCAGCTTCTCTCCCGGTACGGGATCAAGGTCGCGCGGGCTCGCGTGAGTCAGAGCGCGTCCGAAGCCGTCCAGGCGGCCGCGGAGATCGGCTACCCGGTCGCCCTCAAGGTCGAGTCCCCCGACATCCGTCACAAGACCGACGCCGGGGCCCTCCGCCTGGACGTGTCCGGGCCCGACGAGGTAGCCCGAGGCTTCGACGAGCTCGTGACGAGCGCCCGCCGGTATGCTCCGGCCGCCGCGATCCATGGGATCCTCGTCCAGGAGATGGTTCGGGAAGGCACGGAAGTCATCGTGGGTCTCCACCGGGACGCCCAGTTCGGGCCCGTGGTGATGGTCGGCCTGGGCGGGATCTTCGTGGAGGTTCTGGAGGACGTCGCCTTCCGCGCCGTCCCGCTCACCCACGCCGACGCCGAGGAGATGCTTGGGGAGCTCAGGGGTGCCAGAATCCTCGAGGGGGTCCGTGGGCGTCCCCCGGCGGACGTGCCCTCGGTGATCGAAGTCCTGCTGGCGATTTCCCGCCTGGCGGATGAGCGAGCGCACGAGGTCGCGGAGCTCGACATCAATCCGCTCCTTGTCCTTCCGGCGGGGCGAGGGGCCGTGGCGGTGGATGCGCTCGCGATCTTCGACTGAGCGCGTGGAGGAGGCAGATGGGACGGTACGGATACTGGGTGGTGGACGGCGACGGCCACGTGGCCGAGCCGGAGGAGATGTGGGGGCGGTTTCTGGAACCCAAGTACCGCGACGCCGCCCCGCGCGTGGTGACCGACAACCGCGGGGTCAAACGCGTCCTCATCGACGGCTGGTTCTGGACGACTCCGCCGGGCCCCGGCGTCGGCCATCCCGGCGGCTACGTCGGCGGGCCACGGCTGGACCGGTATGCCGGTGGGGCCGATCCGAAGGCCCGGCTCGCCGACATGGACACGGAGGGGATCGACGTGGCGATCCTGTTCGCGACGGTCACGATGGGGCCGTCGGCAGGGGTTCTTCCCTCGGGGGACGTGGAATTCGAGGCCGCCCTCTGTCGCGCCTACAACTCCTGGGTTGCCGAGTACGCCGCCACGGACTCGAAGCGCCTCAAGCCGGTCGCGGTCCTCCCCACCCGGAACATTCCCCAGGCGGTGACAGAGCTCACCCGGTGCGTGGAGCGACTCGGCTTCGTGGGCGCCGAGCTGCCGACCAACTCCGGCGGGCGCCTCTATCCCGGCGATCCGCACTTCTACCCGATCTACGACGAGGCGCAACGCCTCGGGGTGCCCGTCTTCATCCACCCTCATGCCGGGGGCCAGATCGATTACGTGGGCCGGAGCCGCTTCGACAACTTCTTCCACGGCCACATGATCGCATTCCCCTTCGAGCAGATGATCGCCGTCATGCACGTGGTGACCGCGGGCGTGCTCGAGCGGTTTCCCCGGCTCCGGATGGGCTTTCTCGAATCGGGGATCGGCTGGGTGCCGTACTGGTTCGAGCGCATGGACGAGCACTACGCGAAGCTCGCTCATCTGGTGCCCAACCTCTCCCGCGTCCCGAGCGACTGGGCCAAGGATCCGCGCGTCATCTTCTCCTGCGACCCGAACGAGGAGACGCTCCCGCTCGCCCTCGAGCTCCTCGGCGCCACGCAGGTCATGTACGCCTCCGACTACCCGCACTGGGACGCGATGACGCCGTGGACCGTCAAGGTCCTGGCCGAGCGCGGCGACCTCTCGGAGGAGGCCAAGCGGAAGATCCTCGGGGAGAACGCCGCGCGCTTTTACGGTCTGCCCGGCCTTTCTCGCTAGCGCCTTCTCTGGTATCATCGGTGCGCCGTGAAGACCCCCTTCCGCAAGATTCTGATCGCCAACCGGGGCGAGATCGCGGTCCGGGTCATCCGCGCCTGCCGGGAGCTCGGCATCACCTCGGTGGCCGTCTTCTCCGAGGCCGACCGCGAGGCGCTCCACGTCCTGATGGCCGACGAGGCCTACCTCCTGGGGCCGCCGCCGGCGGCTGAGAGCTACCTCGCCATCGAGAAGATCATCCGGACCGCCAAGGCCTCGGGGGCCGAGGCGGTGCATCCGGGCTACGGCTTCCTCGCCGAGAACGCCGGCTTCGCCGAGGCGTGCCTCCAGGCGGGGCTGGTGTTCATCGGGCCGCCGCCCCAGGCGATCAGGACCATGGGCGACAAGACGGCGGCGCGCCGGGCAGCCCTGGCCATGAAGGTGCCCACCGTGCCCGGGACGTCCGAGCCCGTCGGGAGCGACGCCGAGGCCGCGCGCGTCGCGCGCGAGATCGGCTACCCGGTGATGCTGAAGGCGGCGATGGGCGGCGGAGGGAAGGGGATGCGCCTCGTCCGGGCCGAGGGCGAGCTGGCGGGGGCGCTCCGCATGGCGCGCTCGGAGGCGGGCTCGGCCTTCGGGGACAGTGCCGTGTACCTCGAGAAATACCTGGAGGAGCCGCGGCACATCGAGGTCCAGGTGCTGGCCGACTCCCACGGCACGACGATCCACCTGGGGGAGCGCGAGTGCTCCATCCAGCGGCGCCATCAGAAGCTGGTTGAGGAGTGCCCGTCGCCGCTCGTGGACGACGCCATGCGGAAGCGGATGGGCGAGGCCGCGTGCCGCCTGGTGGCCTCCGTGGGGTACGTCAACGCGGGGACCGTGGAGTTCCTGGTGGATCGGCAGAAAATTTTTTATTTCCTGGAGATGAACACGCGCCTCCAGGTGGAGCATCCGGTCACCGAGCTCGTTACCGGGCGGGATCTGGTCAAAGAGCAGATCCGGATCGCCGCGGGGGAGAAACTGGGATACGGCCAGAGTGACGTGAAGTGGACCGGCTGGGCGATCGAGTGCCGGATCTACGCCGAAGATCCATACCGGAACTTCATGCCGTCTCCCGGCGCGGTCATCGGTCTGCGCACGCCCGCGGGGCCGTGGGTGCGGGACGATTCCGGGATCTATGAGGGGGTGACGGTCCCGATCTATTACGATTCACTCATCTCGAAGCTCATCGTCTGGGGGCCCGACCGGGCGGGGGCGATCGCGAGGATGGCGCGCGCCCTGGCCGAGTACAAAGTGGTGGGCGTCCGCACGACGATTCCGGTCCACCAGCACATCATCGTCCACCCGGATTTCGTCGCCGGCCGGCTGTCCACGCACTTTCTCGACGCGGTGATGGGGGTCGAGCGGCCCGAGGCCGAGGGGCGGCACCGGACGGTGGCGCTGATCGCGGCGGCGCTGGCCGGCTACGCGCGGGCGGGGAAGACGACCCTGCCCCTCGCCTCCTCCCGGCCGAGCGCCTGGAAGTTCTCGGCCCGCTCCGGCTGGTCACGGCCGAGATAGCTCATGACGATAGGGCACGGTTCGGTCAGGTGGGTTCGAGCGCGGGCTTGGCCCGCGCAATCCTGGGGGGAGGAATCGGAAGGGGGGCGTTAGCCCCCCTCCGAGGAGCTCATGCGGTTCGCGGCCACGCTCGACGATCGGACCCACATGGTGGAGGTGGCCGAAGCGGAGGGCTGCTTCCGCGTCACGATCGGCGAAGAGGTCTGGGAGGTGGACGCGCGCCTTCCCGCCCAGGGGATCTACTCCCTCCTGATCGGCGGGATCTCCTACATGGCCGACGTGAAGGAGGAAGGCGGCTGGTTCCTGGTGGACGTGGGCGGGGAGACCTACCGCATTCGCGTCGAAGAGGAAACCCGCCACATCATCAGGACCCGGGGCGGCGTCGAGGCCGGCCACGGCGGCCAGGTCCTCACGGCCCCGATGCCCGGCAAGATCGTGGGCGTGGAGGTGACCGTGGGGCAGGCGGTGAAGCCCAGTGACGGGCTGCTCATCATGGAAGCCATGAAGATGGAGAATGAGTTCAGGGCGACAACCGCGGGGACGGTGCGCGAGATCCGCGTCCAGGTCGGGCAGACCGTGAATCCCGGCGACGTCCTGATCGTGATCGAATAGGCCTTGGGCGCCATGGACACAGACCGCTTTGGCAATCGCTTCGCGCCGGGGCTCCCCTACGCGCGGGGGCGGATCCTCGCCGGTACGGAGGACGATTTCTCGAGGCTCCGCCGCGCCTGGCGGATCATCGAGCGGCGCATCCAGAAGGACGGTCCCGAATCGGTCTTCAACTTCTCGGGGCTCGAGCGCTCCCTTCCCCTCGAGGCGGGCGAGCTTCCCCTGGCCGATGACGAGATCGCTCCCGCGCTCTACGGAGAGCGGCTCCGCGAGCTGGCCTTGGACCACCTGGGCGGGTCCTCCCGGCTCCACGACGTGATGCTCTTCAACCGGCTCACCGCGGCGACGATCGCCGTCCACCTGGCTCTGGTGAAGCGGGACGACGCCGTGATCGGCGTGTCGCCCTCCTACAGCCACCCCACGGTGGTCCGGGCGGCCCGTCACGTCGGCGCGACGTTCGTAGACACCTCGTCCGTTCATGCCTTCGCCGCCGCCCTGGAGCGCGAAGGGCGGGTTACCCTCGTGGCGCTGACCCGCCTGGCCGTCACCTACGACCTCCTCCCGCTCGACGTCATTCGTGAGGTCGTGAGGCTCGCCCACGACCGCGGCGCGCTGGTGTACGTGGACGACGCGGGGGGTGCCCGCGTGGGGCCGGCCGTTTTCGGTCAACCCAGGATGCTGGAGCTCGGCGCCGACGTGGGAGCCACGGGGCTCGACAAGTACGGCACCGTGGGACCGAGGCTGGGGCTGCTGGCTGGGGAGAAAAGCCTCGTGGCGCGCATCAGCGCCCGGGCCTTCGAGTTCGGCCTCGAGGCCCGCCCGATGCTGTACGGAGCGGCCGTGCGGTCGCTGGAGGGCCCGTGCGGTCGCTGGAGGGCTACACGCCCGAGCGTGTGAGGGCCCTCGTGGACTCGACCCGTCAGGTGGCCGCGGCCCTCCGCGCGATCTTCGGGCGCCGTCTCCATGAAACGCCGGTGACGGCTCAGCTCCTGGCCGAAGACGTCCTGGAGCTCGCCCTGGAGCGGGCGGGGGTGAGTCGCCCGTCCATCGTTCCCATCGAGGCCACGGCGGCGCTCGCCATGCTGCTCCTCGAGGATAGCGGCATTCTCACCGTCCACTTCGCGGGCCTGCCTCCGGGGACCTCGAGCCTGCTCTTCAAGTTCATCCCGCCGGAGACCCTGGCGAGGTTCGGCGGGCCGGACGCTCTCGCCAAGGCCGTGGACGCCTCCCTGGGCCGGCTGGCGAGCCTGGTCGGGGACGCAGAGAAGATCCGTCGCCTGCTCCTGGGCGACGCGGCGGGGTGAGACGGTGGCTCAGCCGGCGATCGCGTTCAGGCAGGTCAACAAGTGGTTCGGCAAGCTCCACGTCCTTCGGGACATCACGCTGGAGATCCAGCCGGGGGAGGTGGTGGTGGTGTGCGGGCCGTCGGGCTCCGGGAAGAGCACGCTGATCCGGTGCGTCAATCGCCTGGAGTCGGTCCAGTCGGGGGAGGTCGTCGTGCTGGGCCAGTCCCTCACCCAGACGAGCGTCGACCTGACCCGCCTCAGGACCGAGGTGGGGATGGTCTTTCAGGCCTTCAACCTCTACCCCCACATGACCGCGCTCGCGAACATCGTACTGGCGCCCCTGAAGGTGAAGGGGCTCTCCCGGGCGGAGGCGGAGAAGATCGCCGTGGCGCTCCTCGAGCGCGTGGGGATTCCCGAGAAGGCAGGCCAGTACCCGGCGCACCTGTCGGGTGGCCAGCAGCAGCGCGTGGCCATCGCGCGGGCCCTGGCCATGCAGCCCAAGATCATGCTCTTCGACGAGCCCACGTCGGCCCTGGACCCCGAGATGATCAACGAGGTGCTGGAGGTGATGACCGACCTGGCCAAGGAGGGAATGACGATGGTGGTGGTCACCCACGAGATGGGGTTCGCCAAGCGGGTGTCCCACCGGATCGTCTTCATGGACGAGGGGCAGGTGGT
>JACPCF010000006.1 GCA_016179965.1 Candidatus Rokuibacteriota bacterium | reverse complement strand
CCCCCTCCGAGGGATCTAGGCAGACTCCGCCTTCTGCTCCATGATCAGGATCGGGCGCTCGTGGTTCAGGATCACTTCCCGGGTGACGATGCACTCCTTGAGCCCCTGGATCGAGGGCAGCTCGTACATGACGTCCAGCATCACCTCTTCCAGGATCGCCCGGAGCCCCCGCGCCCCGGTTCCGCGCTTCAGGGCCTTCTTTGCGATGGCGACCACGGCGTCGTCGGTGTACTTGAGGCGCACCTTTTCCAGGTCAAAATACTTCTGGTACTGCTTCATGATGGCGTTCTTCGGCTCCCGGAGGATGCGGACGAGGGCTCCCTCGTCGAGATCATCGAGCGTCGCCACCACCGGCAGACGCCCGACGAACTCGGGGATCAGCCCGTACCTCAGGAGATCCTCCGGCTGCGACAGGGCCAGCAGGTCGCCGATCTGACGCTCGTCCCGGCTCCGCACCTCGGCCCCGAACCCCATCCCGCTCTTCCCCACCCGGTTCTCGATGATCTTGTCCAGCCCCACGAAGGCGCCCCCGCAGATGAACAGCATGTCGGTCGTGTCCACCTGGATGAACTCCTGGTGGGGGTGCTTGCGCCCGCCCTGCGGCGGCACGTTGGCGACCGTTCCCTCGAGGATCTTCAACAAAGCCTGCTGCACGCCCTCGCCAGAGACGTCGCGGGTGATGGATGGGTTCTCGGATTTCCGCGCGATCTTGTCGATCTCGTCAATGTACACGATCCCCTGCTCGGCCCGCTCGACGTCGTAGTCGGCGGACTGGAGGAGGCGGAGGATGATGTTCTCCACGTCTTCGCCCACGTAGCCCGCCTCGGTCAGCGTCGTGGCATCGGCGATGGTGAAGGGCACGCGGAGCATCCTGGCCAGGGTCTGCGCGAGGAGCGTCTTCCCGGACCCGGTGGGGCCGATCAGGAGGATGTTGGACTTCTGGAGCTCGACCTCGCCGACCTCCCCGCCGGCCTCGACCCGCTTGTAGTGATTGTGGACGGCCACCGCCAGGATCTTCTTGGCGCGCTCCTGGCCCACCACGTACTGGTCGAGGACGTTCTTGATCTCGGCCGGCTTGGGGAGGCGCCGGATCTCCCGGCTCTTCTCCTCCTCCCACTCCTCCGCGATGATGTCGTTGCAGAGCTCGATGCACTCGTCGCAGATGTACACGGTGGGCCCGGCGATGAGCTTCCGCACGTCGTTCTGGCTCTTCCCGCAGAACGAGCACTTCAGCACGCCGTTGGTCTCCCGCGCTCGGGCCATGGGGGTCCCTACCGATCCGAGGCGCCCGCCACCGCCGCCGCCTCCGCCGCGACGGCTCGCGGCGTCGGCTTGGAGGAGATGACTTCATCCACGATCCCGTAGCCCCGCGCCTGCTCGGGCGTCATGAAGAAGTCCCGGTCCGTGTCCCGCTGGATCTGCTCCAGGCTCTGGCCGGTGTGGTGGACGAAGATGCGGTTCAGCTCGTCCCGGACGCGAAGGATCTCCTTGGCCTGAATGTCGATGTCCGTCGCCTGCCCCTGCACCCCGCCCAGCGGCTGGTGGATCATGATCCGCGCGTGCGGGAGCGCGTAGCGCTTGCCCTTGGTCCCGGCGGCCAGGAGCAGCGCGCCCATGGAGGCCGCCTGCCCCATGCAGATGGTGGAGATGTTGGGCTTCACGTACTGCATGGTGTCGTAGATCGCCATCCCCGCCGTCACCGAGCCGCCCGGCGAGTTGATGTAGAGGAAGAGGTCCTTGTCCGGATCCTCGGCCTCGAGGAAGAGCATCTGGGCGATCACCAGGTTGGCCAGCTCGTCCTCGATGTAGGTCGGCAGGAAGATGATCCGCTCCTTGAGGAGCCGCGAAAAGATATCGAAGGCCCGCTCGCCGCGGGGTGTCTGCTCGACCACGATGGGAACCAGGGCCATACCTGTTCTCGTTACCTGCCCATAGTGTACATCAGGATTCGATCCGCGCATGCTGAATCAGAAAGTCGAGGGTCCGGGCCTCCCGGAGGGAGAATCGGAGCGCCTCCAGGTCGCCGCTTTTCTCCATGAGCCGCTTGACCGCCGGCGC
This sequence comes from Candidatus Rokuibacteriota bacterium, assembly GCA_016179965.1. Classification (GTDB taxonomy): domain Bacteria; phylum Methylomirabilota; class Methylomirabilia; order Rokubacteriales; family CSP1-6; genus CSP1-6. The sequence continues at coordinate 10,728 of JACPCF010000006.1, read as the reverse complement.
CGGCCGCTGGCTGACCCGGGCGATGTTCTCCACCTCCGCCTCCACGTCCGCGTCCGCCGGCGCCAGGCCCTCTGTCTCGGCGATCGCCTCCAGCAGGAGCGCGCGCCGCACCGCGCGCAGGGCCCCGGGGCGGAGCTCTTCGGTCAGCTTTTCATCGTCCCACGTGATCTGGTCGGGGTCCACCCCCTGCCGGCGCATCCGCTCGCGGGCATGCTCGATCAGGTGGGCGACTTGGCGGAGCACCATGGCCTCCGGCACCTGGAACTCGTGCGTGGCCAGGAGCGCGTCCACCACCTTCTCCTCCAGCGCCCGGCGGGTCTCCCGCTCCCGCTGCGCCTCGAGCTCCTTCCGAAGGGCCGTTTGGAGCTCCTCGAGATTCTGATACTCGCCGAGCCCCTTGGCGAATTCGTCGTCCAGCGCCGGCAGCGCCTTCTCCTTCACTTCCACCACCCGCACCTTGGCGACGCCGCCCTTTCCCCGCAGGTCCTCCCGGCGATGGTCGTCGGGGAAACGCACGCGGGTCTCCCGCTCTCCTCCCGCGGCGAGCCCGATCGCCGCCTCGTCGATCTCAGGGAGCACCGCCTGGGACCCCACGAGGAACGCGTACCCCTGCTCGCTCCGGGCCTCCATGCCCTCGGGCGTGAGCGTGTAGTCCACGATCACCAGATCGCCGACGTCGGCGGCGCGCTCGACGCTTCTGAACTCGGCGTGCTGCTCGCGGAGGTGCTCCAGCGTCTTCTGAAGGTCCTCCTCCGTCACGGAGATCGGCGAATGCTGGACGGACACTCCTTTGTAGGTCCCCAGCCCGATCGCGGGCTTGATTTCCACCACCGCCGTGAACTTGAGCGGCGCGCCCTCCTCGAGCGTCACGTCGTGGAAGTCCGGGTCCTCGATGGGGTGAAGCTTCGTCTCGGCCAGCGCCTGCCGGTACACCTGGGGGATGAGGCGCTGGGCCACCTCCCGGCGCACCTCGTCGGCGAAGTGGAGCTTCAGGAGGTTGCGGGGCACGCGGCCTTTGCGAAAGCCCGGGAGCCGCGCTTGTTCCCCCACCCGCCCGTAGGCCTCCTCCCACGCCTGGCGGACGAGGTCCTCCGGCGCCTCCACCTGGAGGCGGCGCTTGCAGGCCTCAAGCTCTTCGACGGCAACTTTCATCGGGAGAGGGTGATTCTCGGACAAAACCCGGAACCCGTCAAGTTGGACCTTCGCCGGAAGCCGGAGCGCTACAGTCTAGAGGAGAAGGATCAGATAGGCGCTGGCGAGGCGATCGAGAACCTGGAGAGACCACGGCAGCCACGTTTCGCTCTTGGCGTAGACCAGGCCCGCGGACGCTGCGGCGACGAGCAGGAAAAAGGCCCAATCCGACAAGCCGAGTATACGACCGACCCGCCCGAGGGTCCCCGCCAGGACCACCCACACGAAGAAGAGCAGAAAGAGCGCAACCATGCCGACCATCGGGGTCAGCAGCAGCAACGAGACCAGGCCGAGGAGCCCCTCGGCGCTGGCGAGGCCGGGTGGCTGGTTCGCAAGCTGCTTGATCGCTTCCTCGACCGGCCCCCATGAGAGCAGACCGTAGTACGAAGCGAGGAAGAGGGGACCGATCAGCAGCATGAGCCAGTGGGTCCACCGCCGCGGGAAGAGCGTAAACATGGGCGTTGCCCTCCTGCGGGAGTTAGCATTGCAGAGCTCATGCCTAAGCGGGGTCCTCGAAATACGGCGAAATCATTGATCAATACGCGTCCTCGGGGGGTCATGGTGGCACGTGACGAACCAGAGTGGCACTCCGCCGGAAGGGCGCACGATGGGGCAGGTACGACGTCGAAATGGTGCGAGAGGGGGGAGTTGAACCCCCAAGGAGTTTCCCCCACTGGATCCTAAGTCCAGCGCGTCTGCCAGTTCCGCCACTCTCGCGGTGACGCGACGCCTTCCGGTAAGGCCTGATTCTACCCAAGAAGCGCCGTCCCCGCAAGAAAGCGGGGTTGTGCTACTCATGGGGCATGATCGCGCGCCCGTTCGGCTGGACCGGCGTGAAGGTCGCCGTCATCGGCCAGGGCACCTGGCGCATGGGCGAGAGCCGCGCGGCCCAGCCTGAGGAGCTCCGGGCGCTCCGCCGGGGAATCGACCTGGGCCTGACCCACATCGACACGGCGGAGATGTACGCCGACGGCGGCGCCGAGCGCCTCGTCGGTCAGGCCGTCGCCGGCCGGCGCGCCGAGGTGTTCCTCACCACCAAGGTCCACCCCCAGAACGCCTCGTACGCCGGCACGCTCCAGGCCTGCGAGCGCTCGCTCCGGCGCCTCAACACCGACTACGTGGATCTCTACCTCCTTCACTTTTGGAGCGCCGGGCACCCCATCGCCGACACCATGCGGGCGATGGAGGAGCTCGTCAGGCGGGGCTGGACCCGCTTCATCGGCGTCAGCAATTTCGACGTGCGCCAGCTCAAGGAGGCCCAGGCCGCCCTGACGCGCGAGCGCCTGGTCTCGAACCAGGTTCTCTATCACCTGCGCGACCGCGAGATCGAGCGGGACGTCCTCCCCTACTGCGAGCGCCACCGGATCGCCGTCGTGGGCTACACGCCTCTCGCGAGAGGGGGCTTCCTCCGGGGCGTCGTGGCCGAGATCGCAAAGAAGCGCGCCCGCACCCCGCGCCAGGTGGTGCTGAATTTCCTCACGCGCCGCCCGTCGCTCTTTACGATCCCCAAGGCCGGCCGGCCCGAGCACGTGCGCGAGAACGCCGCCGCGCTGGACTTCACGCTGGCACGGCAGGACCTCAAGACAATCGACGCTGCCTTCTAGACGGTAGAAAACGACGGGGCGCCCCGGAGGACGCCCCCGCAACCGCCTGAAAAATCTGGTGAGCCGTGGAGGAGTCGAACCTCCAACCTACTGATTAAGAGTCAGTTGCTCTGCCAGTTGAGCTAACGGCCCGCCGATGCCGTAATGGTACGCCTGAGAGGATTCGAACCTCTGACCTTCGGATCCGGAGTCCGACGCTCTATCCAACTGAGCTACAGGCGCACCACGCTGGTTGTCATCCCCTCAATTCTGGTACGCCCGGAAGGAATCGAACCTTCGACCTTCGGATTCGAAGTCCGACGCTCTATCCAACTGAGCTACGGGCGCACGAACTGGGGTGAGCGAAGGGAATCGAACCCTCAACCCCTGGAGCCACAGTCCAGTGCTCTGACCAATTGAGCTACGCTCACCACGACTTTTCACACAGAAAACGACGCCGTATCTTACCCCAGGGCTTCCGGAAATGTCAACGCGCGCGGGCATTTCCGCCGAAGGAGGGCGTGGTGCGCCTGGGAGGAGTCGAACCTCCGACCCTCGGATTAGAAGTCCGACGCTCTGTCCAGCTGAGCTACAGGCGCCCGCCTCTACGATAGCACACCCCGGACGAGCCCCGCCCGTCACAGCGCCGCGCGGATGGCGGCGACGCGCTCGCGGCAGCCTTCGGTGGGTAGGTGAAGCGGTTCGTGATCGACTCGCCAGACGGGCCAGCGCGGCAGCGGATCGTCGGCCAGGCGCGGGATGACGTGCCAGTGGATGTGCGGGATCTGGTTGCCCAGGAGCTCGTAGTTCACCTTCACGGGGCGGAACACGGTGTCGAGAGCCCGCGCGAGCCGGCTCACCTCCTCGATCATGGCGGCCCGCTCGTCCGGGTCCAGGTGGAAGAGCTCGGTGGCGTGACGCTTCAGGATCAAGAGGCAGTAGCCGGGGAAGAACTGATCCTCGTGGAGGTACGCCCGAGTCATCGCGAAGTCCGCGATCCACTGGTCGCCCGTCTCGGCGACGCGCCGGCACAGGGCGCAGTCTCGGGTGCTCACGCTTAGGGCGCGGCCAGGGCGGCGGCTTCCTCGGCCAGGGCCTGGGCGGTCTTGGCTTTCCGGATCGCGTCGGCGTGGTCCGGCTTGCCCCGCGCCCCCTCGTGACTCGCCTTAGCCTCACCCATGAGCTTCCTGGCCTCCTCGAGGAGGGCCCTGGCCTCGGGCGGGAGCTTTGCCCTCTCCGCCTTCAGGATCAGCTCCTCGGCGCGCTGGATCTGGAGGGGGCAGTTGTTGGCCAGCGCCGGGAGTCCGCTCCCGAAGACGAGGGAGAACGTCAGGAGCGCCAGAGCGAGCCGCTTCATGAGTTGGTCGGGGTGAGAGGATTTGAACCTCCGACCCCCTGCTCCCAAAGCAGGTGCGCTACCAGGCTGCGCCACACCCCGAAAAAGTACGACGGAGTATATCTTACGACACCCAGCGCTTCAACACCTCACGGGCCGCCGCAACGGCGCGCGCCCGGTGGCTGATGCCGTTCTTGACCGACGGATCCAACTCGGCGAACGTCCGGCCCAGCGGCGGGTAGTAGAAGAGCGGGTCGTAGCCGAAGCCGCCCGTTCCCCGCGGCGCGTCGGTGATGACGCCCTCGACCGCGCCTTCGACGACCTCCTCGCGGCCGTCAGGCGCGACGAGCGCGACGACGCACCTGAAGCGGGCCGTGCGGCGCTCCGGCGCCGCGCCCTTGAGTTGCGCGAGGAGCGCGGCGCACCGTTCGGCATCGGAGAGCCCGGGGCCACCGTAGCGGGCCGAGTGGACCCCCGGCCGTCCGCCCAAGGCGTCCACCTCGAGCCCGGAGTCGTCGGCCATGGCAATTGCTCCCGCCGCGCGGACGGCAGCGCGCGCCTTGGCGATGGCGTTCGCCCGATAGGATTCGTCGCCTTCGGGCGGGAGCGCGGCGCCGGGGATGGTCGAAAGACTCACGACCTCGAACGGGAGATCGCCCAGCAGGGAGGCCAGCTCCCGCGCTTTGCCGGGATTGAGGCTGGCCAGGACGAGGCGCGGCCTAGAGCGTGAAGCTCTTCTCGCCACGCGCCTCCAGGGCCCGTCGCTGCAGCGCGACCAGCTGCTCGATCCCCCGACGGGCCAGGGCGAGCATTTCGTGGAGGCGGTCGGGGCCGAAGGGGACCTGCTCGGCGGTCCCCTGAATCTCGACGAACTCTCCGGCCCCGGTCATCACCACGTTCATGTCCACCTCGGCCGAGGAGTCCTCCAGGTAGTCGAGGTCGAGCACCGCGGTCCTCGCGACGACGCCCACGCTCGCCGCCGCCACCGAGTCACGGAGCGGAAGGCTCGGCAGGAGCTGGGCCTCGACGAGCCGGGCGAAGGCGTCCGCCAGCGCGACGAAGCCGCCGGTGATCGCCGCCGTGCGCGTGCCCCCGTCGGCCTGGATCACGTCGCAATCCACCCAGAACGTCCGCTCGCCCAGCTTGGCCAGCTCGACGACCGCGCGGAGCGAGCGCCCCACCAGCCGCTGGATCTCCTGGGACCGCCCGCCGGTCCGCATCGTCTCGCGCGGCGTCCGGGTCGTGGTGGATCGGGGCAGCATGCCGTACTCGGCGGTCACCCAGCCCTGCCCCTGCCCGCGGAGAAACGGCGGCACCTTGTCCTCCACGGAGGCCGTGCAGATCACCCGGGTGGCGCCGAACTCGACCAGGACCGACCCCTCGGCGTGGCGCATGAAGTCGCGCGTCAGCGTGATCGGGCGGAGCTGATCGGGGCGGCGGCCGTCGTGACGGCTCACTTCGGAACCTCGACGGTCTGAGGCGCCCCCATCTTCTGGTCATAGCGACGCTTGTACTCGGCGATCCCGGCGTAGATCGCCAGCGCCACGCGCTCCCGGTGCTGGGAATCCATGAGCCGCCGCTCTTCCTTCTTGTTGGTGACGAAGCCGATCTCGATCAGAATGGCCGGCATGGCCGCCCCGCCCAGGACGTAGAAGCCGGCCTGCTTGACGCCGCGGCTGGCGAGGCGCAGCGACCGCGTGAGGGTGTCCTGCACGGTCTCCGCCAGCTGGCTGGATTCCTCCTGGAACTCCGACTGCGCCAGGTCCCAGAGGATGCTTTTCAACATATCCATCTTGGCGCGGGAGTTGCCCGTCTCCAGCTGGATGACCCCGTTCTCCAGCGCCGCAACCTGGCGCGCCTCGTTGTCCGTCGCCTCTGAGGAGAGAAAATACGTCTCGACCCCCTCCGAGCCCAGGTCCCGGTGGGCGTTGGCGTGGATGGACACGAAGAGTTGGGCGCGCTCTTTGTTGGCGAACTGGGTGCGGTCGCGCAGCGGGACGAAGTAATCGCCCGTCCGGGGCAGCGCCACCTTGATCCCGAGCTTCTCCTCCACCAGCCGGGCCACGCGCTTGGTGACGTCGAGGACCACGTCCTTCTCCTGGAGGCCGCCGGGCCCGATGGCGCCGGGGTCGTGCCCGCCGTGGCCGGCGTCCAGCACGATGCGCTGGAGCGGTGCCGCCGGCCCTCCCGGCGCGCCCCGGGCTGCGGGCTGCTGCGCGCTATGGACGTCCAGGACCAAACGGTACGGATCCTGGAGCGTCGTGGCCTTGAGCTCGCCGCGCGCCCCCTCGAGGCTCACGCTGAGCTCGGCGTCCCGACCCACGAGCGCCACCCGGATCTCCTTCACCAGCCCGTCGCCCACTTCTTCGACCTGCGGCGCCGGAAGCGAGAGCCCACTGAGCCGCACCCGGACATCGCCCTTGCCGGGCTGGAGCTGAAAGCCGAACGGGCCGCTGGCTTCGAGCACCACGCGCGTGAAGGACGGATACGACCGAAACCGGATGTCCTCCAGGACGGCGGCCGCCCGCGCCGGCTTCACCGGCGGTTTGACCTCGGCGTCGGCCACCTTGACGGACGCATAGAGCTTCGGGAGGACGCGCGTCAGGAACTCCTCCGGAACCACCCAGCCGCCCGACAGGATGCGCGGCGGTGTACTGAGGGTCACCGGCTTTCCCCCGACGAGCACTTGGGCGCGATCGCGCGTGAGGCTCACCGTCTTGGAGTCCACCTTCAGGGTCGCCGTCTTCGACTTTTCGGACCAGGTAGGCTTGATTTTCAGGAGACGCGCCAGCCGATCGAGCGACACGTAGGCGCCCCCGTCGTCGGCCACAACCACCGGAAGCTGGCCGCGCAGGGTCCCCTGGCGGCCCTCGGCGGCGACGAGGAGGCTCCGCCCCTCGGCCTCATGCCAGAGGAATCCCAGGCACAGGAGGGAGATGGTCCACGCGAGCAGCGGTCGTCGCATACCCCGTCTCTCCGGGTGAGAGGTATTCTAGCAACACCGGGGAGCGGGGAGAAACTTTTCCCCCTCACCCTGCCCTCTCCCCCGTGGGGGAGAGGATGAAGGTGAGGGGGAAAAATGGTGGAGGTGGAGGGTATCGAACCCTCGTCCGGAAACCCTCAGCGGCAGGCTTCTACATCCGTAGTCGGTATTTTCAATCTCGCCACCCAAGGCTCCTGCCGACAGGATCCCCGGGAGGCTCCTGCCGACAGGATCCCCGGGCCGCCAGCCTCAAAAGTTCTCGCCCCTCACCCCGAGGCCGGGTTCAGGACCAGCCACCAGAATATGGCGCCCCAGATCCAGGCCCTGATGGCTCGACCCGGCGGGACGTGGCCGTTCTTAGGCGGCCAGCGTTAGCTGAGTGTCGGCAGCTATAACCGTTCTCCCGGTTTTACGAGGAGAGAGAACCTCGAGATGCCGCCTGCGCCTCGTTGATCCCCGTCGAAACCAGTCACCCCCGTTCCGCCCCGCCCCGACGCGGGGCCCTTAACGCTCGCGGGAGCGGACGGCTTTGTCCAGCTCCCGCCGCATCTCCCGCTCGCGGATGGCCCGGCGCTTGTCGTGGAGCTTCCGCCCGCGCCCCAGGCCCAGCTCGAGCTTCGCCCGTCCATTCTTAAAATACAGGCGAAGGGGAACCAGAGTCAAGCCGCGCTCCTGAACCTTGCCCAGGAGCCGGTTGATCTCGCCCCGGTGGAGCAGCAGCTTGCGCGGGCGCTCGGGATCGTGGTTGGCGTCGGAGCCGTGGTGGTACGGGCTGATGTGGCACCCGACCAGCCAGAGCTCCCCTCCCTCCACCCGCGCATAGCTGTCCTTGAAGTTGGCCTTGCCCTCCCGGAGGGACTTCACCTCCGTCCCCCGGAGCACCAGGCCCGCCTCGTGGGTCTCCAGAATCTCATAGAGGTGGGTGGCCTTGCGGTTCGTGACCACCACCCGCTCGATGACCATCGGGTCCCCTTGTCTGCTCCCCCGCCGTGTGGTAGTTTTCAAAGCCCGTAGGGCCTGTGAGCCGAAGTGGCGGAATTGGCAGACGCGCTAGATTCAGGGTCTAGTGCCCGCAAGGGTGTCGGGGTTCGAGTCCCCGCTTCGGCACCATCCCAGACCACAGCATAGATCGCCGTCCCAGCATACCCCCAGCGACACCCCTCCAACCATCAGGAACAGGGGGGCGGTCGCGCCTCTGGAGCAACTTGGCAAAGCGTGACAACCTGTCCCGCGACCGAACACGGCCGAAAAATGTAAGCCCTCGAGTTTCCGCATGTTCTCGAGGTGGCACCCCCTATGCTAGCCGTTGATCAGCCGGGGATGATCAAAAGATGAGCCGGAAGAGAAATCGAAAGGTCCACGGCAGCGCCTACTACCTGCGCGGCATTCCCCCCGACTTGTGGGAGCCGGTCATGGCGAAGGCGCGGGCCGAAGGGCGGAACATCCGTTGGGTGATCCTGCACGCCCTCCGGGACTGGCTCAACGGCTGTTACGAGCCGGCGCAAAAAGAAGCGAATCCGAACGGGCCGAGCAGGCTCTAACCGTGGACATGCTCAAGCGTCATAGCTTAGGATGGTAGGGCCGTGTCGATCCGAACCAAGCTCACAATCCTCATCTCGGTCCTGATCGCCGCCCCCCTCCTGTTCTCGGCCGTGTTCTGGATCAACACGCTCGTCTCCTCCCTGGGGGGCCTCCGCTGGGAGGACCTCATCTATCATGGGCGCGAGGAGGTGGAGGAACGCGCGGCCCTCCGCTTCTGGAACACGGCGCTCGCCCACAACGACTCGGTGGTCCGCGCCCTGACCCCCGTCGGACAGCGGCTCAATCGAGGACTGGCCTTGACCGCGGCGCGCCTCCAGGACAGCAAGTGCTTCACCCCGAAGGGAGACTTCCCCCCCGCCTGCCGCGCCCTGGCCCGCGAGTTCCTTGGCCTGCACCCGGAGCTGGAGGGGTTCCTGGCCTTGTCGGGCACGCGGTTCGCGGAGATCCTGAACCGCGAGGTCCCGCCGGAACGGATCTCCGCCGTCGAAGCCGCCCTCTTTCCGCTGGCCCAGGCGGGCCAGAACGTCACCCTCCAGCCGGTCGTGGTGGGGCCGGAATTCCTCCTGGCGGCGCTCCACGCGCCCCGTGAGGCCCCTGGCTGGAGCGTCATCGTGTGGACCACCCCCCGGGACTTCACCGCGCCCTTCGAGGGGCTGCTATCAGGCAGCCTGTATCGCACCGTGCTCGCCAACGACCAGGGCAAGCTCCTGGTGCCCCTCGAGCTCCGGGGGCAGACCGCGAGCGGGACCCGGCGCGTGCCCCTGTCCTACTTCTTCTTCGAGGACACCGAGCAGCGCAAACGGGTGCTGGAGAATCTCCGCGAAGGCCGATCGGGCAACGGCCGTGGAGTCCTGGCCGGGACCCGCTACATCTTCGCCTACGCCTCCCTGCCCGGCACCGGCCTCCGCGTGCTCACCCTGCTGCCGCTGGACCAGCCCGCCGAGACCCGCGTCTTCGGGGCCCTCCGAAACTACCTCGTCGTGTCGGCGGCGCTGATCATCCTGACGGCGGTCGGGGCGCTCTTCCTGGCCACGCGCCTGACCCGGAGCTTCCGCATGCTGGCCACCGCGGCGGAGGAGATCGGGGCCGGCCACCTCGACACACCGATCGGGGTCGCGGGCAAGGACGAGATCGGCCGGCTGGCGGCCAGCTTCCAGACCATGGCCGAGCAGATCAAGGAAAGTTTCGCGACGCTCGAACAGAAGGTTGCCGACCGGACCCGGGACCTCACGCTGAAGTCCGAGGAGCTGGAGCGCGCCAATGAGGACCTGATCCGGATGCACAAGACCAAGTCCGACTTCCTCGCCAAGATGTCGCACGAGCTGCGCACCCCGCTCAACTCGATCATCGGCTTCAGCGACCTCGTCCTCTCCGGCTCCTTCGGCCAGATCACGGACAAGCAGAAGGACGCCCTGGGACGCGTCGTGCGCAACGCCAAGAACCTCCTCCAGCTGATCAACGACATCCTCGACCTCTCCAAGATCGAGGCCGACCGCATGACGCTGAAGCTCGGCCCCGTCAATCTCAAGATCCTCATAGGCTCCGCGATCGGAAACATCGAGTTCAAGGCGCTGGAGAAGAAGATCTCCCTAAAGGCCGACGTGGACCCGGAGATACCCACGCTGCAAGCCGATGAAGTCCGGCTCATGCAGATCCTGAACAACCTCCTCTCCAACGCGTTGAAGTTCACCCACGAGGGCGGCGTGACCCTCACCGCCAAGCTCGTGGACGGCAACCGCGTGACGATCGACGTGCGGGACACCGGGATTGGGATGAGCACCAAGAACCTGGCCAACCTCTTCACCGAGTTCTACCAGGCCGACACGTCCCTCACACGCAAGTACGAGGGGACGGGGCTCGGTCTGGCGATCACCAAGCGGCTGGTCGAAGCCATGGGAGGGACCATCGCGGTCGAGAGCCGGCTGGGCGAGGGATCGACGTTCAGCGTGGCGCTCCCCTTGGTCGCCGTGGGCGCCGAGGCCGAACCCGTCACGCTCCCGCCGGTGCCCGCGCCCGCCAAGGCGGCGCCCAAGCCCGTCTTGGAGGGCAAGCGCCGGATCCTGGTCATCGACGACGACCCCGAGATCCACACG
>JACPCF010000019.1 GCA_016179965.1 Candidatus Rokuibacteriota bacterium | reverse complement strand
TTCTGGGCAAAGTGGGGTCACCGGCGCACCCGAAGAGGATGGCGATCGCCATCCCGAGGTCCACGATCTCCTCCTCGCTATAGCGTGGACTGGAGCACCACCGTCCTCCGGCTCCTGTACCGGAAGGCCAGTGCAGCCAACAACCGGTAATGGTTGTATTGGCACAACAAGCGCGCTATCCTCACGTTGAGGGACCAACCAAGGAGGGAGCGCCCATGGGCGGAGGACCGTTCCTGAATATCAAAGCCCCGAAGGAGCTGCTAGACCGACTGGATGACTACCGCTTCGCCACGCGGAGGCCGTCCCGGGCCGAGGCGGCCCGCGAACTACTCGACCGGGCCCTGAAGGCGTTCTTCGAGGTGAGCCGCGTCGAACGGGTCCCGCCCGGTGACCCGGACTACGCGCTGGTCCGCGCTCGCCGCCGTCAGCCAGCGGAAGCCCTCCCCATCCGGGAGATCGAGGCGCGCCTGGCCCGGCTCAAGAAGGCCCGTGCGGGGTGAGGCTCCGTATCCGCCGCCGGGCCAAGAAGGAACTTCTGGACATTGACGACGACGCCACCTTCTTCGCGGTCGTGAGGGCGATCCTAGACCTGGAGGCGAACCCGCGGCCGCGCGGATACGACAAGGTGGAGGGGCAGGAGGAGATCTTCCGGATCTGGGTAGGCCGAGACTGGCGGGTGCTCTACTCCATCGACGCGGACCGCAACCAGCTGGTCATCGAGGCCGTGAGGAGGAAGGACGAGGGGACGTATCGGCGGTGAGCAGGGTTGGCAGCGCCGGAGTCTACTCATGAGTAGACGACTCACGAGTAGACTTCTTTCCCGCCTTCTCACGGTCTCCCTCGTTTCACTTGACTCTGCCCCCCGTAGCTGACCGCATTTAGCCAGTTACGGAGGAAATTATCAAGTTTCGTCGGCGGTGACCAGTTCATTCCTTCCGGGGGCGGCCAATCCCATCGTCCCCGGCCGGTTCTTACCCTGGGGCCAGGTGGCCCGCCTCCCGAGTCGAAAAATTGACACACTTATACCGGATGGCGTATTTTACCCGTACGGTAAAAATTGGCTTTTAGGTAAAAATATGCCGACCGAGAAAGAGGTCCTCGCCAGCCTGCGGAGGCGGCTCCCGGAGCTCCTGCCGACGCTCCAGGTGGCCGTGGAGCGCCCTTCCCGGGACACCCCCTGGGACCTCGTCCTGAAGGTCCGCTCGGCCGGGAAGACATGGCGCCTCGTCTGCGAGGTCAAGGCCGTCGGCGAGCCGCGCTACCTGGCCCAGGCCATCACCTCCCTCACACTGGCGGCCCGGAAAGACCCTCGCCTCTACCCCGTCATCATCGCCCCCTACATCTCCCCGGAAGGGCGGCGCCTCTGCCGCGAGGCCGGGGTCGGCTACCTCGACCTCACCGGGAACGTCTTCCTCCGCTTCGACGGGATCCTGGTAGACCGGCTGAGCGCCGAGCCTCCCGCTCGGGCAAAGGCACGGCTCAGGCGGCTCTTCGCCCCCAAGTCCTCGCGGATCCTGCGGGTGCTCCTCGAGCAACCGAAAGCGGAGTGGACCCTGGCCCGGCTGGCGGAGGAGTCGGACATCAGCCTCCGCACCGCCCACTTGGTCGTCAACGCGCTCGAGGAGAAGGCCTTCGTCGAGAAGCGCCGGGGAGCCATCAAGCTCCAGAAGCCCGGAGAGCTCCTCGATCTCTGGGCGCAGAACTACAGTCTCGAACGGCAGCGGCAGCACACGTTCTACACGTTCGTCCGGAATTCTGCCCAGCTGGCGGCTAAGCTCACCGCCCACGCGGTGGCCCACAAAGAGGCGGTGGGTTTCACCCTCCACAGCGGAGCGGCTTTCGTGGCGCCCTTCGTCCGCTCGCCGGACGTGCACGCCTATTTTGTGGGCGATCGCGAGCGGCTCGTGAAGGCCCTCGACCTCCGACCCGTGGAATCCGGGGGGACGGTCCACCTTCTCGAGCCCTACGACGAGGGGGTCTTCTACCGGGTCCAGACCATCAGAGGGGTTCGCGTCGTTTGCAACACCCAGCTCTTCCTCGACCTGATCAACTACCCCGCTCGAGGTCGCGAGCAGGCGGAGGTTCTCCGCCGCGAGAAGCTGGGGTACTGAGCGCCGGATGCGAAAGCCGCGGACGGCCAGGGACTACCAGGACGGGATCACGGCGGCCTCCCGGTCGGGCCTGGCCGAGGTCATGACCACGCTCGGCGCCTACCGGGATGCGCTTGTCCTCATTGGTGGCTGGGCGCCGTATCTCATCCTGGAGCAGTTCGGCGCACCTGGGCGAGAATTCGTCCACGTGGGTTCGATCGACATCGACCTCGTGGTGGATCCGGATCTCGTGGACGCGGAACGGTACGCCACCATCGTGAACCTGCTCCTGGATCGCGGGTACCAACGCGGCCCGGATCCTCTCTTTCAGTTTGAGAAGGTCATCCGCTCTCCCCGGGATGGCCAGGACTATCTGATCCGGGTGGACTGGAGGCCCGGCTTCCAGACGGAGCCCAGACGCGAGTACGCCTCAAGGTTGCCGACCTCCTGGCCAGCCTGGCCCTCAAGGGGATCGCGATCGCGGAGCGCTACGCTGAGAAGGATGCCTACGACTCGGACTCTGCCCTCGCGCCCCACCGGCCAAGAATCCGCCTGCCGCTCTCCCACCGCCAAAACCTCGCCGCCACCTGAATCCCCCTAATCGCCACCCTCCGGTCGACCTCAAGGCTCGGAGCCGAAATTGGGGAGGGCAAGCCCGGGGAGGGCCTTGACAGGATCGTCGCCGGTCTCCTATATTAAACGTCGTTCACAATATAAGAACAATGCCCTCGCATGGCCAGTACACCTCGCCGGCGGTTGAACACGCCCTCGCCGTCCTGGAGACGCTGGCCTCCGCCCAGGAACTCGGCGTGACGGAGCTGGCCAGAAAGCTGGGGATGGGCAAGAGTTCCGTCCACCGCTTGCTCGCCACGCTCGCGGGGCAGGGGTACGTCGAGAAGAACCCCCAGACCGAGCGGTATCGGCTCACGTACAAGCTCTTCGTCGTCGGGAGCACCGCGACGGAGCGTTACGGGCTGAAGGATCTGGCCGGGCCGGTCATGGACCGGCTCTCGGCCGAGACCGGGGAGACCGCGAACCTGGGCGTGCTGGAGGAGGATCGAGTGGTGAACATCCACAAGGTCGAGGGCCCGCACCTCTTGCGGTTACACCTGGACCTCGGTCGGGGCGTGCCCGCTCACGCCACCGCCCTGGGGAAAGTTCTCCTGGCCGGCCTGGACCCGAACGACCTCGATCGCTGGCTCCGGGCCACCCGGCTGACCCGCCTGACGCCGCGCACGCTCACGCAGCGGGCACCGCTCCGGCGGGCGCTGCGCGAGGCGGCGACGCGCGGGTACGCCCTGGACGACGAGGAGTGCAGCCTCGGGCTCCGGTGCGTCGCCGCGCCGGTCCGGGACCGGCGGGGTGCGGTGGTGGCCGGGGTCAGCGTCTCCGGGCCGAGCCAACGCCTCCCGTCCGCGGCGCTCCATCGGATGGCGGCGCGGGTCCGGGCGGCGGGCCTGGAGATCTCACGGCGGCTGGGCTATTCGGGCCCTTCGGACCCGTGACGGGAAATGCGGCGGCAACGTGTCCTCGCGCAGATCACCGTTCATCGGCCATCCCGGGCGGGATGGCCAGTCTATCCCGCGGGGCTCCACGACCGCCCCGCGGACGAGGAGGGAGGAGCGATGATGCGACGGAGAGGATGGGTCTTGATCCCGGTTGTCCTTCTGGTGCTGGCGCTCCCGGCCTGGGCCCAGGAGAAGAAGGTCGTGCGCATCTGGCACACGGAGACCGAGCCCCAGTCGGTCAAGGCCTTCCAGGGGATCATCGACGAGTTCGAGAAGCTCCGGCCGGACATCACGGTGAAGCAGGAGGCTCTGGCCTGGGGGGATCTGGAGGCCAAGCTGATCGCCGCCCTGGCGGCGGGGGCGCCGCCGGACGCCAGCCACGGCCAGGCGGTGACGTGCGCCTCGTTCTACGCCAAGGGGCTCCTCAGGCCGATGGAGGATGTGGCGGAGGCCGTCGGCAAGGAGAACATCTGGGAGGCGATCCGAGGCCCGTGCCGCTTCGAGGGCAAGTACTACGGGATTCCCCACTCGGCGGCGACCTCGCTCCTCATCTACCGCAAAGACATCTTCAAGCAGAAGGGATTGAAGCCCCCCGAAACGTGGGATGACCTGATCAAGGTGGCCGAGGCCATGATGGAGCGCGACAAGGATGGGCGGGTCACCCGCTACGGCCTGTCGCTGCCGGGGGTCGGCCTCTTCATCAACATCATGGTGGGCGAGCTGACCAAGGCCAACGGCGGGCGGCTCTTCGATTCCAAGACAGGCCGGCCCACGTTCACCGAGAAGCAGGTCATCGAGGTGCTGGATTTCTACAAGAAGCTCAACGCCACAGTCCTGCCTCCCGGCTGGCTCGGCCACGGCTACCTGGACACCTTCGTCAACGTCGCCACGGGCAAAGCCGCCATGATCTACCAGGGCTACGGCCGGGGCGCTGGTCTCATCGAGCGCCACGCCCCAAAGGAGATGGCCAACTCGGAGCACTTCGGCGTGCTGGTCAGGCCCATCGGGCCATCGGGCAAGACCACCGCGGCCCAGATCGACGCCGAGCCGTGGATGGTCTTCAAGAACGCCAAGTACCCGAACGAGGCGGCCGAGTTCCTGAAGTTCTTCTACAAAGAGGAGCACTACATCAAGTACCTGCACTCGGTGCCGATCCACCTCCTGCCGAGCCTCAAGTCGGTGCGGCGGAATCCCGCCTACCAGGCCAACGACATGATCCGGCGCTGGAAGGAGTGGCAGGACATGCAGTACCGCTACTTCGAGGCGGATCAGGCCAAGCCGACCCTTATTATCGAGTGGTCCGATCTGCGGCTCCCCTTCGGGCTCGAGATCCTCGGATCGGGGATCATCCCCGACATGGTGACCGACGCCGTGCGGGGGATGCCGTCGCCGCAGGCGGCCGCCAGGGGCCAGGGGCGGGCCGAGGAGCTGATCACCAAGCTGGGGCACAAGCGCTGGTAGCCGCGACTCCTCGGGGCCGGGCGTGAGGCGACCGCCGCTCGCGCAGCACGCGATCGGCTTCCTGACCATCGCGCCCGGCCTCCTTCTCATCCTGGCGCTGACCATCTATCCCGTCGGCTACTCCATCTGGCTCAGCCTCCTCGAGAAGCACTCCTTCTTCCCCGAGCAGCGGTTCGTCGGCCTCGACAACTACATCTACCTCTGGAGCGACGCCGAGTTCTGGACTAGCCTCTGGTATGGCGTGGTCTATTCGTTCTGGACCATCACCCTCCAGATCCTGCTGGGCGTGGCCGCTGCCCTCATTCTCCACGAGTCGTTCGCGGGCCGGGGTCTCGCCCGCGGCATCGTCCTCTTCCCCTACATGATCCCGACGATCGTCGCCGTCATTCTCTGGAAGTGGCTGCTCAACGACACCTATGGGGTCCTGAACGCCGTCCTGATGGGGATCGGGATCATCCGGGATCCGATCAGCTGGCTGGGCGCGGATCACATCATGCTCTCCCTGATCATCGTCAGCGTCTGGCAGTTCTTCCCGTTCGTGCTCCTGGCGGTCCTGGCGCGGCTCCAGACGATCCCCGAGGAGCTGTACGAGGCGGCGAAGGTGGATGGGGCCTCCGCCGCCCGGCGCTTCCTCCACATCACCCTGCCGCACATCCGGGGAATCCTGTTCGTGGTGATCCTGCTCCGCAGCATCTGGATGTTCACCAAGTTCGACACGGTGTGGCTGATGGGGGAGGGGGCGGGAGCCGGACGCTTCATCCGGACGTTGCCCGTCTACGCCTACATGCGAACCCTGACCTACTACCAGGCGGGGCTCGGGGCCGCTCTCGCCGTGGTCATGTTCGGGATCCTGATGGTCTCCACGGTCGTGTACTTCCGGCTCTTCCGGAGGGAGGTGGAGATCGGATGAGGCCGCGGGCGCGGAGGGCGGCGGCGCGCGGGCTCCTCTACGTCGGGGCGGCCGTGCTGGTCTTCCAGTCGGCGTTCCCCTTTCTCTGGATGGCGTCCACCTCCATGAAGCCGCCCGTGGAGGTCTTCGCCCAGCCGCCGTACTTCGTTCCCAAGGCGCCGACGTGGGAGAACTTCTGGCGGCTGTTTACCTCGACCAACTTCCTGGTCTATTTTCGGAACAGCCTGACGGTGGCGGGGCTGGCGGTCGTGCTGACCATGGTGGCGGGCGCCGTGGGGGCATACAGCCTCACCCGCTACCGCTATCCTGGACGGGAGCAGATCGCCGGGCTGATCCTCTGCACCTACATGTTCGCCCCCATCATGATCGTCATCCCGTTCTTCATCCTGGTGAAGAAGGTCGGGATCGAGAACACCCACCTGGCCCTGGTCCTAGCCTTCGCGTCCTTCTGCCTGCCCTTCACCCTGTGGCTGCTGCGGGCATTCTTCGAGACGATCCCCATCGAGCTCGAGCAGGCGGCCCTGGTGGATGGGGCGGGCAGGTTCCGGGCCGTCGTCTATGTGGTTCTGCCCCTGGCCCTGCCCGGGATCATCGCCACCTCGATCTTCACCTTCATCCTGGCCTGGAACGATTACATCTTCACCCGGATCCTGATCTCGTCCGACGAGCTCAAGACGCTACCCGTCGGCGTCCAGGATCTCTTCCATTCGGCCCTGATTGACTGGGGGCTGATCATGGCCGCCGGCGTGCTGATCACGATCCCGGCCCTGGCGTTCTTCATGGCGGTCCAGCGGCATCTGGTGGCGGGATGGGGGAGCGGAGGGCTCAAGGGATGACGGTTCGCTTCGGGTTTTCCCTCCAGGGGCGCGGCGTGCTCGCGGGGCGGGAGGCCATCACCTCGCTCGCCAGACGGGCCGAGGCGCTCGGCTACGACTCCATCTGGGTGACGGATCGGATGCTGATCCCCGTCCAGAGCCGCTCGGCCTACCCCTACTCGCCCACCGGGACCTTCCCGCTGGGACCCGACGAGCCCTGGCTCGAGCCGCTGACGGCCATCACGTACCTCGCCACCATCACGGAGCGGATCAGCGTGGGGACCAGCGTCCTGGTTATCCCCTATCGCAACCCGATCTTCACGGCCAAGGCTCTGGCGACAGCGGATTACCTGTCCGGAGGGCGCGTCATCCTAGGGGCGGGAGTCGGCTGGTGGCGTGAGGAGTTCGCGGCCGTCGGGATCCCCTTCGAGGATCGCGCGGCGCGGACGCTCGAGTACCTCAAGGTGATGAAGGAGATCTGGACCAAGCCCCGGGTGGCCTTCGAGGGGCGGTTCGTGCGGATTGCCGAGGCCGGCGGGGTCCGCCCTCACCCGGCCCGCCCGTCCGGGATCCCGATCTGGATCGGCGGCCACAGCGAGGCGGCACTCCAGCGGGTAGTGGAAGTTGGCGACGGCTGGCACCCGCTCGGCCTTCGACCGCCGGTCACGCTCCACCCGGCCGAGCTGGGTGCCAAGGTCCGCGAGCTCCGGGACATGGCGAGCGCCGGCGGCCGCGACCCCGCCACCATTACGATCTCGTTCAAGGCTCCGCTCAGGTTCGAGGAGGCTGCCGGCGGGACGCGCACGCCTCTGACCGGATCCCCCGCCCAGATCATCGAGGACCTCCGGGCGTACGCCGCCGTCGGCGTCCAGCACTTCGTCCTCGACTTCTCGGTCCCCACGGTCCCCGCGATGCTCGAGGTCCTCGAGCGCTTCGTGGCGGACGTCCGCCCGAAGGTGTACCTTTAGATGCGCTTGGTTGTCATCGTGGGCTTCGCGCAGGGGGACACCGCCCCCTGTGCCGCCGAGGATCCGGAGATCCAGCGGTGAGATTCGTGCAAATGGCTCTCCTGACGCCACGCGGACCGCCCCGACGCGACCGGGAGTAACGTTGTGCGGAAAAGGTTGCATGTTGTGTGCTCTGCGCCCCCTCGGTGGGGTTGAAGGAGGGTGTGTATGCAACGTCGTCACTCTTTATGGCCAATGGTTCTGACCATGATCTGTGTCACCGTGCTGATCGCCGCCATGTCGGCCGGGGCGCAAGAACGGGTCACCCTGCGTTTTTCAGACTGGCACCTGACCGAGGACGTCTGGAACAAGTCCCTGACAGAGGGGATGGCGATCTTCGAGAAGCGCTATCCGAACATCAAGGTTCAGGTGGAGCCGGTCTCCTACCGGGAGAAGGAGACGAAATATACGGTCGAGTCGGCGGCAGGCCGGGCCCCGGACGTGATGCACCTCCACGCGTTTTCCCTGCCCTCTTTCTACGAGAAGGGGTACGCCATGGACCTCACCTCCTTCATCGAAAAGGAGGGGAAGGGATTTCTGGACGCGTGGTATCCGTTGCCGCTGGAGCTGGTCAAGCACCGGGGTCGGGTCCACGCGATGCCCGGCGATTACATGACGATGGTGCTGGTGTGCAACACCGACCTGCTGAAGCAGGCGGGGACAGACGTGGAGAGATTTCCGACGACCTGGGGAGGCTTTCTGGACTTTGCCAAGAAGGCCACGACGCCCGGCCAGCAGTGGGGCCTGGGGATGGTGGGGGCCAAGGATCCGGGATTTTCCCTCCGGTTCAGCCCGTTCCTTTGGACCTTCGGCGGGGACTACCTCACGGCGGATCTGAAGCGCTCGGCGCTGGACACCCCCGAGGCCAGAGAGGCCTTCGCCTACTTCGTGGAGTTGTCCACCAAGCACAAGGTGGTTCCTCCGGGGGCCACCTCGGCAAACCCCCAGGACGTGCGAACCCAGCTTGCCCACAAAAAGATCGCCTGCGAGATCGGCTCGGGCTGGACGGCGCCGATCGTAAACAAGCTCAACCCTGACCTCAAGGCCTTTGACGTCCTCAGGGCCTACCCGCTCCCAGTCAAGAAAAAGCGCGCCACCGCCATCTGGCTCAGCTCGTGGATCATCAGCCCCAACACCAAGCACCCCCAGGAGGCCTGGGAGCTCGTGAAGTTCATCTCCTCCAAGGAGATGGAGTTGAAGTGGTTCCAGGACAATCGGGTCACCTCCGCCCGGAAGGATGTCAGCGGGGTGGCTCCGGAGATCCTCAACGACAAGTTCGCGAAGGTGATCGCCGCCGAGCTCCCCTACGGCAAGGTGGAACCCCAGATCAAGGAGTGGCCGGAGATCATGGACGCCTTCACCGGGGCCGTCCAGGAAGCGCTGACCGAAGCCAAGCCCCCGGACAAGGCCCTGGCTGACGCCCACGCCCGGATCAACACGATCTTGGCGCGGCGTCGCTAGGACGCCCAACTCTCGGGAACGCGGGGGAGGGGAGGCCTCTCCCCCGCGTTTGTCTCTTGTGGCCACCGCGCGAGCGAAGTCCGTCCGAACCGGGTATCTCTTCGTCCTCCCGGCCCTCCTCCTGCTGCTGGCCGTGCTCGGCTTCCCCGCCCTCTTCAGCCTGACCTTGAGTTTCCGTCCGGAGAGCGGCGGGGGCTTCTCGCTCGAGCACTATCGGCTGCTTCTCGAGGACACTCTCTTCCACCAGGCCTTCTGGAACACGGGCCTGTTGGTCGGCCTGAGCGTCGCCGCCCACCTCGGCGTCGGCCTGGCGGTCGCCCTCGCCCTGAATCTGCCCCTGCGAGGCCAGCCCGCCCTCCGGCTGGTTGCCCTTCTCCCCTGGGTCGTCCCCGACGTTGTCACCGGGATCATCTGGAAGTGGCTCTACAACCCGCTCAACGGCGCCCTCAACGACATCCTGCTCCGCCTGGGGCTGCTCGCCGCGCCGCTGGATTGGCTCGGTGGCCGGTACCTCCCCCTGATCAGTGTGATCCTCGCCAACGTGTGGCGGGGGTTCCCCTTTGTCATGATCATCCTCTTGGCCGGTCTCCAGGCGATCCCCCGTGAGCGCTACGAGGCCGCCAGCATCGACGGCGCCAACGCCCTGCAACGGTTCCGCTACATCACCCTGCCCGGGCTCAGAAAAATGCTCATCGTCTCCCTGGCCCTGGACACCGTCTGGGAGGTGCGACGCTTCGGCCTCATCCAGGCCATGACCCAGGGCGGCCCGGGGAGCCTGACCGAGGTGCTCTCGACGCTCGTCTACAAGCAGTATTTCGCCTTTTTCCGGTTCGAATACGCCTCCGCCATGGCCGTGGTCATGGCCGGGGTGCTCCTGCTGGTGAGCCTGCCCTACATCCGGATGATCAGCCGGGAGGAATAATCAGTGGACCAAGGTCGGAGGCCCAAACGGAGGCCCATGGGATCCTGGCCGTTCCGGGTCCTCGTCTACGGATTCCTCCTGATGCTCGCGATCTATGTCCTGTTCCCCTTCGCGTGGATGCTCTCGACCGCGGCGAAGACCGAGTCCGAGGCCCTGGCCATCCCGCCGACCTGGATTCCCAAGGAACCGACCCTGGACAGCGTGATTGGCATCTGGGTGCGGAAGAACTTTGCCCTCTATTTCTTCAACAGCACCGTGATCTCGCTGGCGACCGCCATCCTGTCGGTGTTCTTCGGCAGCCTGGCCGGCTACGGGTTTTCCAGATTCCAGTTGCCGGGAAAGCGCGTCCTCATCGGGTTCTTCCTCGCCACCCAGATGCTCCCCGGCGTGTTGCTCGTCGGCCCCTACTTCAAGGTGCTCACCGCCACCGGCCTCTACGACACGCGCACCGGCCTGGTGATCGCCTTTCTCACCATCTGCCTGCCGTTCGCCACCTGGACCATGAAGGGCTTCATCGACGGGGTGCCCCTCGAGATGGACGAAGCGGCCCTCGTCGATGGGTGCGACCGCCTCGGCGTCTTCTTCCGCATCATCCTGCCGGTCCTCGGCCCCGGCATGGTGGCCTCGGTTCTGTTTGCCTTTCTCCTGGCCTGGGGGGACCTCCTGTGGGCGCTTTGCCTGACCACGAGCGAGGAGATGATGACCGTGACCCTGGGGATCGCCCGCACCGTGGGCGAGTTTCGGATCATCTGGCCCATGCTCATGGCCGGGTCTCTCCTGGGCGGCCTGCCCGCCATCCTCCTCTACCTGTTCCTCCAGCGGTTTTTGGTGACCGGCTTGACCGCCGGGGCCCTGAAGGAGTAGACGTCAAGGGGACATGCGGGGCTTCAGACGCCGGCATTGGCGAGCCGACACCGCCTACGATCGCGTCGTGGGCGGTCCCGGAGGATTGCGTCCCGCGGTCGCCTTCCTCGTCCCGCTGGGTCTGCTCCTGATGGTCTGGGCCGTCGTGGTGGCGCTGTTCCAGGTCCCCGCCCGCGTCTTCCCGTCGGTCGGGGAGGTGGCGCTCGCCGGCGTCCAGTCCCTCAGCGACGGCAGCCTCCTCCATCATACGGGACAGAGCCTGCTCCGCGTCCTGGTTGGGACGGTGCTCGCGATCGCGGTGAGTGTGCCGCTCGGCGTGGCCATGAGCGTGAGCCGGGTGGCATCCGCGGTCCTGACTCCCCTGTTTCGCTTCTTCTCGGTCCTCGCCGGGATCGCCTGGATCCCCATCGCCACCCTGTGGTTCGGCTACGGCTTCGGCGCCATCACCTTCGTCATCTTCAACGCGGTCTTCTTCATTGTGACCTACAACACACTCCTCGGCGTGGCGAGCATCCCCTTGCCGCTCCGCTATGCCGCCGCGTCCCTGGGCGCGGGACCATGGCGGATGCTCACGGAGGTGCTCCTCCCCGGCGCGCTGCCGAACGTCGTGACGGGGATCCGGACCGGGATGGGCTACGCCTGGCGCGGGCTCATCGCCGCCGAGATGATCGCGACCAACGCGGGGCTCGGCTACATGCTCTTCCTGGCGCGCGATTTCTACCGAACCGAGGTCATTCTCCTCGGCATGATCGTGATCGGGGCCCTCTGGCTCATGATCGATCGGCTCCTCCTGGCGCCGGTGGAACGGGCGACGATCGAGCGGTGGGGCATGGTGCGGCGGGTCGGCTGATGGCGCGGGCGCTCCGGCTCCTCGGCCTCACGCTCCGCTGGGCGGCGGCGCATCCGGGCCTCTCCTCCTTCGCCCCGTTTGTGCCGATCCTCGCGCTCTGGGCGCTGCTCGCGGCGTCCGGTTTGTTCCCCGCGGTCTTCTTCCCGGGGCCGATGGAGGTGCTCCGCGTGTTTGGGACCCTCATGTACAAGGGGGTCCTTCCTGACTATCTCGAGGACAGCGTGATCCGGCTCGCCGTCGGGGCGGCCGCGGGGATGGCGCTCGGGATCCCGCTCGGCGTCCTCGTGGGGGTGAGCCGTCGGGCGCATCGGCTCGGCTGGCCCGTCCTCCTGTTCTTCCAGGCGATCGGCGACATTGCCTGGCTTCCGATCCTCCTGATCTGGTTCGGCTTCGGGCTGGGGACGATGACCTTCGTGATCGTCTACACCGTTCTCTTCCCCGTAGTGCTGAACACGGTGCTGGGCGTCCGCTCGGTGCCGCTGGAGCTGACGCGCGCGGCGCAGAGCCTCGGGGCGCCGCGCTTCCACATCCTGCTGGAGGTGATCGTGCCCGGCGCGCTCCCCAACATCGTCACCGGCTTGAGGAACGGGCTCGGCTACGGCTGGCGCGCGCTGATCGCGGCGGAGATGATCGTCGGGACGAGCGGAATCGGCTTTCTCATGTTCGACGCCCGGCGGGCCGGCCAGGTGACGGAAATCCTCCTCGGCATGATCGTGCTCGGCCTCCTCTGGTACTTTGTCGACGGCTGGCTCCTCGTCCCGCTCGAGCGGGCGACGGTCGAGCGGTGGGGGCTCGTGGCGCGATGAAAAACCTGATCATCCGCGGGCTCTCCAAGACCTACCTGGACCCCTATGCCGGGGCTCACGTGACTGCGATCGCGGACGTGTCGCTGGAGGTCGTGCAGGGGGAGTTTGTCTCGATCGTCGGGCCCTCCGGCTGCGGGAAGTCGACACTGCTCAACATGATCGCGGGGTTCATCCCGCCCTCGCGGGGGGAGATCCTGCTGGACGGGCGGAGCGTCAAGGGGCCGGGCCCGGACCGGGGGGTCGTCTTCCAATCCTTCGCGCTCTTCCCGTGGAAGACGGTGCTCGGGAACGTCACCTTCGGCCCCAAGATGCGGGGGGTGCCGCGCGAGGAGCGGGAGCGGATCGGCCGCGAGTACCTCGGCCTGGTCGGGCTCGCGGGCGCGGCGGGGCGCTACCCGGCCGAGCTCTCCGGCGGGATGCAGCAGCGCGTGGGGGTGGCGCGAGCGCTCGCCAACAGCCCTGACCTCCTCCTGATGGACGAGCCGTTCGCGAGCGTGGACGCCCAGACGCGGATGACGCTCCAGGAGGAGCTGACGCGCATCTGGCAGGAGCGCCGGCCGACGATCCTGTTTGTGACTCACGATGTCGAGGAGGCGGTGTTCCTCGCCAACCGGGTGATCGTTCTCTCGAGCGCCCCCGGGCGGGTGCTGGCAGAGCTCCCGGTCCCCCTGCCCCGGCCGCGCGTCTGGGCCCCGCTGGTGGAGGACCGGGACTTCAAGGCGCTCGTGGCCCGCGTCCTGGGGATGGTGAGGCCGGCGTGAGGCTCCTGCGCGCGCTCGTGGCCTCGCGACGGGGACGCATTGTGTTGGCGGTGGTGACGTGCTATCTCGTCTGGCAGGGATGGCTGACGCTCCGGGCCCCTGGCAAGATCGCGCCGGGCCTGGGGCGGGCCGTCGGCCCGGTGGACGTCCAGGTGACACTCCGCTTCCCGCCCGAGCGTTTCCACGTGCTGGTCTTCCAGCGGTTCGGCCGGGTGTCGGGGACGGAGGGGAACCGGGTGGAGCTGCGGGGGGTGCGGCCGTCGGAACTGACGGCGGTCGCCCGCCCCTACTGGGTGGCCCGGGTGGAACCGATCGAGACCGACCAAGGGAGGGAGCGGAGATGAGAACGATGTGTGCGCTGATCCTCCTGGGGCTGACGGCGTGGCCCCTCCAGGCCCTGGGGCAGGCGAGGCCCGCGCCGATCAAGGTGAAGGCTGGCATCGTGGCGGCCATCGACCAGCTCGGCGTGCCGATCGCGCTGGAGCGCGGCTTCTTCGAGAAGTGGGGGCTGGAGGTCGCGATCGCGCGCCCGTACGCGACGGGCGTGGACCAGCTGAACGCGCTCCAGGCGGGGGAGGTCCAGCTCGGACAGGTCGGCGTCCCGATGATCGGCGCGGTCCTCCGCGGGATGGACCTCGTGATCCTCGGCAACTACACCGGCAGCGCCGCCAGGCTGGGCTCGGACTCGACGATGGCCCTGGTGGGGCGCGAGGGGTCGGGCATCGCCAAGCGGAACCTGAAGGATCTGCGCGGCAAGCGGATCGCCGCCTCGTTCGGGACGATCAACCACCTCTACATCCTGGCGCTTTTGGAGAAGGCGGGCCTGACGCTGCAGGACGTGACGCTCGTCAACACGCCGCCGCCCGACATGACGGTGGCGCTCCTGGCCAAGGGGATCGACGCCTTCAGCGCCTGGGACCCGTGGCCGATCGTGGCGACGCGCGATGTCCCCGGCGCCTACGAGATCGTCCGGGGCGGCGAGGTGATCGGCTTCCTCGGCTTCAATGTCGCCCTTCGCGAGTGGGTGGAGAAGAACGGGGAGACGGTCGAGCGCTTCCTGGCCGCGTGCTCCGAGGCCGACAAGTGGATGCGCGCCAACCCCAAGGCCGCCGCTGCCGTGGCCACGCGTTGGATCCCGGGGTTGAAGCCCGAGGTGGCGGAGGCCGCGATGAAGTACAACATCGAGCAGGTGGACCGGCGCCTGTCGGCGAACAACTACCGGGCGCTCTGGAGCGCCCAGGACCGGCTCCACCGCCTGGGCTTCATCAAGGCGACCTTCGACGTCAACAAGCACTTCGAGCCCAAGCACATCCTGAAGGTGATGAAGGATCACCCTGAGCTCTTCGCCGATCTCCCCCCGATTCCTGCCGCCGCCGCCTTGACCCTCGGCTTCGTGTTCAGACCTTAGTGGCCCGGGAGCAGCGCGCATGAGGTGAGGGGGCGGCCAGCAGCAGGGTGGTCGTAATGAAGCGGGGGCGGCCTCCGCCAGGCGGGGCGACCATGTCTTTTCGTCCCAGCCGATGATAAGGACTTGAATCTGTGAAGGTACCTCTGCGCTGCTAACTTCAGCTCCGAATGGGATGGTAAGACCTATTTCGGTTAAAAGGGCTCAAGACCATTGACTCTCTACGCCAACCGAAGTGGCCCTTGAGAGCGCTACCGGCGAGGGGACCATTGTCAGTCGCGGGAGGAGCGCAAGCAGCCCCACCAGCCGCACTATCGGCCCTACCAGTACCGCATTGCCTCGCGGAGAATCCGCTCTAGCTCGGCGGCGGAGACGGAGCGCGGGGCTCCCACCAGGAGGCGGGGCTGCTTCAGCGTTCCTTCGATCAAGGCCGGAATGTCCGCCTCCGTGTACCCCAGGGCCTCAAGCCCATTCGGGATCGCCACCTCCCGCATGAGTGTCACGAGAGCCCTGGGGAGCGCCTCGGCCCCATCGGCCAGCGAGAGGTCGCGGGTCCTCACCCCCAGAAGCTCGGCCGCTCGCAGGTGGCGCTCGGGCGAGGCTGGATAGGTGAAGCGAAAGGCTGCCGGCGCCGTGACGATGACCGAGACTCCGTGGGGAACAAGCGGCTCCTCGGTCGTGTATCCAGGTGGCACGTACCTCTCGACCTGAACGGCGATGGGGTACGCACAGGCATGGGGGATGTGGACCCCCGCGTTGCCGAAGCCGATCCCAGCGTAAGTCGCGGCCAGGGCCAGGTGCCAGCGAGCCTCCAGGTCCTGGCCGTTCAGGACCGCGCGCCTCAGGTAGCGCCCCACGTACTCGATGGCCTTCTCTGACCAGAGATCGCTGATCGGGTTGGCCCCGATGTAGGTGGGCCGCTCGGCCGGGTGGTGCTTGGGCCGGGCGTCGTAGCGTCGGGTGGTATAGGACTCCAGGGCATGGGTGAGGATGTCGGCGCCAGCCGCGGCGGTGACCTCGGGGGGCGCGGTCAGGCTGTTCAGAGGATCCACGACTCCCAGCGACGGCCTGAGCAAGCGGTGGGAGATCCCGGCCTTGACGCGGAGCTCGGTGAGGTGGACTACCGCCACCGCCGTCGTCTCGCTCCCGGTCCCGGCTGTCGTCGGCACAGCGATCAGCGGTTTGAGCGGGCCCGGCACCGCCACACCCCCGCCGATGGGCTTGTTGATGTAGTCGCGGAGCGGAGCGGGATAGCTGGTGAGCACGTTCACCGCCTTTGCGGTATCGATGGTGCTCCCGCCGCCCACGGCAACGAACCCGTCGAAGCCCTCGCCACTGGCGAACCTCGCCGCCTCCTCCACTGACCGGTCTGTCGGCTCGACGTGCACCCCATCGAAGATCTCAGCCTTGATCCCCTCCTCGTCCAGGAGGGCGCGGACGCACGTCGGGAGCCCCAGCGCCATCAGGTGCCGGTCGGTGACGATCAGGGCCCGTGTCATCCCGAGCCGGCGGGCGTCATGGCCCAGCTCGTCCGTGGCACCCAGGCCGAATTTGATCGGGGAGGTTTCCAGGACAAAGACTGTCTCAGTCGGCAGCGTTGTTCCCTTCATAACCCTTCTCCAACATACCAGATGGGATCATTCCAGGACCGGCGCGGGCTGGGCGCGGCGCCTACGCCGTGACTGCGTCTGAACGCAATACCCCCACACCCCGTCAGGGAGAAAGAGGACGGTGGCCACGATCAACACGCCCACGAAGATTAGATAGACATAGGTAAACGTCGCCCAGAGATACTCGGTCATGGCCCCGAGAACGACGGCCCCGACGATCGGGCCCAGGAGGGTGCCGGATCCCCCGAGGAAGGTCATGACGAGCATCTGGACGGAGTAAAGAACGTTGAAGACCTCTCCGGGTTCGATGAAGGTCTGCCAGTAGGCATAGATCCCGCCGTACAGGGCGAGGAACACGCCGCTCAACCCGAAGGCTGCCATCTTGTTTAAGAACGTATTGACCCCCAGAACCTGGGACGCCACCTCGTCCTCCCGGATCGAAACCAAGGTAATCCCGAACCGCGTCCGCTGGATGAAGGCGACCGTGGCCACGACCGCGACGGTGAGGCCGAGGATCACAAAGTAGAAGAAGTACGCGTTGTTGTAGATCGGGAGCATGAGGCCTTTTCCCCCCTCGGTGAGCCCGGAGAGGTTCAGGGTGAGCGATCGCGTGGCCTCGGAGAAGGCGAGGGTGGCGATCGCGAAGTAGGCCCCTCGGATCCGGAGGGTGGGGACACCTAGGAGAAGGGCAGCGATGCCGGCAAGGACTCCAGCGGCAAGGAGGGCGGGGAAGAATGAGACCCCGGCCTTCACCATCAGCACCGCCGTGACGTATGCCCCCACGCCGAAGAAGGCCACAGGCCCGAAGTTGATATACCCCGTATACCCGGAGAAGAGGTTCCAGGTGCTCGCCAGACCGACCCACATGAGAAGCCAAGTGACGAATCTAAGCTTGTACCCGGTGAGAAAAAATGGGAGCCCGACGAGACCCGCGAAGAGGACCCCCAGGGTCAGGAGCTTCGCCCCGCGTGCCACGCTTCTATTCCACGATCCCTTTGCCGAGGATCCCTGCCGGCCGGGACAGGAGGACGAGGAGAAGGGTTGCGAAAATCGAAAACTCCATCCAGTGACCGCCCAGGAAGGTGGCGGAAGTGGTCTGGATGATCCCCAGGACGAAACCACCCACCAGGGCTCCCGGAACGTATCCCATGCCCCCCAGCACTACCACGCAGAAGCTCATGAGCGTGTAGAACCCGCCCATCGCCGGCTGGATCGTGAAGATGAGGGCGATGAGAACGCCGGCCAGCCCTGCCAGGGCGGCGCCTACGCCGAAGGTCAGGGCGTAGATCTGGTGGATCCGGATTCCCATGAGCCGGGCAGCGTCGGGGTGCTGGGCTGTTGCCCGGATCGCCTTGCCGATCTTGGTCTTCGTAAGGAACAGGAAGAGGCCCACCATGGCCAGCATCGCGAGCCCCAACCCGACCACGCGCATGTTGGACAGGGTGACGCCGGCGACCACGGTCCGCGAGCCCGTGTACGACGTGGTGATGGTTCGGTAGTCCCCGGTCCACAGACGAAGAGCCAGGTTTTCCAGGATCAGCGAGATTCCGAAGGTGAGGAGAAGGGAGACAAGCGGCTCCTTGGCGATGATCCGATTGATAAGGAGCTTCTGGAGGCCGAACCCGACGAGAAAGAGGACGCCCAGGACGATCGGGATGCTGTAGAACGGGTCAATGGCCTGAACCCTGTAGAGCCAGTACGCGCTGAACGCCCCGAGCATCACCAGCTCGCCCTGGGCGAGGTTGATGACCCGCATCGTCCCAAAGACCAGCGAGAATCCGGCGGAGAAGGCGGCGTAGATCCCGCCGAGCAGGATCCCGTCGATCACCGCGACGGCGAACGGGTGCCAGTCCACGTTGCGAGCCTTGCCATTGAGTATGGGCGAGGAGGGGACGGCCCCCTCCTCGCCGCGTGAGGGCCGAGAGCTACTTCCAGGGAGGCGCCGGGTAGATTGCCTTGCCCTTGGGAGCCCGGAACTTGGGATCCACGTTCACGAGCTGGCCATCCTGGACCTGGATCGTCGTCCATTCTTTTGCCACGTTATAGCCCTTCTCGTGAAACTTCAGCGGCCCGTAGAACGTCGTCAACTCGATCTTGGCCGCGGTGTCCCGCACCTTGTCTTTCTTGGCCTGGTCAAACGGCGGCGCGACGCCAGCCGTCTCGATCACCTCCTGGACGACCAGGCACATGGACATGGCGCCCGAGATCTCCTCGTCCAGGATCTTCGGGAGCCCGTAGCCGTAGCGCTCCTTGACCAGGGCGTAGAACTGGTTCGTGTCCATGTGCTTCCCCTTGAAGTACATGTCGGGGTGGAGCGCCAGGAAGCTCGTGGCGTACTCCGCGTCCTTGCCAAGTTCCGGCACAAACTCCGGGTGGTTGGCGCCGATCGGGTAGAAGACGCCCTTCGGCCGGTATCCGATCTCCTTGAGCTGCTTCTGGACCGCGATGCTGTCCTGGAGGTGCCCGCCCAGCATGAGCATGTCAGGATTCTTGGCCTGGACCTTGCGCAGAATGGGCGTCAGGTCCTTCACCTCGGCGCCGAACTTCTCGAAGTGGATGATCTGGGCGCCGTACTTGTCGAAAAACTCCTTGGCAGCCTCGGACATGGCCAGCGGGAAGATCGCGTCGCGCGCCACGATTGCCACCTTCTTGACGCCCAGCTCCTGGACCATGTATTCCATGGGCCGCTTCATCAACAGACGGACCGACACGTCGGTCGCGAACAGGTACTTGAAGCCGCGGTCGAAGAGGCCTTCCGACAGCCCGGCTTCCTCGAACATGGGTGTCCGGTACTTCTCGGAGATGGCGCTGGCGGCGAAGGTCACGCCGCTGGTGTAGGGGCCAAAGATCAGGTCCACCTTGTCCTCCGTGATCAGCTTCTCCACCAGCTTCGCCGCCGTCGCGGCATCGCTCTTGTCGTCGTAGTACTTGATCTCCACGCGGTAGCGCTTGTCGCCGACCTTGATGCCACCCTGCTTGTTGATCCACCACTTCCAGAGCTCATACCCCTCCATCATGGACTTGGCCTCGGTAGAGAAGCGCCCGGTGAGGGAGAGCGCCGAGCCGAAGAGGAAATAGTCGCGCTCGGCCGCGTGCGCGGGCGCTGAGGCCCATAGCCCCAAGAGGACCGCGATGACGAGTGTCCCCAAGATCGCTCTGACGCCGGCCAGACATCTGACTCTGCCCATCGTATGCCCTCCTCTGTCTCCGCGGCGGGAGACGGTTGGCGGAATCACTCTCCGATATAGAGCCGCCGGACCTTCTTATCGGCCAGCAGCTCTCCTCCTGGCCCCTCGAACCTGATCCGGCCCAGTTCCAAGACATATGCCCGATGAGCGATCTCGAGCGCACGCCGCGCGTTCTGTTCGATGAGCAGCACGGTCCCACCGGCAGCGTTCAACTCGAGAACTTTGTCCAGTATGACCCCCCGCACCTTGGGCGCCAGGCCCAGCAACGGTTCGTCGAGCAACAACGCTTTGGGGCGAAGCATGAGCGCCCGAGCCATTTCCACCATCTGCTGCTCCCCACCGCTCAGCGAGCCCGCCACGGCGCGGCGTCGTTCCTTCAGGATGGGAAACTGAGCGAAGACTTCCTCAAGTGCCCGGCTTACCTCTTGGCGGTTGCGGTGAATGTAGCCACCGAGCTCCAGATTTTCCTTGACCGTCATGTGGGGAAACGTGCAGCGTCCCTGGGGAACGCACGAAATCTGTCGGCGGATGATCTCCTCAGGAGGAAGCCCAGTGATCTCCCGTCCGTCGAAGCGGATGGCGCCGGCGGCGGGCGTGAGAAACCCCATGACGGTCTTGAAGAGGGTCGACTTACCGGACCCGTTAGGTCCGATGATGGAGACGACCTCCCCCGTCCTCACATCGAGGGTGACGCCGTGGAGGATCTCGATCTTCCCGTACCCTGAGACGACATTCTCGAGATGGAGCATCTCAGTCCCCGAAGTAGGCGTCGATCACCTGCTGATTTGTCTTGATCATCTCGGGTGGACCGTCAGCGATCTTCTCTCCGTTGTGGAGGACCACGATCCGCTCGCACAGGTTCATGATGACCTTCATGTCATGCTCGATGACGATGAAGGTTTTGCCATCCCGGGTGAGGTTCCGGATGTGCCCCATAATCTTCTCGACCAGGATCGGGTTCACGCCCGCGGTGGGCTCGTCCAGCAGAACGAATCGGGGAGACGTGACCAGCGCGCGCGCAAACTCTAGAAGCTTCTGCTGTCCGTAGGAGAGTTCTCGGGCGGGGGCGTCCCTGAATTCCCTCAACCCGACGAACTCCAACAGCTCCACCGAGCGGCTGGGATCAGTGCCGTAGGGGACCATCATGTTTTGAAGCACAGTCATCTTGGGGAAGATGCGGATCGTCTGAAAGGTTCGGCCGATGCCCAGGCGCGCGATATTCCAGGGGTTCCACCAGGTGATGGGGACCCCGTTGAAAGAAATCTCTCCGTTGTCCGGTCGCAAGGTCCCGGAGGTGAGGTTAAAGAGCGTCGTCTTCCCGGCCCCATTCGGGCCAATGAGCCCGTGCACCCTGTGCGGCTCGAAGCTGACGGTCAGGTTGTCGATGGCCCGGACGCCCCCGAAGGCTTTGGTCAACTGCTTCAACGCCAACATTTGCGTGTCGCCTTCAGGGTGGGGGAGCAAGAAGTCTAGGGTTTCGGCCATGCCGGAGGATGGATCGACCCCAAGTCCCACATCCCCCGCTCAACCTCGGCCATCTCGCTTCTTCCGAACGCCCAAGATATGTTGAAAACGTTTTCACCTTTTAACCTATTCAGGTCTCCCGAGTCAAGACCCTTTTTCTGGAGCCTCACCCTGGCCCCAAGGACCTCTTAGAGATCGCCAGGCCGAGGCCGAGGAAATCCCGCCGATAAGGAAGTGACCTATTGTCCCCCTGATTAGCCCTGCGGCCTGCGTAGTTGAGCGCGGTCCAGGTGGGTTTCGAGAGGGAGGGAGCCTTGACCCAGCCCGCCAGAGATGGGCTGCCCCCCACATGAGCCTCGGATCACGAGCTCAGGTTGAAGGATGATCGCCCGACGCTCCCGGCGGCGTTTCTCGATCCGCTCCATGAGGAGATCCACCGCTAGCCGGCCCATCTCATAGATCCGCTGGCTCATGGTGGTGAGCCGGATCCCCCAGTAGGAGGCCAGTTCCACGTCATCGAACCCCACCACCGCCATGTCAGCGGGAATCCGCAGGCCCGCCTCGGCTAGGGCCTCCAGGGCGCCTAGAGCCATCAGATCGTTGCCGGCGAAGATTGCGGTAGGACGGGGTCGAAGCTCGAGAAGCCGACGGGTAGCCACCACCGCGTCCTCCCGCCGGAAGGCACCCGAGACCACGTAGCGGGGGTCCGGGGTCAGGCCGCGCGCACGGAGGCTGTCCCGGTATCCTCGGTAGCGATCATATCCGGTGGAGAACTGGAGAGGACCCCTGATGTGTGCGATCAGCCTGTGCCCCAAGCCGACCAAGTACTCCATGAGGCGACGGGCGCCCGCATAGTTGTCTACCACCACACTATCGACATGGGGAGAGCGAAAGGAGCGGTTCACCAGAACCATGGCAAACCCATTGTGCGCCAGCGCGGCCACCTCGGGCTCGCGGCGACGCACCGAACCCAGGATTAGGCCATCCACCCGCTTCTCGAGGAGAGTCTGGAGGTACTCTAGTTGGCGTTTGGGGAGGTTATCGGTAGAGCAGAGCACTGAGGTGTAGCCGTGGGCCCTGACTTGGTCCTCGATCCCTCGGGCGATCTCCGAATAGAAGGGGTTAGTGATGTCGGCGACAACGACTCCGATGGTCCTGGTTTTTTTGAGGACCAGACTTCGCGCCACCCCGTTGGGACGGAAGCCTACCCGGCGGATCTCCCGCTCTACTCGGGCTCTGAGGGCAGGATGGACATGCGGGAAACGATTTAGGACCCGGGAGACAGTAGCCACCGACACCCCGCAGCGGCTGGCGATATCCTTGATGGTCATGGCCGAAAGACCCTAAGAGCTTTCTTATCAATCCTTTCTCTAACTAAAGCAAACCGTTCCTGACTGTCAAGCGCAGAAATGAGAGAGGCGGCTAAACAAGCAATTTTCCTTAGCCGTAGCCTTGGTCCACCACAACGACCGACTCTGGCGTCAGTAACTTACGATAAATTCAAAGTCCAAAGCCGGTCGCGTCCACAATTCAAAGCGCGCCCCCGCAACCAACAAATCAAGGAGTTGGCGTTCGTCGCGCTAACTCCTTTTTGTTTTCTGCTAACGTTTTGCTACTGTCGTGCGCGGTGAGCAGGCCGAGGGTGAGGGCTCGGTGGCGTGCATGAGGACCGGCGGCGGGATCGCGCGCGCTCCATCACACTGGCTCCGGGGTCACGGCGAAGAGCGCCCATTCACCCGGCACACCCTTGAGCGAATGGATCCCCCGGCCCTCAAAGCGGATCCCCGAGCCCGCGACGAGGTCTTTCACCGTGCTCGACACGAGCACCTCGCCCGGGCGCGCCAGGTTGGAGACCCGCGAAGCGATGTGGACGGCGATCCCCGCGAGCCGATCGCCCCGAATCTCCACCTCTCCGGTGTGTAGGCCGGCGCGGACTTCGAGGCCGATTCCCCGGACTGACTCCGTGATGGTGGTGGCGCAGCGAATCGCTCGCGCGGGGCCGTCGAACGCGGCGAGGATGCCATCTCCGCTCTTGTCGACGAGGCGGCCCCGAAACCGGCCGAGCACTCGGTCAATGAGGGCGTCGTGACGATCGAGAAGGTCGCGCCACCTGTGGTCGCCGAGCTCCGCCCGATCCGGGCGATGACACTTCATGCCGGGGCCTCCAGCGAGCGGGCAGTGGACCTAGGACGGGCAGGCCGAGGTTAGCCCGCCGCCCCGGAGGGGTCAAGGACCCCGTCTGCTGTCCGAAAACTGTCCGAGAACTGGTGCCGAAGCCAACCCACGCATCCCAACTCGTGAGTGGCCATAGAGCCGGAAAGTCTTGGGAGTTTTTGGGGCAAGTTGGTTTTTGTGTAGGTTAGGCCGGGATTCGTAATCAGCAGGTCGTGAGTTCGAGTCCCACCGCCGGCTCCAGCTCAGCTAGGGCGCCACTCGAGATTGCCGACCAGCCTACCCACAAAGAAGATCTCCCGGTGGCCGAGCATCTGGCGGATGGCGTTGATCTCGCCGATGTGGAACCACGTGTGGAGGATGGCACGCATGAGCGCCGTCCCTACGCTCTCTTTAGGGACCTCCAAACCGATCGCGGTGGTTGTTGCGCTTGCTTTGACGATCTCCTCTCGTGTCGTAGCCATCAGTGCATTGTCGGCGTCAGCGATCCAACTAATGCTGACCTTGGCGTCATGAAAGAACTTGAGCGCATCACTGAGCGGCGGCGGGGTGGGGTCAGCCGCGGATCCCGAAACGAACGGTCGTAGACCGCTGGGCCGTCGCTCTAACGTAGCCAAGGACCGAACACTCAGCCAGTGCTGAGCAACATGACCAATGATCCAGGAGATGGCGTTCATCTGCGTGCCGTCAGGCTTCGTCAAGCGGGTCCGGGCCTCCGAGTCCGTGAGGCCTTCGAGGCCACGCTCGAACTCCGACAGCGCAAAGCGGGCTAGTTCGGTGGGCTCATACATCGGATTCTCCTTTTGCTGAGCGGGAGATTGCTACTTCCGTAGAAGAGTCGGTGAGATGGTCAGCCTAACTCCTTCAGCACTGAGTTGGCACAGGTCCGGCCTAGGGGAGTAGCGCACTCCTCGCAGAACTTCGCCTGTGCGGGGTTCTCGTGCTGGCACCGGGAACACCTCATGCCATGCCTCCCCCGAGCCGGACGGATGACGGTCAAGAGTGCGACAAGAGTAGCCCGGGGGAGGGGGAAGTTCAAGCGCCGTCGCTTGCTACCATCCTGCTACCAAACCACCCCGCACCATAGGGATATCAGGAGAACTATCACCTACCCCTGATCGTCGCTTTCTTGCGCGGATAGGTCCTCTGAGGTATCCTCAGGGTTGCCGTGGCGGCTCACTTTTAAGCAGGGGGTCGGTGGTTCGATCCCACCACGGCTCACCAGATTTTTCAGGACCTTGCAGGGCGTCCTCCGGGACGCTCATTGTTTTTTGCTGCCGCTTTGCTACCACTTCCGTCGTCCAGTCGGTCCACCGCTGGCTTGTGCCCATCGAGAGCCATCGTCGGTAGGTGTCCACGGTCCCTTTGATCGAAAACTGCCGCTGGACGTAGACTGGGTTTTCGCCCTGCGGGAGGAGCAGGCTCGCGAACGTGTGTCGGCCTCGCCCGCTCATCCGCCCCGCGTAGGAATCGCCAATCCCGTCCGTGTATCTGGCCAACTACACGGAGTGGGGGCTACCCACCGTCCTCGGAAAGCGCAACAAAAGGACAACGAAAGCGCAACCCGTCTCTCCCTCGGGGGCTACGCGCCGGTTGCTCCTATCCGTAGCACGCTAATAAGTCAGGCCTCTCTAAGCTCTTCCATCGGCTCCTTCTCCTGGCATCCACGTTGCCGGGATTACGGGCATGCCGCGGCCAGAAGTTGACCCCTATCGTGAGCCGCATCGTCACGGCCACCTGGCCGCACCACCTCTCGCCGCTGGAAATCAGGGCAGGGTGCTCCCAGGAGTCGGCGCGAGTAACGCCAGCGCGAAGACCGCGGTGCTGCAGTCTTCCTCTATCCGTCCTCGCCTCCTGACCATGCGGCAGGCCGCAGAGTATCTGGCAGTTTCCTACTGGACGGTCAGGAGCTGGGTGGAAAGCGGGAAACTCCGCGTGGTCCGTCTTCCCGGAGGGGGAAGGCTCTTGAGGATCGAGATAACGGAGCTAAACCGCCTCGTGGAGGATTGCCGAGACGCCTGAGGGCCCCAACGGTCTCCCCTGTCTAAAAGACGATACACTTGACGACTCGCGCGGCTGGCCCTAGGGTTCCCGTGTGCTTTCGAGAGCCGGTAGAACCGAAAGGAGGATGGACATGGGAAGCCTCTACCGGCCGAAGTTCAGGGCCAGTGATGGTTCGCTCAGGGAATCGCGCATCTGGTGGGTGAAGTATCGGCTAGACGGGCGGGTGATCCGTGAGTCCTCGGGAACGGACAGGGAAGGGGAGGCGCGGCGGCTGCTGCGCCAGCGGGAGGGCGCGGCCCTTGAAGGGCGGGCCATCGTCCCCCGGGTCGAGCGGGTCAAGGTCGCCGATCTTGCCGAGGACCTCCGGCAGGACTACGCGGCCAACGGCCGCCGCTCGTCGGAGCGGATGGAGTTCTGCCTGGAGCATATCCTCGCGTTCTTCGGCGAGCGGCGGGCGGTGCAAGTGACGGTGGCCGACGCCAACGCCTATGAGGTCAGACGGCACGCGGAGGGCGCCGCCAACGCCACGATCAACCGCGAGCTCTGCGCCCTCAAGCGGATGTACTCCCTCGCCCTGGTCGCCGAGAGGATCCATCGGGCGCCCAGGATCCCCCGCCTCGAGGAGCGGAACGTCCGCCAGGGGTTCTTCGAGCGGGAGCAGTTCGAGGCGCTCCGCCGGTACCTGCCGGAGGCGCTGAGAGCCGTGGTGACGTTCGCCTATATCACCGGCTGGCGGACGCGGAGCGAGATCCTGCCGCTTCAGTGGCGGCAGGTCGACTTCAAGGCGGGCACGGTTCGCCTCGAGCCCGAGACGACGAAGAACCGGGAGGGGCGCACCTTCGTCATGACCCCCGAGCTTCGGGCCGCACTCGAGGAGCAACGGGCGGGGACGGAGGCGCTCCAGCGGCGGACGGGTCGGATCATCCCCTGGGTCTTCCACCGGAACGGGCGGCCGATCAAGTGGTTCCGCCAGGTCTGGCGCTCGGCGTGCAAGAAGGCCGGCGTCCCGGGCCGGATCCCGCACGACTTCCGGCGAAGCGCCGTGCGCAACATGGAGCGGGCCGGCGTCCCCCGCTCGGTCGCGATGAAGCTGGTGGGCCACAAGACGGAAGCCATCTACCGCCGCTACGCGATCGTGGACGAAGCCATGCTCCGGGAGGGCGCCGAGCGGCTCGCCCGGGCCGAGCAGGGCAAAGTGGGCAAAGTCGAGCGCGAGTAGGGCAAAGTTTTGGGCCAAGTGGGGCAAAGTCCAGTGCGGTATGGTATCGTAAGTGCGCGCGGGGTCGTGGTGCAGCCTGGTTAGCACACTGGACTGTCAATCCAGAGGCCGCGGGTTCAAATCCCGTCGACCCCGCCAGTAATTTGACTGATCCCGAGCAGAAGACACGGGAAGCGCTGGACGGGCTCGGCGTCCCCTACGAGGTGGTTCGCATCGACCCGGACTTCGCGGACACGGCCGCCTTCTGCGAGCGCTACGGCTATCCGCCCGACCACGCGGGGAACACGATCATCGTCGCTTCCAAGAAGGAGCCGAAGCGGCACGCCGCCTGCGTCGTCCTCGCCACCACCCGGCTCGACGTCAATCACGCCGTGCGCAACCTGCTCGGCGCGTCCAAGGTCTCGTTCGCGTCGGCTGAAGAGATGGCGCAGTTGACGGGGATGCGAGTGGGGGGCGTCACGGTGTTCGGTCTGCCGGACGGCCTCCCGATCTTGGTGGACGAGCGGGTGATGGGGCTCGACTACGTGATCTTGGGGACGGGAGGGCGGAACGGGAAGATCAAGGTCTCGCCGGAGGTGTTTCGACGGATGCCTACCGTGCGCGTCGTTCGGGATCTCGCCCTGCCTTACGGCATGAGCAAGAGATAGAGGAGCCCTTCGACCCACTCCTTCCAGAGCAGCGACGAAAGGCCCACCCCATTGGCGCGCCGCCTCTAGAAGCGGGGCAGTAGCGCCTCGACGATCGAGGTCGGGGGATTGAACGTCACCGTCTGGAACACGATCACCCCCAGGCCCACCAGCATGGCGATCATGACGGCTTTGACGACCATTCGACGGCGGTGATGGGACGCCTCTGCCGGTGAGAGAGGATGGGGGTCGGGCGCGAGGAGCTGGTCCCGCAGCGCCTGGTTGGCCCGCTGCCGGGCGAGGAAGAGCTGGCGACGCTCATCGAGAGGGACCCGGGTCATGAGGCACCTTCAAAAATTATTGCAAGCTTCTCGCCAATCCTCCAAATTATTCCAAACTGGGGTCCGGGCCGGGCCCTGGGTAGGCTAGGATCTCCAGATTGACGGGCCCTTAGGCTGAGTCAGGGAACCCGGGATGGGTGCCGCCGAGCCCACCACGCCGGGGGGGTCCCTGCCCCAAAATTGTCAGGAATTGCCAATCTTTGGCGTGGGACCGGACGGCTCGCCGGCGCTGTCAGTCCATGGGAAGGACGGAAGGGTGATCTGGAAGGCGCCCTAGATGGGGGGACTCCGGCGGTGACGGCGATGCACTGGCCCGAGATGTTCCGGGCTTGCTGGCTCCCGTGATGACGGCGACTACGGCGCTTTGAGCTGGAGGAACGACTTGACCGCGACGACCCCCTCCACGGATCGCGCGTGGCGGACGATCTGGTCGATTTTTTCCGTCCGGTCTACGACGCCGGTGAGGACCGCGTGGCCGGCGATGATGGCCATATCCACCTGGGAGACGCGCAGCGCCCCGTCGCCGATGATCTTCGCCTTGATCTTCGCGCTGATCTGAAGATCCTGGAACGGCGCCGGCTGGCCCGGCAGGAAGTACGTCTCCACGCGCTTGACGCCTTCCACGGCGCGCGCGATGGCGACGGCCCGGTCGCCGATTTGGGGATCGGCGACGCCGGCCAGCACCACGAGCCCCTGATGGCAGAAGACGCTGAGACCGAGCGCTTTCGGGGCCCGGTCGAGGAACCCCTTCTTGATCTTGACCGTGATGACTTCGTCGTCCACCAGGACGGAGAGCGAGCGCTCCTCGGTCGCCGCCTTGTAGATGGTCTCGCAGCCGGTCAGCGCGGCCAGAAGGAGCGCGAAGAGGACGGCCCGCGTGCCGATGCGGATCATACGGGAAACCCTATGACGGCCGGGGCGTCGCGTCAAGCGCCCGGGGCCCTTAGTTGGGGAACCGCTGCCCTTTATTCCCGCTGAGGGGCCGTCTTGACACCTTTGGCCGCTCCGCCTACACTCGCTCCAAGTTTCCGTCCTGAAGCGTCCGCCCCGACAGGGGGGAGTGCGTGATGACCGCTCAACCGGGGGTGACCAGCAGGGCGACGGCAGAGCGAGAGGCCTCCGGGGGCTCCCGGCTGGCCCAGGAAGGGATCGTTGCGGGTGTGATCGGAGCGGCGACGATCGCCATCTGGTTCCTCCTCCTGGACACGATCAAAGGACGGCCCTTCTACACCCCGACGGTCCTTGGCTCGGTCCTCTTCCGCCCCGGCGGCGGAGTTCCCGCGCCCGAGAGCCTGCCGGTGTCCTTCGAGCTGGTCCTGGTCTACACGTGGGTTCACGGGCTCGTCTTCTGCGTGCTCGGGGGCATCGCCGCCTGGCTCCTGGCGGTGGCCGAACGGAAGCCGGACCTCGGCTTCGGCATCGTGCTCCTCTTCGTCGTGTTCGAGTTCGGGTTCCTCGTGGCGGCGATGCTGTTCGCCGAGCGGCTGCTGCACGCGCTGGCGTGGCAGGAGATCCTGATCGGCAACGTGCTGGCGGCCGCCGCCATGGGGTATTATTTCTGGCGTCGCCACCCGAATCTGATCATCCGGCCCTAATCTGAGAGCGGAGGAGGATCCATGGCCCAGTACCTCTTCGTCGTCGCCCAAGATAAGCCCGACCTCTGCGACTACCTGAGAGGGTGGTTTTCGGGGATTCCGACCGTCCGGGTGATGCTGGATCGGCGGCAGGCGGAGCGTCGGCGGCGCGCCGAAGCCAACGAGCCGGGGCGGCGTCGAGTGGACCGCCGGACCCAGAAGGAAATCGAGGCGGAAATCCGCCAGACGGGGTTCGCGATCATCGGGAATTCCTCGTCCTGAACGACGTCTTCGAGTACATCGACACTCATCGGGGGCGCTTCGTGGAGGAGCTCTGCGCCCTCATCCGCCAGCCGTCCGTCTCCGCGCAGAACGTCGGCGTCACCGAGTGCGCCGAACTGGTCCGTCGCCTGATGAGCGAGGCGGGGGCCGAGGCGCGGCTCATCCCCACCCCGGGGTTCCCGGTCGTCTATGGCGAGGCGCGAGCGTCGGGGGCCAAGCGGACCGTCCTGATCTACGGCCACTACGACGTCCAGCCTCCCGAGCCCCTGGAGGCCTGGGAGACTCCGCCCTTCGAGCCGTCCATCCGGAACGGACGGATCTACGCCCGGGGGGCGGGTGATAACAAGGGCCAGATGTTCGCCCACCTGAAAGCCGTCGAGGCGGTGCTCCGGACGCGGGGGCGGCTGCCGGTCAACGTGAAGCTCTGCTTCGAGGGGGAGGAGGAGATCGCGAGCCGGAACTTCCCCGCCTTCCTCTCGGCCCACCGGAAGCTCCTCGCGGCCGCCCTGGTCTACTCCTCCGACGGCCCCATGCACCCCTCGGGGCCCATGGTGTACTTCGGGTGCCGGGGGATCCTCTACCTGGAGCTGACCGCCCACGGCGCGAAACGGGACCTCCACTCGGGGAACTATGGCGGCGTCGCTCCGGCGCCGGCAGCGCGGCTCTGCCAGGCGGTCGCATCGCTTTGGTCGGGTCGCGGGAAAGTCCTAGTCAGCGGGTTTTACGATCGGGTGAGGAAGCCGTCGCCTGCCGACCGGCGCACCCTCCGGACGATCCCCTTCGCGGCGCAGAGCGTCCGGGAGGACCTCGGCTGTCTTCCCGTTACCGGCGAGCGTGGCCGCGCGTACTACCGGCAGCTCCTCCTCCAGCCCAACCTCAACGTCGCTGGGCTGACGTCCGGCTACCAGGGGCCGGGGATGAAGACGATCATTCCCAACGTCGCGCGCGCCAAGCTGGACGCGCGCCTCGTGATGGATCAGGATCCCGACGAGATCGAGGAGAAGATCCGCGCCCACCTCAAGCGCCGGGGCTTCGGTGACGTCGAGGTGAAGCGGCTCGGGGCGGTCCCGCCGTCGCGCACCCCGGTGGACCATCCGCTCGGCAAGGCCGTGGTCCGCGCGGTCGAGCAGGCCTGGGGGCGCCGGCCCGTCATCGTCCCCAACCTCGGGGGCACGATCCCCGATTACCTCTTTACCCAGGTCCTGGGACTGCCCAGCATCTGGGTTCCCTACGCGCCTCACGACGAGGCGAACCACGCCCCCAACGAGAGCATCACGCTCGAGGGATTCGTCAACGGCATCCGGAGCACGGCGGTGGCGCTCTTCGAGATCGCCGCCTCCTCGGAGGGGGGCTAGCGCCCCCCTTCCGCGATCCGGTCTCAGGTCGCGCGTGGGTCGAGGGCGTCGCGGAGCCGGTCGCCGACCAGGTTGATGGCGAGCACGGTGAGGAGGATCGCCAGCCCGGGGAAGGTCGGCAGCCACCAGGCGACGGTCACGAAATCCCGCCCGAGCGCGATCATCTGCCCCCAGGTCGGGTAGGCCGAGCCCGTGCCCAGTCCCAGGAACGAGAGCGCGGCCTCCTGAAGGATCGCCTGGGCGACCTGGAGCGTTGACAGCACGATGATGGACGAGAAGGTGTTGGGGAGGAGGTGACGCGAGAGCATCCGAAGGGGGCCCGCCCCGACCGCCCGCGCGGCCTCGACGAAATCCTTCTCGCGGAGCGCCAGGACTTCTGCCCGGACAACCCGGGCGTAGCGCTCCCAGCCCGTCAGCCCCAGCACCAAGATGATGTTCCCGAGCCCGGGCCCCAGCACGGCCACGAACGCCAGCGCGAGCAGGAGCTGGGGGAAG
Organism: Candidatus Rokuibacteriota bacterium; assembly: GCA_016179965.1. GTDB lineage: Bacteria > Methylomirabilota > Methylomirabilia > Rokubacteriales > CSP1-6 > CSP1-6. Next base: position 34,259 of record JACPCF010000019.1, on the reverse strand, counting down.
GAGAGGGTCACATCCACCACGGTCATCACGACCGTGTCCACCCACCCGCCGAGGAAGCCGCTGAAGAGCCCCAGCGTGACGCCGACCACGAGGCTCACGGTAACAGCGCACACGCCGACCAGGAGCGAGATGCGCGCCCCGTGGAGAATCCGGCTCAGGATGTCGCGGCCGACCTGATCGGTCCCGAGGGCAAAGCGGACGTCGCCGCCCTTGGCCCAGTAGGGCGGCGTGAAGCGGCGGATCAGGCTCTGCTTGGCCGGATCGTGGGGAGCCACCAGGGGGGCGAGGACGGCCGACCCGAAGACGACGAGCAGGATGAGCCCCCCGACGATCGTCATCGGGTGACGGACGAGCTTCCGGTAGACGCGCGACCTCGCGGCGGCCCGTCCGACCTCCACGGTCGCCGGAGCCGGCTGCGCGAGAGTCTGGGCGTCCATTCTTAGCGCACGCGGATCTGGGGGTTCAGGTAGGCATACAGCACGTCCACGACGAAGTTCACCGTGACCACGATCATGGCCAGGAGGAAGACGCCGGCCTGGACCACGGGGAAGTCGAGCTGCAGGATCGCCCGGACGATCAGCCGCCCGACGCCGGGGACGGCGAAGACGGTCTCGGTGATGACGGCCCCGCCCAGCAGGATCCCGAACTGGAGCCCCGTGACGGTGACGACAGGGAGGGCGGCGTTGACCAAGGCGTGGCGGCAGATGACGATCCACTCGGAGACACCCTTGGACCGGGCGGTCCTCACGTAGTCGAGCCCCAGCACCTCCAGCATGCTGGAGCGGACGATCCTGAGGAGGAGCGGGGCCTGGAAGGTTCCCAGCGTCACGGCCGGCAGGATCATGAACTGCCACCCCTCCCATCCCGAGACCGGCAGGAGCCGCCACTGGACGGCGAAGAGGAGCATTAGCATGATCCCCGTCCAGAAGACCGGCATGGATTGGCCGAGGAAGACGACCACCGTGACGATCTGATCCAGCAGGGAGTAGCGATAGACGGCGCTGTAGATCCCCGCCGGGATAGAGACCAGCACGGCGAGCCCCAGGGCGAGGACGGTGAGGGTCAGCGTCGTGGGCATCCGCTCCAGCACCAGATCCAGCGCGGGAGCCCGGTAGTAGAACGACTTGCCGAATTCGCCGCGGATCGAGTTGCCGACGAACCGAACGAACTGAAGCGCCACCGGGTCGTTGAACCCCATCGCCTCGCGCAGCTTCGCGCGGTCGGCCTCCGGCGCCTCGGGCATCATGAGGGCGACGGGGTCTCCGCTCAGCTGAAGGATCCCGAACGTGATGAGGGAGACCCCGACGCAGACGACCAGGACGCGGATGGCGCGGCGAAGGAGGAGAGTGGTCATCCTCCCTTCCTGCTCAGGCCCGCGAGACTGCTCCCTTTACCTCTTGGGCTTGGCGTCGAAGAGCCAGAGCCACTCGTCGCCGCGGGCCTCGTACTCCACCTTCTTGGAGACGCCGAGCGTGTCGAACTGGTGGAAGAGGAAGATGTTGGGCGCCTCCTCCTTGATATAGCGCTGAATCTGGGCGTAGATCCGCTTGCGCTTGGCCTGGTCTACGGTGGAGCGGGCCTCGTCGATCATCCCGTCCAGCCCCTCGATCCGCGTGTACCACTTGCCGATCCAGCCGCCCGGCTCGGTGTGGTAGAGGGGGTGGAGGATGGCGTCGGCGTCGAAGACCGAGTAGTAGCCCCAGCTGCCGTAGTAGCCGTGGGTGGCCTTCCCTTCTCCCTGGAGGAACTTGTTATACGCCGGACCCGGGTCCCAGGGCTTGGGTGTGGCGCGGATGCCCACCTCGGTGAGCATTTGGCAGATGGCTTCGAAGACCGGGCGGAACTCGACGAAGGCGCTGTGGATCGTCACGTCCACGCCGTTGGGGTAGCCGGCCTGGGCGAGGAGCTCCCTGGCCTTCTTCGGGTCGTACGGGTACGGCGTCACGGACGGGTCATGACCGAAGGCGGCGGGGTGGACGGTCGTCGCCACCTGACGCCCGAGCCCGGCCATGAGTTTCTGAATGATCGTCTGCTTGTCCACGGCGTAGTTGGCGGCCTGGCGAACCAGCTTCTTGTCGAACGGCGGGTGCCGCATATCGAACTCGATGTAGTGGGTCCGGAGGATCGGGGCGGTGCTCACGTAGGTCTGGGGGTGTGCCTTCAGGTCGGGGACGAGGTCGGACGAGACGTTCCGGATGAGGTCCACTCCTCCGGTCTTGAGCTCCGCCACCTGGGTGGATACCTCTGGAACGGCGCGGATGATCAGGTGCTTGAACGCCGGCCGGCCCCGCCAGTGCCCGTCGAAGGCCTCCAGCTTGATGTGCTGGTCGCGCTTCCACTCGACGAACTTCCACGGCCCGGTTCCGACGGGCTGGGAGATCCCGAATACCTGATCACCGACCTTCTCGACGTGCTTCTTGGGGACGATGGGGAAGAAGACCATCCGCTCGAGGAGGAGCGGGAACGGCCTGTCGGTGATGAGGTGGATCGTCTCCGGGTCCACGATCCTGACCTCCTTGATGGCCCGGATGTTCCCATACTGGGGTGACTTCTTGGCGGGGTCCAGGACCCGGTCGAAGGAGAACTTCACGTCCTCCGCCGTCATCACCTCGCCGTTGTGGAACTTCACGCCCTTGCGGAGCTTGAACTCCCAGGTGGTGTCGTTGAGCGCCTTCCAGGAGGTGGCGAGCGAGGGCTCGTACTCGAGCCGCTTGTTCTTGTGCAGCAGCGAGTCGAACATGTTGATGTTGACCAGGATCCCCACCCGCTCGAAGTGGAAGTGGGGGTCGATAGTCGGCGCGTGTGAGACGAGCGCCACGACGAGGGTGTCCTTCTGGGCCGCCGCCCCGAGGGGGATCAGTAGCGTCGCGAGGAAGAGAACCAGAAACAGCCGCCAGCGCTTCATCCTCTTACCCTCCCTTGGTCGTCCGGGCAGTGTCGTGGGGTTCAGGCACGAGAAGACCGCCCCCACCTTACAACAACTCACTCACAAGTGAAAGGGGGCCGCGGCGTGCGCCGGGCGGGGGGGGGCGGAGTAAGTGAAAGGGGCCTAGCGCGGCCGGGAGGCCTTGACGGTCTTGGCGGGAGCGGTGGGGTCCAGGCTCGTCTCCCACGAGTAGCGGTTCCACGGGCTCGCGGGATCGGCGAGCAGCTTCTGGAAGGCGGTCCGGTAGAGGTGGCCGTCTTTCTGGGTCCGCTCGAGGGACCAGAACTCCCGGCCGATCAGGTAGTTTTCCCCGAGGTCCTTCCACGAGTCGAAGGCGCTCTGGAGCGTGCGGGCCGCGGGGAGCATCCGCTCCCAGGCCTCCTCCTCGCTCAGGTACCCGACGAGATACCCCCACCGGCAGAGCGAGATGTAGCGGGCGTAGTCCCAGGCCAGCAGGCTCTTCTTGCCCAGCTTCTCGGAGTACGTGTCCACCATCGCCAGCTGGTGGAGGCCCACTTCGTTGTCGCTGAACTGGAGCCGCCGGCGAAGCTCTTTGTGCTGGGCGGCGCTCAGCGAGCGGGAGAACTCGCCCAGCTGCTCGAAATCCTGCCGGTGCCCGCCCTCATCGAGCCACTTCAGCACCATGAACAGATCCGCCCGGCTGTTGATTCCCCACCAATCGCGCATGATCTGCTTCCAGTTCTTCACGTTGGCGTCGGTTCGCTCGCTCCCGCCGAGGAGGTCGTGGCGCTGGCCGTTTCGCTCCGTCAGCAGGGCGGAGGCGGCTAGGGCCCAGTTCTTCTGCATGACGGTCGATGGGGCCGATGGGCTCCCCTTTGGCTCGGCGGGGGCGGGCTGGGCCGCGGGTGTCGCCGCGGCGCGTTTTCCGATCCGGCGGCCGAACTCGTCGGCGGCGGCTGTCAGGGCGGTCAAGGCTCCCTCCCGGGCGACGCGCGTGTACCATCGGCCGGTGTCCGACTCGTAAAACGCCACGTACTCCCGCAGCTCGCCGTCCGTCAGGGGCTGGTACGCATAGAGCATGGTGACCAGCATGTCGTTCTTGACGTACGGCCTCGCCTGGGCTTTCAGCTGGATCAGCATCTGCTCCAGTTGTCCCGGCTTGGCTCGCCGAGCGGGCGGGAGCATCGGCTCGACGGCCGTCGCGATCGCGCGGACGGTGGCGACCATGATGTCCAGGTTCCCCTCGGTCACGCCGGCCGCCTCGTCCAGCCGTCGCAGCAGGGCAAGGCGCGCCGGCGGCGGCGGCTCCTGGCGCAGCCGGGCCCCGAACGCGCGGATGCCCTCCCCCGCCTCCGGGGTCAACGACTGGGTTTCCAGTTGAGTGATCCGCTTGAACAACGGGGTGCGCAGCGTTTGGGCGACGGCCAGCAGGCGCTGCTCGTCGTAGCGATGCTTGAACGTCTCGACGACCGCCTGGTAGAGCGCCTCGGGCCGATAGGATTCCGCGACCACCTGGCTGGCCTGCTCGTAATCCACCGGCCGCATCTCGTCCCGGCGCTCGGAGAGTTGGCCCTGGACCACGGCCGGGAACTGGTAAATCTGCTTTTTCGTCCCGGACAGGTCCAGCACTTCCTCGATGAGCGCTTTGGGATCGCCGGGGCGTTTGGCGGGTTCGGGAGCCTCCGGGGGGGCAGGGGCGACGGGGCGGACGTTCGAATAGTGCACCCGGCCCTGGGCGTCCACCCAACGGTACTGGGCTTCGGCGACGCCGCCCAGAGACACCAGGGAAACAAGGGCGACTGCCAGCGTTGACCGGAGTTTCATGGAACGCCTCCTTCCCACGGCCGTCCTGGCCATGCAACCCCCGGAGTTTGCACCAGACGTGCCAGGGGTAAGTACGTGAGAATTTGGCGCATTTCCTCCTGCCCCGGTGACAGGACGGCAGCCCCTGGCCAGAGTGACAAGGGGGAACTACGATGCGTCGAGCGGTTTCCAGGTGAGCGGCAGCAGCACGATCATGGTGGTGCCCTTGCCGGACTCGCTCTCCACTTCGATGCGGCCACCGTGGTTCTTCACGATGCCCAGGCTGACGGACAGCCCGAGCCCGGTGCCCTGCCCCTCCGGCTTGGTCGTGTAGAACGGCTCGAAGATCCGCGCGACCTGATCCCGGCGCATCCCCAGGCCCGTGTCCTGGAAGCTGATGGCCACGTGCGGGTCGCCGCCGTTCCGCGCCTCGGTGCCCACCACCAGCCGGCCGCCCTGGGGCATCGCGTCCGCCGCGTTGGCGACCAGGTTCATGAAGACCTGGGTGAGCTGGTCGCCGTCGGCCCAGATCGGCGGGAGTGACGAGTCGAAGATGGTCTCGACCTCGATGCCCTGGTCGGCGAGCTTGCCGCGGAGGAGCGCCAGCGAGCGCTCCACGAGGTCGTGGAGGCTCACCGGCTCGCGCTTGGGCTTCCGCCGCCGCGCGAAGTGGAGCAGGTCCTGGATGATCTTGCGCGCGCGGTTGGTTTCGTTTTCGATGACGGACAGCTTGCCGTGCGCCGGGGCGTCGGGGGGCGTCTGGTTCAGCAGGAGGCCGGCGTAGCCCAGGATGCTCGTCAGGGGGCTGTTGATCTCGTGCGCCACGTTGGCGGCCAGCTCGCCGATGGCGGCCAGCTTGGCCGACTGGACCAGCTGCTGCTGGGTGCGCTGGAGCTCGTCCACCTGATTCCGCAGCTCCTCGTAGAGGCGCGCGTTCCGGAGGGCGACGGCGGTCTCGCCGATGAGCATCTCGAGGAGCTCGATCTCCTCCTGTTCGAAGATCCCGCCCGAGAGCTTTTCGCCGAGGACGAGGATCCCGCTCAGCTGGCCGTCCAGGCGGAGCGGGATGAGCATGGACGCGCGATGCCGCTCCAGCTCCGCGACGGCGTCCAGGATGCCCGGCTCGAGCTGGGGCTGGAAGCCCGCCTCTTCGAGGACCAGCGTGCGCCCTGTGGCCTGGAGCCACAGGGCGAGCCCGCTCTTGGCGGGGATGGCGATCTCCGGCGCGTCGATGGCGCCGGAGCTGGCCCAGGCCTCGCGGACGAAGGCGTCGGCGGCGGGGTCGTAGAGCTTGAGGCTGGCGTGGGTCAACGGGATCCGGGTTACCAGGCTTTCCGTGAGCCGCTGCCCGAGGACCTTCACGTCCAGGACGGACGCCAGCTCCTTGCCGAGCGTGACGAGGGCGTTCTGGACGCCGTGCCGATGCTGGAACATCAGCCGATCCAGGCCGTACTCCAGCTTCCGGAGGAGGGGCAGGGCGATCGCCAGCGCCACCAGCAGGATGATGGAGTAGCGCAGGTTGCCCTCGAGGTGCTGGCCGGGCAGGAGCCGATCCGCGACGGACAGCCCGACGAAGACGACGGGCGCGAGGGCGAGGGAGGTCAGGAGGTAGAGGAGCGCGCGCTTCACCAGGACGCCGATGTCCATGAGCCGGTAGCGGATGATCGCGACGCCCAGGGCGAGGGCGAAGATCGCGTTGCTCGGGATGCCGAGGGGGTAGAGCCACTCCCAGCCGAGGATGAACCGGATGAAATCCACCACCCCGCCCAGGAGGCTCACGACCACGCCGAAGATCACGAGGAGCGTCCGGTTTCTCCGGAAGCTCGACTCCATGCCGCGGTAGCGGCGGAGGAGGCGGGCGAGGCCGAGGACCATGTAGGCCTGGAAGTAGACGAAGAAGGGGTGGTACAGGGGCCCGGCCGCCGGCGCGTAGCCCCAGTAGGTCTCCGAGACGCCCGACATGAAGAGCGGGCTCGGGCTCACGGCCAGAAAGCCGCCGCACAGGACGTAGCCCGTCCGGAGCGCGCGCGCGCGGGTGGGCTCGCCGAGGAAGACGAGCACGTAGTGGTAGAAGAGGACCGGGAGCGGGATCACGCCGATGTGGAGGAGCTGCTCCCAGAAGAGCGCCGTGGCGGGGTCGTCGCTCATGCGCAGGCCGAACACGCCCAGGTTCCACCAGGCGAGCGCGCCCGCCAGGCAGGCGAACACCTTCTCGCGGTGGCCCTTCCGGTCCGGGGCGAGGGCCGTCCCCAGCAGCAGCAGGTTGAGGCCCAGGGCCAGCAGGGGGGCGAGCTTATGGAAGATCATCGCGCCGGCTTCGCCAGAACCCCATGTAGGGGAAGCCGTCCTGCCTCCGCTGCTGGAGCATCTCCTCCTCGAGGATCGAGAAGACGAGGATGTCCCAGCGCTCGCCGTCGTAGCTGCGCGCCTGCCGGAGGACCCCCTCCTGCGCGAAGCCGTTCCGCTTGAGGGCGTTGATGCTGAGGACGTTGTAGGCGTAGACCTTCGCCTCCACCCGGACCAAGCCGAGGGCGTCCATCGCGTACGCGAGGAGCAGGCGCGAGGCCTCGATCCCCCAGCCTTTGCGGAGGTAGCGGAGGTCCGACACGGCGGTCTCAAGGAAGGCGAACTCCTCGATGAGGTGGATGTTGTAGAGGCGCACGTACCCCACCGCGGGGCTCGGTGCCCCGAGCGGCTGGACCAGCAGAGTGAGCGCGGTCGGATCGCTCCAGACGAGTGGGGTGAAGTCGGGATGGTGGGCGCCGAGGGTGCGGCAGAGATAGAGGAAGTCGCTCCCGACCATCTGATCCAGAAGGGGCTCGTGCGCCCACTGCTCGAAGAGCGCCAGGTCCTCCCACGCGGGCAGCCGGAGGCCGAGGCGCTGGCTCATCGCCACGAAGAGGCGCTGCGAGGCGGGAATGTCGTAGACCGGCGAGCCCGAGAGCAGAAGCGGGGCCGGGTTCTCCGAGGAGGCGAGCGGCAGTTCGGCCACGAGTCGCGTGGGGAGGAGCGCGCGGTACGCCGCCGGACCGGGCATGATCGTGGGCCTCGCCCCCAGGAGCTCGGCGAGCCGCGCGCTCTGAAGGAGCGCCGCCAGGCCGATCGGGTCCACCGTCTTCACGTTCTCCAGGTTGATCAGGAAGGCCTGGGCGCCCATTTCGAGATGCTCCCGCACGGCCCGGCAGAGGGAGGACGCGTTGACGGCGGTGAGTCCGCCCTCGACGCTGACCTCGACGAGGCGGACCCCTTCCGAGACAGAGAACGCGCAGGAGACATTCGCCATGTCAGACGATGGAAAGTGCAGCGGGCGTGCCAGAGGCTAAGTGCCAGAGAATCGGACTCTTTTGCCGCGCCGGGGGAAAGGAGAGGGGGCGCGGGGGGTGTCAGGACGGCAGGTATCGGGTCAGACTGACAACTCCGTCGTCGCGACCTGGTAGATGCAGCGGTGGCGGACGTGGGCGACGGGCCGCGTCGCTTCCGCCACCATCAGGAGGGCCGGTTCGACGTACTCGTGGCCGTTCTTCTCCCACAACGCCGCCACGCGGCCTCGCGTCGAGAGCGGCTCGCCCACGCGCCACAGGCCGAGGTGCCGCACCTCGCTCGACACGTGGATCCGGGGAACGATCCAGCGGGCCCTGAGCGGTCTCCGGCGCTGAGATCTTTCCTGCCGTTTTGTCCGAGCGCTGGCCAACCTGACCCGTCCTCTGTGTCCGGTTTCGCCGCGCTTGGGCTGAAATCCCGCTAGTTTCCCGGCCGCCGGGTCCTGGCATTCTCCTTGCTCCCCTTTCTTGGCAGTGCCGACACTTTTTGTTAGGAGCGTCGGCGACGGAGGGAGCAAGCGATGACGAAGCGAAGTGTTGCGCTGATCGGGGTGGGGCTCGTGCTCTTGAGCCTGCTTTCGGCCGGAGTGATCGCGATGGCGGACACCACCGTTCAGGAGGACTCGCAGGCGAGAGTGTTGAACGCCAAGGGCCGGGAGATCGGCGTTTTGGTGAACGGCCAGCTCCGCCCGAATCCCGCCGCGCTGGAAACTTTGAAGCTGGTCCCCTGCTCGCCGGCACTCGATCGAGGCCCGATCTGGGCGTTCTGCCGGGACGGGTTTTACTTCGGTAACGTCTTCGAGTACCGGAAATACGCGGCGGCGAAGCGGGCCCTGGGGCAGTACACGGGGCCGGTGATCATCGTCGTGAATGGGCAGCAGAACCAGTCGTTCTTGAAGGCCGGCTGGCTCCAGTAGATCATCGGAGGGGGCCTCGACGGCCCCCTCCGAAGCCTCCCCCAAGGTTGCGACGGCAAAGCCGTCGCTCGAACAACTACTGAGACGAAGGGGTTTCCAGCAAGTACTGTTGGGCGGCGGCGAGCCCCGCGCCCAGGCGGAGGTTCACGCCGAAACTCTTGAGCGTCAGCTCCACTCCGGCAAGCCCGCCGAGCAGGTCGAGCTCGTTCAGGCTCCCCAGGTGACCTATCCGGAAAATCTTCCCCTTCACCTCGCTGAGCCCCACGCCCAGGGAGAGGTCGAGCGTCTTCCAGGCGTGGGCGATGTAGGCGTCGGAATCGAAGCCCGTCGGCATCACCACCGCGGTGAGCGTATTCGAGTACTCGGCGGGGTTCTGGCAGAGGATCCGGAGGCCGAGCGCCTGCACCGCGCGCCGGCACGCTTCGGCCAGCCGCGCGTGACGCTTGAAGACGTTGGGGAGCCCCTCCTCGTTCAGGATGGCGAGGCTCTCGCGGAGGTAGGGGAACTCGCCGCGCTTGTTGCGCTCGAGGACGGGGGCCCAGTCCCAGTAGGCGCGCGGGCACTTGGCCTTCTCGCTGGCGTGGAACGCCTTGTCGCTCACCGCGAGGATTGCCAGCCCCGGCGGGAGCATGAGCCCCTTCTGGGGCCCCGTCAGCGCCACGTCCACCCCCCACTCGTCCACGCGGAAGTCGATGGACGCGAGGGAAGACACCACGTCCACGAGGAGGAGGGCCGGGTGGCGCGCCCGGTCGAGCGCCGCGCGGGTCGCCGCCACGTTGGAGGTCACGCCCGTGGAGGTTTCGTTGTGGACGGCGAGGACGGCGCGAAGCTGGTGGGTTTTGTCCGCCCTCAGCCGTTCTTCGACTTGGTCCGCCGGGACGCCGGCGCCGTAGGGGAGCTCCAGGCGGTCCACCTCGATCCCATAGGCCGCCGCCGTCTTGGCGAAGCCCGCGGAGAAGTGCCCGTTCACGCACGCCAGCACGCGATCGCCCGGGGAGAGCGTGTTGACCAGGCAGGCCTCCCACGCGCCCGTGCCCGAGCCGGGATAGATCACGATCTCCCCCCTTACCGTCTGAAAGACTCCCTTCAGGCCCGCCAGGCACTCGTGGACGAGCGCGGCGAACTTCGGGCCGCGGTGGTCGATGATGGACTGCGAAATGGCCCGCGTGACGCGCTCCGGCACCAGCGTGGGCCCGGGAATCTGGAGGAACGGCCGTCCCGGCATGGCCCGAGTCTAGGGGATCACCTGCGGCCGGTCAAGGTCACGAGTCATCGCCGCGGGAAACGGAGCGGCATGAGGCCTCGGCCCTCGGGGCAGTCGGCCTCTCTCATCCTGAGGAGCCGGTCGAAGGTCTTGGGCTCGTCGAAGTCCCCGTGCTTGCTCGGGTCCCGCCAGCCGCGGCCGTCGAACTTCACGAGGAAGATCTGCCCCTGGAATCCCTCGGGCGTCTTGAAGTGGAGGCGGAGGTTCCTCCACCGCCCGAAGGTGCGCTGGGTCGGGGCGTTGATCCGCTCGAAGTAGTTGTCGATCCAGACGAGGAGGCTGCCGCGCTCGTACACGTCCGGCGGATCGATCTGGCCGGCCTCGTCGGCCTCGGCGATGGAGAACGACCAGAACTGGGTCGCCTTCACCTCCCGGGTCTCCCGGTGCTGGCGCAGGTACGGGAGCACCGACGCCTCGAAGTCGCCGATGCTCGAGGCGGCGCCCAGGTAGAAGATCCGGGCGAAGTGGATCTCGGGAAACTCCTGGAGCAGCCGGTTCACGACGAAGGCGCCCATGCTGAATCCCACCAGGACGACGTCGAGGTCCCTCTGTTCCGTCCCGCCGAGCCACCACGCGCCGGACGTTCGCAGACGCTCCCTCAAGGCGGTCACGAGGAGTCGCCCGGCGCCCTCCTTCACCCAGTCCCTGGGCGGCAGGGCCTTTTCCCGGGCGAACACGAGCGCGGCCCGCCGTTTCATCATCTCCCACGCCGATGTGCCGAAGGACTGGATGAAGGGCACCGAGAGGAGCCGGAGGGGATAGAACGCGAAGAAGCTGGCCGCCGCGGGCACGTTGAGCCGCTCTTCCTCGTCCTCGACCCGGCGGACGCTCAGGGGGTTGCACTGGTCGCGCTCGGCCTCTTCGCGGAAGCCGTCCACCGCGTTCTGGGTCTGGAAGTACCACGCCCGAGGGGCGAGGAACACGGCTTCGGCCGCGCGGGCCAGGCCGACGAAGGGAGCCGTGAGCGGTCCCACGAGCTGGCTCCGATCCCCCTGACGGATGCAGCAGAGGTCGTCCACGAGGGATCCCCACAGATCGCTGTCCCAGTTGAGGAAGACGAAGTGGGAGGCGGCGACCTCCGGGTTCGCCCGGCGGTCCTTCTGGGCGTCCAGGAAGTCCTGGACCCGCGCGAGCCCCTTGGCGTGAGGGCTGAGGCCGCCATGGATGAACAGGACGAGCTGGGGGCGCGGCCGCTTGCCCGGCCACTCGTGCGGGTCGTAGCCCTTCACGTAATCGTCGATCCCCGCGACGATGGCGCCGACCTGCTCCCGTTTGAACGTCTCCCGGTCCGGCAGCCGTCCCTCGGTGGTGAGCGGGTAGCCGTCCGCATGGACCAGCAGGTAGTGACGCTGGGGAGGGGGCGGGACGCTGGCGCATCCCGCCGCGAGGACGCCGCAGAGCCCGAGACCGAGCAGAACGCCTCTAGCCAAGGAAGCGGCTCAGCTCCATGGCATCCTTGCCGAACCCCTGCTCGTGGCTCTCGTACCGGCCGCTCCGCCTGACGTGGGCAAGGTAGTCCTTCAGCCGGCTCCGGTAGAGCCGCGTGTTGTCTGCCACGACTAGGGCGCCCTTTGCCAAACGGGGCTCCAGCGCGCGGAGGTACTCGAAGTACTCCTCCTTGGTGGCGTCGATCAGCGCGAAGTCGAAGCGGCTCCCCAGGAACGGGAGCACGCGCCGGGCGTCGCCCGTGATGACGCGGCTGCGCGTGGCGAGGCCCGCGGTCGCCAGGTTCTCCTCGGTGATCATCGCCATGAAAGGGTTCAGCTCGATGCAGGTGAGGCGGCCGCCCGGCGGCAGGTGGCCGGCGATGACGATGGCGGAGTAGCCGATGAGGGAGCCGATCTCGACGGCCCGCTTCGGCCGGTGCTTGTCAATGAGGCGGGCGATGAACGTGGCCTTCTCCCGCCCGATGGTCGGGAGGAACCAGGTCCGGGTGGTCCGGTCCATCTGCCTCAGCATGGCGCGCGCGCGTTTGGTCATGCCAGCCCCCCGTTCCCTCCCGTGTGCCAGAAGCACACGGTGTCGTCGCGCGTGAACCGCCCTCGGCGGATCAGGTCGATCAGCCCCGCCGCGGCCTTGGCGGTGTAGGTGGAGTCCAGGACGATCCCTTCTAGCCGGGCGAACAGTCGAATGGCTTCGTCCGAGGCGGCAGTCGGGACGCCGTACCCCTCTCCCACATAGTCGTCCAGGACCTCGATCTGGTCCTTTCGCGGCGCGGGCAATCCCGATTGCTCGGCGAGCGCCTGGGCGATGTCGTTCACCATCCGGCCGAGATCGTCCTTCTTCTCGTCGGCGCTGATCCCGACTACGCGGGTCGGCAGCTCCTCGGCCAGGCACCCCACCACGAGGCCGGCCTGGGTCCCGCCCGAGGAGGAGGCGTGGACGATGGTCGAGACCGTGAGGCCCATGGGACGGCACTGGAGGGCGAATTCGCGCGCCGCCTCCACGTAGGCGTAGGCGCCCAGGGGGGTGGAGCCGCCGAGGGGAATCACGTACGGGCGAAGCTCCTTCGCCTTGAATTCCCCGGCCAGGGCCTCCATGCGCGGCCCCCGCTCGGCGCGCGTTTCGACGAAGACCAGTTCGGCGCCGAAGAGCTGGTTCAGGAGGAGGTTGCCGCTGAACCGCGCCGGCTTCGTCCCGCTCAACACCAGCACGCACCGCATGCCCGCCCGGGCCGCGGCCGCTGCCGTCACCCGGCAGTGGTTGGACTGCACCCCGCCGCACGTGATGAGCACGTCCGCGCCCGCGTTCCGGGCGTCGGCGAGAAAGAACTCGAGCTTCCGGACCTTGTTGCCTCCCAGAGCGAAGCCGCCGAGGTCGTCCCGCTTGATCAAAAGGCGCGGCCCGCCCAGGACGGTACTGAGCCGCGCGAGATCGAGGAGCGGGGTCGGGAGTTTGGCGAGCGGCTCGCGGGGCGGCGCGAACTTCATTTTTCCTCGGAGGGGGGCCACCCAGGCCCCCCCACGCCTACGGCGTGGAAGCCCGGGTACCCGCCCCTTCCGATACCTCCCCCCGGAGATTGCGCGGGCAAAGCCCGCGCTCGGGAAACTGCGAATTGGTACCGTGGACGTTTCATTCCGCGGCCAGGCGGCGGTGGACGGAGTCGGGGAGGGGGTAACGGCGGTCGGCCTTGCCCGCCTTGATGATCTGGCCGGGGAGCGGGCGCCCGACAATCTCCTGGACCCGCTTCGACGTGTCGATGAGCGCGTCCAGGTTGATGCCGGTCTCGATTCCCATGGCGTGGAGGCAGTGGACGAGATCCTCGGTGCAGACGTTCCCCGAGGCGCCGGGGGCGAAGGGGCAGCCACCGAGGCCCCCGATCGACGCGTCGAAGCGGGTGACGCCGCACTCCATCGCCGCCAGGATGTTGGGGATCGCCATGGCGCGGGTATCGTGGGTGTGCAGCGTCCACTCGATCCCCGGGAATTTGGGCATCAGGTACTCGAGGGTGCGTGCCACCTGCCCGGGGTTGGCCATGCCGGTGGTGTCTGCCAGCGCGATCCCTTTCGCGCCGAGGTCCACCAGGCGCGCCACGACGGATTCCAGGTTCTGGAGTGGGACCTCGCCCTCGAACGGGCAGCCGAAGGAGGTGGAGATTCCCGCGACCACCGGCTTCCCGGCCCGTCGGCAGACCTCGGCCACCGCGCTGAGCTTCTGAAGTGACTCAGCGATGGTCATGTTCACGTTGGCGAGGTTGTGGCTCTCGCTCGCTGAGACCACGGTGTGGATCTCGTCCACGCCGGCCTCCACGGCGCGGGAGGCGCCCTTGTCGTTGGGGACGAGGGCCGCGTAGGTCGCGCCGGGGCGCCGGGTGATCCGGGCCATCACCTCCTCGGCGTCCTTCAGCTGGGGGACGGCCTTCGGGGAAACGAAGGAGGTGACCTCGATCCGGGGCATGCCCGTGGCCGAGAGACGATTGACCACTTCGACCTTCAGGTCGGTGGGGATGAAGTCAGGCTCGATCTGGAACCCGTCCCGCGTCCCCACCTCTGTGATCGTCACGCGCCTCGGGAGTTTCATTGGGGCTTTTGCGGTCCCTTAGGCATGAGCCGCTGGGCTTCGCTCTTGATCCGTTTCAGAAGAATCCCCTCACCTTCGTCGTCTCCCCCCCGAGGGGGAGAGGGCAGGGTGAGGGGGAGAGGGGAAGCGGTGAGAGACGCATCAGTAGGATCTCGGCATGCCGAGGACGTGCTCGCCGATGTAGGCCAGGACCAGGTTGTTGTTGATCGGCGCGGTCTTGTAGAGGCGCGCCTCGCGGAACTTGCGCTCGACGTCGTATTCTTCCGCGTAGCCGTAGCCGCCGTGGCAGTCGATGCAGGCGTTGGCCGCCTCCCAGGCGGCTTCGGCGGCCAGGTACTTGGCCATGTTGGCTTCTGGCCCGCACGGCTCGCCGGCGTCGAAGAGGCGGGCGGCCTTGATCCGCATGAGATCCGCGGCCTCGACCGCCATGTGGGCGCGGGCGACAGGGAACTGGACGCCCTGGTTGGCGCCGATGGGCTTGCCGAAGACGACGCGCTGGCTCGAGTAGGCCACGGCTTTCTCGATGAACCAGCGGCCGTCGCCGATGGAATCGGCCGCGACCAGGATCCGCTCGGCGTTCATCCCGTCCAGGATGTAGGCGAAGCCCTTCCCCTCCTCGCCGATGAGGCCCTCGGCGGGGATCTCCATGTTGTCGAAGAAAAGGGCGTTGGTCGAGTGGTTCATCATCATCCGGAGCGGCCGCACCTCGAGCCCCTTGATGCCGCGGATGTCCACCAGGAACACGCTCAGGCCGTCGGTCTTCCGTTCGACTTGGTCCACAGGCGTCGTCCGGGCGAGCAGCAGCATCAGGTCAGACTGGAGGACGCGGGAGATGAAGATCTTCTGGCCGTTCACCACGTACCTGTCGCCCCGGCGCACGGCTGTGGTTTGAAGCTTGGTGGTGTCCGAGCCCGAGTTCGGCTCGGTGACGCCGAAGGCCTGGAGCCTCAGGTCGCCCGTCGCGATCTTCGGCAAGTAGCGCCGCTTCTGCTCCTCGGAGCCGTGGCGCAGGAGCGTGCCCATGATGTACATCTGGGCGTGGCAGGCCGCCGCGTTCCCCCCCGAGTGGTTGATCTCCTCCAGGATCAGCGAGCCCTCGAGGATCCCGAGCCCCGGGCCGCCGTACTCCTGGGGGATGAGCGCCGCCAGGTAGCCGGCTTTCGTCAGGGCGTTGACGAAGGCGTCGGGGTACTCCCGCTTGGCGTCCAGCTCGCGCCAGTACTCAGGGCGGAACTGCTTGCAGAGATCGTAGACCGCGGCCTTGAGGGCCCGCTGCTCGTCGGTCAGCGTGAACGTCATCTCTTTCATGGGTGACTCCCACCCCAACGCCCCTCACCTCTTCTCCTCTCCCCCCTCACCCTGCCCTCTCCCCCTCGGGGGGAGAGGATGAAGGTGAGGGGATCATGAGTAGGGTGAGGGGGGTTATTTCCCCCGGAAGCGCGGCTTGCGTTTCTCGTTGAAGGCGCGCACGCCCTCCAAGCGGTCCTCCGTGCTGACCGTATTGTTGTAGGCCTCGATCGCCAGGATCATCCCTGTCTCGAGGTCGGTCTCCGCTCCCCAGGCGATCGCCTTCTTCGCCTGGCGCACGGCGATGGGCCCATTCTCGGCGATCGTGGCCGCGATCTCCAGCGCCTTGGTCCGCGCCTGGCCCGCCGGGACCAGGTGATTCACCAGCCCCACCGCCTTGGCCTCCTGGGCGTTCATCCTGCGGCCGGTGAAAATCAGTTCTTTCGCAAGCGGCGCCCCGATGATCCGGGGGAGGAGCTGGGTCCCGCCGATCCCCGGGAAGATGCCGCGGGTGATCTCGGGAACGGCAAAGACGGCGCCCTCGCCGGCGACGATGAAGTCGGAGAGGATCGCCAGCTCCAGCCCGCCCCCGAAGGCAAACCCCTCCACGGCGGCGATGACCGGCACCGGGCAGCGGAGGAGGCGGAAGGCCATCGTCTCGTAGATCTCGTGCTGGGCGCGCCACCCCTCGTCGGTCATCCCCTCGCGCTCCTTGAGGTCGCCGCCGACGCAGAACGCCTTCTCCCCCGCGCCGGCCAGGACCACGGCGCGCACGGTCTTGTCCCAGTGAAGCGCCTCGAAGCAGGCCAGCAGGTCCTCCCCCATGGCCGTGTTCATGGCGTTGAGAACTTCGGGGCGGTTGAGCTCAACTGTCACCACGAAGCCGTCAGGGCTCCGCGTCACGTTCAGGTGCTTGTACTGCCGCGCCTCGGTCATACCTCGGAGGGGGGCCACCCAGGCCCCCCCACGCCTTCGGCGTGGATGCCCGGGTTCCCGCCCCTTCCGACACCTCCCCGCGGGGGGTGCGCGGGCAAAGCCCGCGCTCGAACGGCGTCGAGATTCTTCAAGAACGCGTGTAGTCCCGTCATCGGCCGTTCCTCAGCTGGACGACGCGCCCGGCGGCGAGCCGTTCGATGTCGGCGCCGCTGTAGCCGAGCCTGCCCAGGATTTCCGCGGTGTGCTCGCCGAGGAGCGGCGGCACCCGCGTGACGCCGTGGCGCCGGCCGGCCCATTCGAGGGGGAGCGCGACGCTTCGATAATCGGGGACGCGAGGGTGGGGAGCCCGGAGGAGCATCCCGCTCGCCTCGGTCTGGGGCTCCGCCGCCACCTGGTCCACGGAGAGGATGGGCGCGCACGGCACCCCCGCCGCGCGGAGGCGCTCCACCCAGTGGCCCGTCTTGTCCTTCTGGGTGACCCCGGCGATCAGGTCGTAAAGCGCCTTCCGGTTCCTCACGCGGGCGGGGTTGTCCACGAAGCGGGGATCCGTGGCGGTGGCCGGGATTCCCAGTGCCTCGCACATCCCGGCGAAGAGGCCGTCGCTCCCCGCGGCGAGCATGACATAGCCGTCCGCCGTCGGGAAGGCCTCGTAGGGGACGATCATCTGGGTGCCCGAGCCCTGGGGCTGGGGCGCCTCGCCCGAGGCGAAGTAATTCATCAGGTGGTAGGAGCTCCACATGAGCGCCGTGTCGAAGAGCGAGGTCGTGACGTGAGAGCCCAGGCCCGTTCGGTCGCGCTCCTTGAGCGCCCCCAGGATTCCGAGGGCGGCCCACATCCCGGTCCCCATGTCCACGATCGAGGCGCCGATCCGCGCCGGCGGCTGGCCCGGATGGCCGTTGACCGACATCAGCCCGCCGTAGGCCTGCATCAGCGCGTCGTAGCCCGGGAGTGCGCTGAGGGGGCCGCGAGCGCCGAAGGCGGTCACCGAGCAGTAGATGAGCCGCGGGTTCAGCGCATGGACGTCGTCCCACCCCAGGCCCAGGGCCTCCACCACGCCGGCTGCGAGGCTCTGAACGAACACGGTGGCCTTCTCGATCAGTCGCCGGGCGATCGCGCGGCCGTCGGGGGCCTTGAGGTCCAGCGCGAGGCTCCGCTTGTTGCGGTTCAGGCTCATGAAGGTGGCGCTCTCCGTCCCCCAGAAGGGCGGCGCCCACGCGCGGGCGTCGTCCCCCTTGCCGGGGCGCTCCAGCTTGATGACGTCGGCGCCCATGTCCCCGAGGATCTGAGTGCAGAACGGCCCGGCGACGTTGAGCGTGAGGTCGGCCACCACGATCCCGGCCAGCGGCTCGGTCACGGGCGGAACTCCTCGTCCAGGATCTCCGTGATGAAGCGGTCAATCGAAACGGGATAGAATCTGACCTGGGGGCAGAGGATCACCCCCGTGTCGATGATCTCGCGCTGGAGGAGCTCGTCCAGCGACCGGTGGATCTGGGCCTCGGGTTCCCGGTCGCTCCGGGTGATCTTGAGCTCCTCGTGCTCGAGCGTGACCTGATGGCGGGAGCTGTAGAGGAAGCTGAAGACCCGGGCCACCAAGGCCTGGTCCATGACCTCCTGGTCGCGGAAGAGCTCGCCGTAGGTCTGGCCGTGCTGGCCGGGGGCCAGGACGAGCCGCGGGGAGACGCGGATCTTCCCCCGGATCTCGACGGACCGTTGCTGCTGCTCCTCCTGCGGCCCGACGAGGATGTACGGGAGGACGTGGTAGCCGGCGATGATCCCCCTCAGGGGCTTTCGCAAGACCCGCGTCCGCTCGAAAATGCTCCTCAAGAGCTCGGGATCGCGCGCCCGGTCAAACACGGAAGTAAGTGTACCAGATCAGGAGGGGCTGCCGGAGGGGGCCGGGATGCCGCGGAGGTCGGATGGCCGTATCCACCACGGCCTGATCCAGCGTGTTCGGGTCCACGCGCACCTCTCCGGAGAAGCGGTGGAACCGGCCGTCGGCGTCCACCAGCCGGGAAGTGGGCTTGAACGGCCGCCAGCAGCCGACGGGGACGCGTCATCGGCTGCGGGCGCGCGGCTTTTTCTTAGAGGTCGCCTTCTTCTTCGGCAGGAAGGCCGGCAAGACCTCCTCGACGTAGGCGTGGAGGGCCTCCCAGTCGAGAGGGAACCTGAGGCCGATGTTCAGCCGGACCGCTCCGGCTTTCTTGTACTCGGCCACACGGTCGATCACCTGCTGGGGAGTGCCGACGAAGAAGCCGCCGATCCGCTGCTGGAGCGTCGCCCCCCACTGGGCCTTCATCCGCTCCTCCTGACGCCTGGCCGCCTTCTCCGTCGCGCCCATGTAGAAGCCGACGTTGACCGTGCGGAGAACCTCGGCCGGATCGCGCCCCGCCTTCTGGCACCAGTCGTCGAGGATCTGGCTCTTCCGCTTGAACTCCTCCGGCGAGATGTAGGGGGCGTTCCAGCCGTCGGCGTACCTGGCCGCGGCGCGGAGCGTCCGCTTCTCGCCGAGGCCGCCGATCCAGATCCTGAGATGCTTCTGGAGCGGCTTGGGGTTGCAGCGCGCGTCGGTGAGTTGGAAGTATTGCCCCTTGAAGCTCGCGATCCGCTGCGTGAACAGAAGCCGCAGCACCTGAACGGCCTCCTCCAGCTGGTCCTCGCGGACGCCGATCCTTTCGAAGGGAATTGCGAATGCCTTGTACTCGGCCTCGTGCCAGCCCGCCCCGATACCGCATTCGACGCGGCCCCCCGACAGGTGGTCGATCGTGCAGAGCGCTTTGGCCAGCACTCCCGGGTGGCGGTAGTTGACGCAGAAGACCAGGCACCCCACCCGGACGTTCTTCGTCTCCGTCGCCAGCGCCGTCATCGTCGAGATGGCCTCGAAGCAGTCCATGTCGCCCCCCTGGGGCGGGCTTTCCTGGAAGTGGTCCGACACCGAGAACCAGTCGAAGCCCGAGGTATCCGCGAAGCGCCAGAGCTTGCGGAGTTCCCCCAGCGGACTGCTCACGTGTCCCACGTGAACGCCGAACGTCATCGCCATGATGGTGGCTCCCTCGTCTGTTTCACCGAGTAGTGATGGAAACGCCGCCGTCGACGACCAGGACCTGGCCCGTCACCCAGCGGGACTCGTCGCTCGCCAGATAGACCGCAGCCCAGCCCACGTCCCAGGCCGTGCCCTCGTCCTGGATCAAGGCGGCGAGCCTGCGGCGCTCGCGCAGTTCCGCCGACATCCCCTCCGCCACCATCGGGGTATAGACCATGCCCGGGGCGATCGCATTGACGCGGATCCGATCCTTCGCCAGTTGCCCGGCCAGCGAGATCGTCAGGCCGATCACCCCCGCCTTGGCGGCAGAGTAGGCGGTACGGCCGTGGGCGCGGAGGGCCGCCACCGAGGAGACGTTGATGATGGAGCCCCCGCTGGCCTCGACCAGCCGGGGGATGGCGGCCTGGCAGGTGAGCAGCATGCTCTTCAGGTCCACCGCCATGACGCGGTCCCACTCCTCCTCGGTGACCTCCATGAGGTTCTTCCGTGACTCGATCCCGACGTTGTTGTGGAGGACGTCGAGCCGGCCGTAGCGCTCGAGGGCCGTCGCGACCATCCGCTCGCAATCGGCCGCCCGTGTCACGTCGGCCTGGAGCGTGGAGGCGTTCCCATTCTCGGCGCGGATGAGCGCGCAGGTCTCCTCGGCGCGGTCCAGGAACTGGTCCACGCAGAGGACCCGGGCGCCCTCGCGGGCGAAGAGGACGGCGGCGGCCTTGCCGTTCCCCACTCCGGGGCCGCGCGAGCCGGCCCCGCTGACGATGGCGACCTTCCCCTTCAGGCGATCCGGCACCGCGTGAACCTCCTCGCCCCCTCACCCCACTCATAATCCCCTCACCTTCATCCTCTCCCCCCCGAGGGGGAGGAGAAGAGGAAATGGCATCGGGTGGGGGGCTAGGGCTTGAACGTCCCGTCCACCTGGACGTCGAGGAGGTACGGTCCGCCGGCAGCGAGACCGCGGGCCAGGGCCGGGCCGATGTCCGCGGCCTTCTCCACGCGCTCACCGGGCACGCCGAGGGACTGGGCGAGCCCGACGAAGTCGATGAGCGGCTTGTCGAGGTCCATCGCCACGTACACGTTGTCCTGGGCCGAAAAGCCCTTGAGGGCGTGGACGCGCTGCTTCAGGACCCGGTAACTCCTGTTGTTGACGATCAGGAAGATCACGCCGAGCCCCTCATGGGCGGCGGTCCAGAAGGCCTGGTTGGTGTACATCGCGCTCCCGTCTCCCACCAGCGCCACGACCGGGCGGCGCGGCAGCGCGAGCTTGACCCCGAGCGCCGCCGGGAGCCCCCAGCCGATGCCGCCGCCCCGGAGGCCGAAGAAGCTCCGGGGATCCTGGCAGCGAAGGAGTTCCCGGAGGCCTCCTCCCGAGGAGATCGATTCGTCCACGACCACCGCGTCGGGCGGCAGGCCCTCGGCGAGGGCGTGGATCAGGGCCAAGGGCGCGATCGGCTGACGGCCGCTCGCGGCCAGCGCGCGCTTCTTCAACTCGGCGATCGTCTGAGCGCGTTGCTTCTCCGCTTCCTCCGTGCGGCGCTGGGCCTCGGGGTGCGCGCTTCCTCCGAAGCGTTTCCGCAGCGCCTCAGCCAGCTCGGGCAGCGTTGCCTTCGGATCGCCGAGGATCGCCACCTTGGCAGGGTAGTTCTTGCCGACCTCCCAGGGATCCACGTCCAGATGGATGATCGTCAGGCCGTGGGGCATGGGCTCCACGTCCGACGGAAGCGACAGGGTGAAGAGGTCGCCGCCCACGGAGAAGAGCAGGTCGTGCTGCTGGAGGAGCGCGCGCAGATCGGGGGCCAGGCGCGAGATCGCGCCCTGATAGAGCGGGTGGGTGAAGGGGAAGTTGCAGCGGTTGGCCATCCCTTCCGTGCGGACCGGCGCGCCGAGCAACTCGGCCACCTCGATCAGCTCGGCGTGGCCGTCGCCCTGGGCTATGGCGTCGCCGGCCACGATGAGCGGTCGCTTGGCCTGGGTCAGGAGGTCGGCCGCCCGCTCCACCGCCTCGCGCGCCCCGCGGATCCGCGGGTCCACGCGGGTGGGCTCGCCCAGCTCCAGGTCGCGCTCGGCGTTGAGCACGTCCACGGGCAGGGAGAGGAAGACGGGGCCTGTCGGCGGCGTCAGAGCGACTTTCGCCGCGCGATGCACGATGCGCGGCAGATCTTCCAGCCGGCGGACTTCGGTCGCCCACTTCACGTAGGGCTTCGCCACGGGCGGCAGCTCGGACCAGAGGACGGGCTCGGTGACGGTGAAGGATTGATCGTGCTGACCCGCGGTCAGGAGCAGAGGAGAGCCGGCCTTCCAGGCGTCGTAGAGCATCCCCATCGCGTTGCCGAGGCCGGGGGAGATGTGGACGTTCACCGGGGCCAGCTTGCCGCTGGCCTGAGCGTAGCCGTCGGCCATGGCGATGGCCACCGCCTCCTGGAGGGCCAGGATGTAGTGGATCCGCGTCTCGCGCGCCAGGCCGTCCATCAGCGGCAGCTCGGTGGTCCCCGGGTTGCCGAAGAGCACCTCCGCGCCCTCCTGCTTGAGGAGCTCCAGGAACGCCTGCTTCCCCGCCATGAACGGCATGGACGCCATGGTCGCCCAGGTGCCGAGAGTTGTCAATCCGCGGCGCTTCCTGTACGCTCGATCATCCATGAACGCCGCGGCGCCCGCTCCCTTTCTCCGCGCGTGCCGGCGCGAGCCCACCGAGTTCACCCCGGTCTGGCTCATGCGCCAGGCGGGGCGCTTCATGGCCGAGTACCGCGCGCTCCGCGAGCGGTTCGGCTTCCTGGAGCTCTGCAAGAATCCCGAGGCGGCTGCCGAGGTGACTCTCTTGCCGGTGGAGCGCCTCGGCGTGGACGCCGCGATCATCTTCGCCGACATTCTCCTGCCGGTTGAGCCCATGGGGGTGGGCCTGGAGTTCGCCAAGGGGGAAGGGCCCCTCATCCACCGTCCCGTGCGCGGCGCGGCGGATCTCCGGCGGCTGGCGGACGTGGACCCCCGGGAGGCGACGCCCTTCGTCTTCGAGGCGATCCGCACGGTGCGCAAGGCGCTGGCCGCGCGAGTGCCGCTGATCGGCTTCGCCGGCGCGCCCTTCACGGTGGCCTCCTACCTGATCGAGGGCAGCGCGTCCCGCGAGTATCTCCACACGAAGCGGCTGATGCACGACGATCCCGCCGCGTGGCACGCCCTCATGGAGCGCCTCGTCAGGGTCACCGTCGGCTACGTGAACGGCCAGATCGCCGCGGGCGCCCAGGCCGTGCAGCTCTTCGACTCCTGGGTGGGGGCGCTCTCGCCCGACGCCTACCGCGAGTTCGTCCTGCCCCATACGCGCGCCGTCATCAAAGGGCTCACGCCGGGCGTTCCCGTCATCCACTTCAGCACGGGCACCGCGGGCCTGCTCGAGCTGCTGCGCGAGGCGGGGGGGGACGTGATCGGTCTCGACTGGCGCGTGGACCTGGCCGACGCCTGGAAGCGCATCGGCTACGACGTGGCGGTCCAGGGGAACCTCGACCCGGCCGTGCTGCTCGCGAAGCCCGCCGAGATCAAGCGGCATGTCCGGGCGATCCTCGATCGGGCCGCCGCCCGGCCCGGCCACATCTTCAACCTCGGCCACGGGGTCCTCCCCGAGACGTCCGTGGAGCACGTGATCGCGATGGTGGAGATGGTTCACGAGCTGTCTTCGCTCGGAGGGGGGCTCCGCCCCCCTTCCGATTCCTCCCCCCCGGGGTTGCGCGGGCAAAGCCCGCGCTCGAACGACGCGAGATAGTGCTGTGGGCGCGGCCATGAGCGTGGTGGATTCGGTCTTGCTGATCGCCTTCGGCGGCCCGGAAAAGCCCGAGGACATCCGCCCCTTCCTCCAGATCGTCACCGCGGGCCGGCACATTCCTGCCGAGCGCCTCGAAGAAGTAGCGCACCATTACGAAGTCATCGGCGGTCGCTCCCCGCTGAACGATCTCACGCTTCTCCAGGCGGAGGGGCTGCGCCGCGCCTTGACGCGCGACGGCCTCTCCGTGCCCGTCTACGTCGGCATGAGGAACTGGCACCCGTTCTTTCACGAGGCGCTGGCGGAGATGAAAGACAAGGGCCACCGGCGCGCCCTGGGGATCATCCTGTCGTCCTTTGAGACGGAGGCCTCCTGGGACCGCTACGTGGGCGACGTCGCGGCCGCCCGGGAGAAGGTGGGCCCGGGGGCGCCGGAGGTCTCGTACGCTCCGCCCTGGTTCGACCATCCGCGCTTCATCGAGGCCGCGGGGGATCGGGTGAGGGCCGTCTTGTCCGCGATTCCCGCGGACAGAAGGAAGGCCACGCCGCTCGTCTTCACCGCGCATAGCGTTCCCACGGCGATGGCCGACGGCTCGCCGTACGTGGCCCAGTTCACGGCGGCCTCGCGCGCTGTGGCGGCACGGCTCGGTTATCCCCGATGGTCGGTGGCCTATCAGAGCCGGAGTGGCTCGCCGCCCGATCCCTGGCTCGAGCCTGACATCTGCGACGTCCTGCGCGGGCTGGCCAAGGAGGGCGTGGGCGACGTGGTGGTCGCGCCAATCGGCTTTGTCTCGGACCACGTCGAGGTGCTCTACGACCTGGACGTCGAGGCGCGCCGGCTGGCGGAGGAGCTGGGGCTTCGTTTCCATCGCGCCGGCGCCGTCAACGACCACCCGGCTTTCATCGAGATGCTGGCCGGCCTGGCGAAGGCTGGTCTCAGGGCGTAACGACGTGGCGCGCCGGGTGGTCGTGGTGGGCGGCGGGATTGGCGGCCTCGCCGCGGCTCACCGGCTCACCGAGCTTTCCCGCGAGCGCGGCGAGCCGATCGACCTCACCCTTCTGGAAGCGCGTGACCGTCTCGGCGGCACCATCGCCACCGAGCGCACCCAGGGCTTCCTGATCGAGGCCGGCCCCGACTCCTTCATCTCGGAAAAACCCTGGGCTCTGGCGCTGGCGGAGCGGCTCGGCCTCGCGGGCCGGCTCGTTCGCACCGACGACCGGTTCCGCCAGACCTGGGTGGTCTTCCGCGGGCGCCTCGAGCCGCTCCCCGAGGGCTTTCAGCTCCTGGCCCCCGCGCGCCTGGGGCCGCTGCTCTCCTCGCGACTCTTTTCGTGGCGGGGCAAGCTCAGGATGGCGATGGACGTTGTGCTGCCGCGGAGGGTCGGCTCGGAGGATGAGAGCCTCGGGTCCTTCGTCCGCCGCCGGCTCGGCGTCGAAGCGCTGGAGCGAGTGGCCCAGCCGCTGGTGGCGGGGATCTACACGGCCGACCCGGATCTCCTGAGCCTGGCGGCGACCATGCCGCGCTTCCTCGAGATGGAGCGAGCCCACCGGAGCCTCATCCTGGCGCTCTGGCGCGCGTCCCGGAAGGCCCAAGGGGTGAGCGGCGCCCGCTGGAGCCTCTTCGTCACGTTTGCGGACGGGATGGAAGAGTTCACGCGCGCGCTCGGCGATCGCCTCCCGCCGGGCTCGGTGAGGCTCAAGGAACGGGTCGTCGGGCTCCGGCGCGACGGTGGCCGCTGGCGTGTGGGCTTGGCCGACGGAAGCGGCGTGGACGCGGATGCGGTCATCGTGGCGGCCGAGGCGCCCCAGGCCGCGCGCATGGTCCGCGCCCTCGACCCGAGCCTGGCCCATCTTCTTGAGGCGATTCCGTACGCCTCATCGGCGACGGTCGCGCTCGCCTACCGCCGGGAGGAGATCGCCCATCCGCTGGACGGCTTCGGCTTCGTCGTGCCCCGGATCGAGCGTCGCCCGCTCCTGGCCTGCACCTTCTCCAGCGTGAAGTACCCGGGGCGGGCCCCGCCTGGTCACGCCCTGCTTCGCGTTTTCGTCGGCGGCCCCCTCGACGAGGGCATCCTCAAGGAGGACGACGCGCGGATGGCGGCG
This sequence comes from Candidatus Rokuibacteriota bacterium, assembly GCA_016179965.1. Lineage (GTDB taxonomy): Bacteria > Methylomirabilota > Methylomirabilia > Rokubacteriales > CSP1-6 > CSP1-6. The sequence goes on along the minus strand of JACPCF010000019.1, from coordinate 8,938 downwards.
ATCGTGAGGGCCCAGCTGAACGAGCTGCTCGGCGTGACAGCACCGCCCCTGCTCACCCGCGTCCACCGCTACCCGGCCTCGATGGCCCAGTACCACGTGGGCCACCTGGAGACTGTGGCGGCGATCGAGCGGCGGCTGGTTGGCCATCCGGGGCTGGCGCTCGCCGGGAGCGCCTACTGCGGCGTTGGCATCTCCGACTGCGTCCACTCCGGCGAAGCCGCCGCCGGCCTGGTTCTGGTCTAGACGGGCTGCCCCAGCCACCCCGAAGTAATTGCCTTTCCTGGATTTACGTTACTTCTTGACATTCTTGATCGGAAAGTGTACCTTTCTCCGACACAGGGGCACCGGCGCATGACTCAGGCGTCCGTAGGAACCACGATTCCCCCCCACGGTGGGGTGCTGGTCGATCGAGTCCTCCGTGGCGAAGCCCGAGATGAGGCCGGCCGGCGCGTTTCCTCGTTGAAGCGTATCGCCCTGAACGCCCGCACGATGTCCGATGTCGAGCTGATCGCGGTCGGGGCCTACAGCCCCCTCGAAGGGTTCATCGGTGAGGCCGACTACCGGAGCGTCCTTCAGGAGATGCGCCTGGCCAACGGCCTTCCCTGGCCTCTGCCGATCACGCTGGCGGTCCGGCGCGCTGACGCCGACGTGTTGAGGGAAGGGGAAGAGGTGGCCCTCGTGTCCCCATGGGAGGAGCCGCTCGGCATCCTGCACCTGAAAGAGCGTTTCCCCTACGATGGGCGCGAGGAGGCCCGCCTGGTCTACGGGACGGAGGACCCCCGTCACCCCGGGGCCCAGTATCAGCTTAGCCGGGGCGATGTGCTTCTGGCCGGAAAGGTGGACCTGATCACCCGTCCTCCCCTGAAGGGGTTCGAGGCCTACCGTCTCGATCCCTCCGCGACGCGGGCTCGGTTCGAGGCGCTTGGGTGGCGCACCGTCGTCGGATTTCAGAGCCAGCACCCCATCCACCGCGCCCATGAATACGTGCAGAAGTGCGCGTTGGAGCCGCTCGACGGCCTCCTCATCCACCCGCTTGTGGGGCAGACCAAGCTCGACGAGGTTCCCTCGGAGGTCCGCGTCCGCTGCTACCAGGTTCTGGTCGAGCAGTACTACCCCAAGGACCGCGTGGTGCTGGCGGTGTTTCCTGGCGCGATGCGGTATGCGGGCCCCAGAGAGACGCTCTTCCACGCCCTCGTCCGGAAGAATTATGGCTGCACCCACTTTATTGTCGGGCGCGAATACGCGGGGGTCGAGACCGCGTCCTCCCCGCTGACGGTGGACGAGATCTTCCGCCGGTTCGCCTCCGAGGAGCTCGGCGTCGTCCCCCTCTTTTTCGATGAGACCTTCTACTGCCGTCGGTGCGAGGCCATTACGTCTCCCAAAACCTGCCCGCACAATCCGTCGGACCGGATGGCCCTGAGCGGGAGCCTGGTACGCGAACTCTTGGGGCGGGGGGAGCCTCTCCCCGCGGAGTTTACCCGTCCGGAAGTGGCCGAAATCCTGCGGAATTGGGTGCGGGGGCCCGAGACTCCTCGCGCCCCGGCAGAGCCCGTGAAAGAGACCAAGGCCCAGCGGGCCGAGCGGCTCAAGCGCGCGCTGAACCCGTGGGACGCCTATTCGGAGATCGTCCGGTTCGCCCGCGAGGGCTATCAATCGATCCCGGCCGAGTGGCTCAATACGTATTTCCGCTGGTGGGGGGTGTACACCCAGGGCGATGGCATCGGCGCGGTGGGGGGAAAGGGGGGCGAAGGCAAGGCGGTGCCCTATTTCATGGTCCGGATCCGCCTCCCCAACGGCTTCCTCCTCTCCCACCAGCTCCGGACCCTTGCCGACCTCGCGGAGAGGCACGCGCGCGGGGTCGCGGACATCACCGTCCGGCAGAACGTCCAGCTCCACTGGGTGAAGATCGAGGACCTCCCGGAGATCTTTCAAAGCCTCTGGCGGTGCGGCATCACCACGATGGGCGCCTGCGGCGACGACACCCGCAACGTCACCGGCTGCCCGCTGGCCGGCGTGGACGCCGACGAGGTCGTGGACGCCTCCCCGCTGGTCCGTGCGGCGACCGGGATGCTGAACGGCAATCCTGACTTCTACAACCTCCCGCGCAAGTACAAGATCTCCATCACCGGCTGCCGGGTCTGGTGCTCGTATCCGGAGATCAACGACATCGGAATGACCGCTCTCCCGGACCCCCAGACCGGCGAGATCGGCTTCTCCGTGCGGGTAGGCGGTGGGCTGTCCACCGACCCGCACCTCGGCCTCCGGCTCAACGCCTTTGTGCGCTGGAACCAGGTTCTTCCCGTCGTAAAGGGGATCTCCGAGATCTTCCGTGACAGCGACGTCCTCCGCCAGAATCGGGAGAAGGCGCGACTCAAGTTCCTCTTCCTCACCCACGGCTGGACGGCCGGGCGATTTCAGGAAGAGCTGGAACGCCGGATGGGGTTCAGCCTGGACCCCGCGGTCCCAGAGGATCCTCCGGACGACGTCTACCGGGACCACGTGGGAATCCACCCCCAGAGGCAGGACGGCTACTGCTACGCGGGGATTGCCGTCCTCCGCGGACGCATGTCTCCGGGTGAGATGCGGGCCGTGGCGGACCTCGCGGAGCTCTACGGCACGGGGGAGCTCCGGACGACCAACATGCAGAACCTCCTCATCCTGAACGTCCGCCGGGACCGCGCCGAGCGGCTGGCGCGGGAGCTCGGGGACGCGGGGTTCAGGATCGACGCCTCGCCCTTCTGGCGGGGCACCATCGCCTGCACGGGGACGGAGTTCTGCAAGCTCGCGCTGAGCGAAACGAAGAACTTCGCCCGCTGGCTGGTGGAGGATCTTGAAACGCGCCTGCCCGGTTTCGAACAGCACGTCAAGATCCACATCACCGGCTGCCCCAACAGCTGCGGGCAGCACTGGATCGCGGACATCGGGATCGAGGGGAAGAAGATGAAGGTGGAAGGCCAGATGGTGGATGCCTATTACTTCTGCGTGGGGGGGGCCGTGGGGAAATACCAGGCCAAAGCACGTCCCATCGGCTACCGCGCTCCCGCGGTCGAGGTGCCGGCAGCCATCGAGCGGCTGCTCAAGACTTACCTTTCGGGGCGGGTCAACGGAGAGAACTTCCGCCGGTTCTGCGCCCGTCACACCGACGACAAGCTCCGAGAATTCCTGGCCGGCGCCGAGGTCGCCGCGGCGGACCGGGATCCCTCACCGGGGCGGCCGCCCCACGGCGTGGACGGCTGAGGGATGGGCTACTATCCGGTCTTCCTCGAGGTGGCCGGGCGACGGTGCGTCGTCATCGGCGGCGGTCGGGTGGCCGAGCACAAGGTGGAGGCCCTCATCGCCGCGGAAGCATCCGTGACGGTGATCAGTCCCGCGCTCACCCCGCGCCTTGGGGTGCTGGCCGGGGAGGGGCGAATCCGGCACGTGGCCCGGGAATACCGCCCCGGCGATCTGTCGGGCTCGGAGTTGGCTTTTGCCGCTTCCGACGGCGGGGAGGTCAATGCGACCGTCGCCCGCGAAGGGAGGGAACGGGGCGTGTGGGTCAACGCCGCCGACGATCCAGCCCATTGTGATTTCATTCTTCCCGCCGTCGTCCGGCGGGGGGCGCTCGTGGTGGCGGTGGCCACGGGAGGCGCGAGCCCGGCCCTGTCCCGCGCGGTGAGAGACGAGCTCGAGGCCTATTTCACGGAGGATTACGCCGTGCTCGCCGAGGTCGCGGCGGAGGTCAGGCAGGAGCTGAAGGAGCGCGGGCGGCTTCCCGACGGCGCGGCGTGGCGCCGGGCGCTCGACGGAGACCTCCGGAGCCTGATCGCCGAAGGGCGCCGGGACGAAGCCAAGGCGCGTCTCTTGTCGCGGCTCAGGGCGGGGACATGCGGGTAGCCACCGTCTATCTGGTCGGCGCGGGGCCGGGCGATCCTGGTCTCCTGACGGTGCGTGGCCTGGAAGTGCTGCGGAAGGCCGAGGTGGTGATCTATGATCGCCTGGTCAACCCGATCCTGCTCGACGAGTCGCCGCCCGACGCGCTGCGCATCTTTGCCGGCAAGCTCGCCGGCGGCCACAGCCTGCCCCAGGAGCAGATCAATGATCTCCTCATCGCCCACGCTCGACGCGGCCGTCGGGTAGTCAGACTGAAAGGTGGCGATCCCTTCGTCTTCGGCCGGGGCGGGGAGGAGGCAGAGGCTCTAGCGGCGGCGGGGATCCCCTTCGAGGTCGTGCCAGGGGTCAGCTCGGCCGTGGCGGTGCCGGCCTACGCGGGAATCCCCCTCACCCACCGTGGGCTGGCGTCCTCCTTCGCCGTCGTCACGGGCCACGAGGACGGGTGCAAGGGTGAGCCCGCCGTGGAGTGGGAACGGCTGGCGACCGCGGTGGACACCCTGGTCGTCCTGATGGGGGCGCGGACGCTGCCCCGGATCGTCGCTGAGCTTCTGGCCCACGGTCGCTCCCCGGAGACCCCCGTGGCCCTCATCCGCTGGGGGACGACTGAAGCCCAGCAGACGATCACCGGCACGCTCGCCGACATCCTGGACAAGGCCGCGGGGCTTCAGCCGCCTGTGGTCGCCGTTATCGGCGATGTCGTTCGCTTGCGCGGCCGACTCCGGTGGTTCGACGCTTCTTGTGCGGTTGCTGAGCGGGATCCAGTGCGTCCCACCGATCCCTCTCTGGCAATTACCCGAACGAAAGCCTGAAAAGGAGGTGAAGAGACATGGCCCAGTACCTTTTAGTCGAGTCCAAGAGCCCGCTGGAGGGCGGGGAGCACGCGTTCGAGCTGGCGAAGCAGCTCCGGGAGCTCCGGCACAACGTCACGATCTATCTCGTGCAGGATGCGGTCTTCGCCGCGCGGAAGCGCTTCGAGGCGGGTGAGAAGCTCCTGGCCGAGGCCAAGACCCATAACTTGACGCTCCTGGCGGACGAGATCTCTCTTCGACAGCGCGGCATCACCAAGGAGCGGCTCTCCGAGGGGGTCCGGGTGAGCAATGCGGATGAACTCATCGACCTCCTGATGGAGAAGTCAGACAAAGCCATCTGGCATTGAGAGGAGCCCGATATGGCGAACCGGAAGACCCTTCACATCTGCATCACGGCGGGACCGTACGGCAACGAGACCCCCATCAGCCTCTTCCGGCTGGTGGACACGGCCCTCGACAAGGGGTACAACGTCAACGTGCTGGCCTACGAGGACGGCGTGCTCCTCACCGCCAAGGCCCAGGCCCAGCACGACGACCCGATCTGGAAGACCAACGCCGCGCATCACACCGACGTGGGCAAGGCCCACAACACCACGGCGGAGTTCGTGGCCCGGCTCCTGGAGAAGGGGAAGAGCGAGCCCAAGCTCCAGTGGTACGTCTGAGGGCTCTGCTGTGTGGAACGGGGCGTTCCACAGGGCTACCACCTCGATCCCGTCGTGCACGGCACGCTCGGGGACCTCTACAAGTTCACGGACCAGGCCGACAAGACGCTCTTGATGTCGGCCCACTAACAGAAATCGGAGGGACAGGGCCATGGCTAAGAAGATTCTCTCCGTGCTCGCTCACACCGAGTACGGAAACCTTGAGGACAGCGACATCGGCCTCTTCGCCTCCGCCTTTGCCTCGGTGGCGGGGCAACCCCTGACGCTGCTCCTGCGGGGGGACGCCGTCAACTATGCGGTCCGCGGCCAGGACGGGACCGGGATTAGGATTGCCGGGACGCTCGTCCAGCCCGGCTTCCTGATTGAGACCGACCTCAAGTCGGTCCACCAGGCGAACATCCCCGTCTACGCCGTGCGCGAAGACCTGGAGGAGCGTGGGATCAAGAAAGACGAGCTGACCGAGGGAGTCCAGCTCCTCAGTGGGAAAGAGATGGGAAAGTTCGTGGACCAGTTCGACACAGTATGGAACTGGTAAGCGGGGAGGGGCGTCCGGTCGAGGAAGGCACGGTCTCCACCGTGGTGGACAACCGGGGGATGCTCTGCGCCCAGGGCATCCTCCGGCTGATGCGGGCGATGCTGACCGTGGGTCCGGCGGGTGTCGTCAAAGTGCTCTCGACGGACCTCGCCGCCGAGCACGACTACCCTGCCTGGTGCCGGACCACCGGCCACCGGTTCCTCGGTCACCGGCGGGAGCCCGACGCCCGCTGGGGCTCGCTCATCGTCTCCTTCGTCCAGAAGCGGGCCGGCGAACCCACTCCGTGAACACCCTGGCCGTCATCGCCTCGCACGGCAACTTCAACAGCCTCGTCCAAGTTGTGACGCTGCTGATGGCGGCCGTCAGCTCGGGGGTGGCAGTGAGGGTGTTCTTTCGCGACGAGGCGGTCCTCAAGGTGACCAAGAGAGGGGTCCAGGAGATCAACCTCTCGGAGGCTTATCGCGAGCACGAGGCGGCGGTGCGGGAGCGCCTCTCGGCCCTGGCGCTCACAGACCTGCCGGGGCTTTTGCGACAGGTAATGGAGCTCGGGGACGTGCGGCTCTACGCCTGTAGCTCCTCCATGGCGATTTGCGGTGTGGAGGCCGAGGATCTCCTCGACGGCATCGAGGTGCGCGGGCTTACGGCCTTCCTCTTGGAAGAGGTCGCGACCGCCGACAAGGTCCTCACCTTCTGAGGGCCAGCAAAATATGCCCGGAACTGATCCCACGCGCGCTGAGCTCTTCCTTCAGCGCTTGGAAGCCGAGGTTCGAAGCCATCCCGCCCTGCACCACCCCTTCCTGCGTCGGTTCGCCGAGGGCGGCCTGCGACGGATTCAGCTCTGGGCTTTTGGTCTCCAGCACTATCAGCTCGTTCGGGTGTTCACGACCTATCTGGAAGCCCTGGTCAAGAGCATCCCGGAGCAGGAGGTGAGGGACTGGATCCATATGGTACTGGAGGATGAGTACGCCCGTCCTCAGACCTATGACTGCTCCCATCCCGCGCTCTACCGGCGGTTCCTGCGCGCCCTCGGGCTTAGCGAAGAAGACTGGGACCGCGTGGAGGCCCTCCCGGAGACCCGGGCCTTCATCAACCATCACATCGAGCTGACCTCGCTCCGTCACTATCTGGTGGGGCTGGGGGCTGTGGGCCCCGGCCATGAGTGGGCGATCCCTACGATGTTCGCCTACCTGGTGGAGGGCCTTCGGAAGGTCGGAGTGGAGGACAAACCGCTGGAGTACTTCACCCTGCACGTGGCCCAGGACCTCGAGCACGGGAGACTCCTTCGGATGGCTCTAGCCCGCTACGCCGAGACGCCCGAGAACCACGAGCGCATTCTCGAGGGGGCCCACGCCTCCTTGGGCGCCCGGGCCCGGTTCTGGGATGGTCTCTACCGCGCGGTCTTCGAAGACCTGGCCCCGTCCTGAGGCTTCCGCACGTCTTCAGCGTCCGGCGGTTTCGATCGCGCGCCAGATCTTCTCGGGCCGGAGGGGCATGTCGAGGGACTTGATGCCGAGCGGCGAGAGCGCGTCGAGCACCGCGTTCACGACGGCCTGAGGGGCGCCGACGCAGCCGGCCTCGCCCACCCCCTTGGCGCCGAGGGGGTTGTGGGGCGTGGGCGTGACCGTGTGGTCCAGCTCGAACATCGGGAGATCGGGAGCCTTCGGCGCCGCGTACTCCATCAGGCTCCCCGACAGGAGTTGGCCGCCCTCGTCGTAGACGATCTCCTCCCAGAGGGCCTGGGCGATCCCCTGGGCGATCCCGCCGTGGAGCTGGCCCTTCAGCAGGAGCGGGTTGATCACCGTCCCCACATCGTCCACACCGATGAAGCGCAGCAGCCTGACCTCGCCGCTCTCAGGCAGCACCTCCACCACCGCGATGTACACGCCGAAGGGAATCGTGAAGTCCGGGGGGTCGAAGATGTGGCTGGCGTCGAGCCCGGGCTCCATCCCGGGCGGGAGGTTGGCCGCGCGGTGCGCCGTCTGGGCGACCTCGCGGAGGGTCACCGCCCGGTCGGGGAGGCCCTTGACGTGGAACTTCCCGTCGGTGACGGCGATGTCCTCCGGCGCCGCCTCGAGGAGGTGGGCGGCGATGCGCTGGGCCTTCTCCCTCACGCGCCCGGCGGCCACGTGGATCGCCGCCCCGCCGACGCTCGCCCCGCGGCTCCCGCCCGTCCCGAAGCCGGTAGGGATTACTGCGGTATCGCCGTGAAGCACGGTGACGTCCTCAGGAGTGACGCCGAGGGCGTCGGCCACGATCTGGGCGAACGTCGTCTCTCCGCCTTGACCGTGTGGTGAGGTGCCGGTCAGGGCCGTCACGCGGCCGCTCGGCTCGACCCTGACGGCGCCGTACTCGTGGCCCTGGAACGCCATCTTGGCCGAGGGGCCGGTGCTCGCCGTCTCCACGAAAGTTGAGAAGCCGACGCCCACGTAGCGGCCCTCCTTGCGGGCTTGGGCCTGCTCGGAGCGGAACTTCGGGTAATCCAGGATCTCCAGCGCCTTGTCGAGCGTCAGCGCGTAGCGGCCCGAGTCGTAGGTGAGCCCCGAGGGCGTCTTGTAGGGGAAGTCCTCCGGCCTGATGAAGTTCTTCTTGCGGATCTCGACGGGATCCATTCCCAGCTCGGCCGCGGCCAGGTCGGCCATCCGCTCGATGATGAACGACCCTTCGGGACGGCCGGCGCCGCGGTAGGCGGCGGTCGGCGTCTTGTTGGTGAAGGCGCCGCGAAGCGCGTATGACGCCGCCGGGATCCGGTACGCGCCGGTAATGAGCCGGCCGCAGAGGAGCGGCGGGCCGGCGGTGAAGGCCTCGAGGCAGGCGCCGAGGTCTGCCACTCCGCGGACTCGAAGGGCCAGGAACGTTCCGTCCCGCGCCACCGCCAGCTCGGCCTCGTGGGTCTGGCCGCGGCCGTGGGTGGTGGCGGCCAGGCTCTCGCTCCGGGTCTCGATCCACTTCACCGGCCGGCCGAGCTTGATTGCGGCGAACGCGGCGAGGACCTCCTCGTCGTAGAGCCCCACCTTGCAGCCGAAGCCGCCGCCGACCTCGGGGGCGATCACGCGGATCTG